>JBDQGY010000109.1:0-13699 GCA_040265175.1 Nannocystaceae bacterium
ATCGTCCTCTTCCTCTACTCGACAGGCTCACCGTCACGGCAGTGTCGTCGCGCATCAGGATCGAGCGATTTCCCGCGCCGCGCTCGAAGCCCTTCCCGGTGTGGAGTTCATCACCGGCAGCGTGCAGCGCGTGGAGTCCACGTATCGAGAGGCGCGCGTGCACCTCTCCGACCGCACGCTTCGTGCCCCCTACGCCTTCCAAAGCTGCCTCTTTGACGCGACTCAAGAACCTAGGTATCCCGTGTGGCAGCACTTCGCCGGCGTGGTCGTTCGAAGTGACACGCCGCGGTTCGACCCCTCTACGTTTACACTCATGGACTTTGACGTCCCCCAGCGGGAGGGCCCCACGTTTATGTACCGTTTGCCCTTCTCGTCGAGCGAGGTCCTGCACGAGCACACTGTTTTCTCTGCCAAACCACTTGGCAGCGCGGAACATCGCAGGTGTGTTCACCGCGAGCTCAAACGTCGTGGGCTCGCGGACTGCGACATCGTCCGAGAAGAGTACGGGGCCATCCCTATGTTTGAGCAGCGACTTCCTCAGCGCCGGGGTCCTCGCGCGTTCAACCTCGGCGTGGTGGGCGGGATGGCCAAGCCGACCACGGGGTACGCTTTTTTGCGTATTCAGCAGCAAACCGAGCACCTCGCGAAGACCTGGGCGACCGGCCGCCCGACCCCGCTCCCAGCACCCGCGTGGCGATTTCGGGCCTACGACACCACGCTGCTCCACATGATCCACCACGCGCCCCAACAGGCGACCAGGGCCCTCCAAACCCTCCTCCGTGACACCGAGGCCGACTCCGTGTTGCGGTTCCTCGACGAGCGACCGTCGCTCCGTGAAGAGTTAAAGATCGTCTTCTCCACGTTGCCGTGGGGTCCATTCTTGAAGAGTGCCCTCCCCGCGCTACGTCACACACCGTGGGCGGTGGAGCCGCCGTACGGTGTGTATCCAGCGCTGCACGAAGGTGCGCGATGAAGGCAGGGCGTCGGCTCGCCCTGTCCCTCACTCTGATCGTCGCGTCGGCGTCTGCGCTGGGGCTGCCGATGGAGAGGGTCGCCCCCGCAGCGCTCGCCCTCGCGCTGGTTTCCGGAATTCCGCACGGCGCCTATGACCTAGAGTTCTTGTTCGCGCGGGGCCTGCGTCACGCGTGTCCCCTCCTCGTCATGTACGCAGGCGTAGTGGCCGTCATCTGCCTCACCTGGACCGAGCACGCGCCCTTGTTTTCCGCGGCATTTTTCGCGGTCTCCGTGTGGCATTTTGGCGAAGGAGATCTGCGAGGTCTGCTCGGTCTTCGGCCCACACCGCTCGCGATCCTCAGCCGCGGCCTCGCCGTTGTTGGGGTCCCGATCCTCGCGGACTGGGGAGCCACGCGTCCGCTCGTGGAGGCGCTGACGGGCGTATCGTTCCTCCCCCTCGTGTCGATCGAACAGGCCGCCGTGATCGCGGGAGTGTTGGCCGTCCAGCACATCGTGGTGCTCGCGCTCTCCAGCGTTCGGCCGCGGGAGTTGTGGGAGTCCTCCGCGCTCATGACGATGTTGCTCCTCACCCCGGGCCTGCTCGGGTTCGCCGTATATTTCGGGGGGTGGCACGCGCCGAGCCACATCCTGGCGGTCCGAGGGCGCCGCCTGTCGCGGGGAGTCCTGGGTCGCTCCTATCCACGCGGCCTGGAGCTGGTGGTTGGACTCGCGGGCGTCGCGATAGTGGGACTCGGTTGGGCGCTCGCCTCCACAGACGGCGGATGGAGTCACTCCGACGTCCTCGCCTCGGCCATCGTTCCCCTGGCGGCACTCACGTTGCCGCACGCCCTCATCGTCGAATGCTGGCTCGGGCGGCTGCCCCGGCGACCTGTCCCCAACGGCAGCTAGATCTGCACGCCTCGCGCGCGGAGCCGGCATCGCGTCGGTCTCTTCCCGTATTCGAGCCGCGAACGAACCTGCGCGCGCCTCATCCGCGGTACTCTTCGTAGCAGCGAGCCTGCCGCGTCCATCATGAGCCAAGACCACAACAACCCGAGCGACCCCCGAGCCCGCATGATGCGACAGATCGCGGAGGGCGTCGGCGATCCCCCCTCACTCGATCATACCGACAAGCGCGTCCTCGCGCGTGGATGTGATCCACAGATGGCGGTGCGAGCCACCGAGATGCTGCCGCCACACCTCGGCGACCCCAGCTTCGTATCAGCCACCTCCGACGATGACTTCCTCGAGAGGCTTCAGCGTGAGCGCTGGTCGGTCATTTTCTTCGCACCCGGTGCCTGTCGTTACGACGCCGCTGGCCGACCAATACCCGGCGGCAACGCGCAGACGAGCGGGTGGACCTTGGCGCAGTATCGGGACGCCGTCCGAGCCCACCAAGGTGACGACATTCAGATCGTGGAGACTCCCGATGAGCGGGAGATCATTCCTCTGCTCCGTCAAGCGCTGTCGCAAGCCCGCAGCGCCCTCCCGACATCGCAGCGCGCGACCTAGGGGTCCCTCGTCTGTACTAAAGACGCCCCAACACCCGGGCGAGCGCCGCCCGATCGTCGGGTGGCACCCGCTGCGGCTGGGCGCCGATGGCCGCTGCCAACTCCGCGATGCCTCCCACATCCGACGCCACAATCGGCCGCCCCATGGCGTGCGCCTCGGCCACCACGAGCGGGGCCCCCTCGCTGAGTCCTCGGATCGCACGCGAAGGCACGACGACCGCGTCGGCATCTCGAATGAGCGCGCGTTTTGTCGCCCCTTGCACCCAGCCCACAAACCTCGCGTCCACACGGAGCTGTTCCGCTCGGCGTTCCAAGGACGCGCGCAGCGGCCCGTCTCCGGCGATGACCACACAGAGCCCCGGATGCTCCGACGCCGCCTCCAACAGCACGTTCACCCCCTTTTGATCGATCAGGCGACCCAAAAATAAAATGTACTCGCGCTCAAGCGCACGGGGACACCGCTCCTCGCCCATCGCGATCGCATGACTCATCTGCTCCACTCGCACCTTGTGGGCGATGTGATGCCAGCCGAGCGCCTCGATGATCGCGTCTCGCTTGCGAGTCGACGGCACATGAATGACAGAGGCCCGCGCCAGCCGCTTCGCCATCGCAGCCCGCAACGGCGCGGGCGAGGCCATCACGATGTCGACGTCGGTGCCGTGACCGTAAAGCTCGAATGGGATTCTGCCAGCGCAGATACGTGCGACCACGACCCCACTCGGCAGCCAAAAGTGCGCCACCACGCGGTCGTAGCTCCCCTCCGAAAGCTCCCTGGCGACCGCGCGGTGGAGCGCCCACAGATACGCGGGCACCAGGCACGCCCGCCACGGACGCTCGCGAATATTCTCGAGGATTCCAAAGTGCCCCGTCAGGCTCGACACGCGGCGCGGCGCGTACGAAAACCTCCGCACGCGAACGCCCGGCCGGTAGTGATCGTCGTTCCATGCGGTCTTCGGTACGAGCACCGAGACATCGTGGCCCCTCGCAGCCTCTCGCTCCCAGTGACGACGCAGGAACGCGCCCCGATCGTCATCCTCGTATTGTGGAAACGTGGACGTCACCACGAGGGTGCGCCGGCGCTTCACGCAGTGCGCTCCAACGTGAGCACCATAAACCCGCCGAGCCTCGCCAGCGGACCGTCCATCAGCTTCCACTCCAACGCCCGACTCATGGCCCCCACCAGAGGGAGACGATTCACGGCGGGGTGCGGCGTCATCACGCGGATCCCGGCGACGTCCACCAGCTGCGTCCGCTCGGGCACGTGCGCCAGCGCCTCAGCGAGGTTCCAAAAGCGCGTCTCAATCGCGCCCTCGTCGAAGGTCGCGGAGGTCTTCCGCGGGCCAAAGAGCCGCTTGATCAAATAACGAATCGAAGCGCGGTTGTAGATGTCGATCACGAGGTGACCGCCGGGCCGCACAACCCGAACCATCTCCGCGACGGCGGCGTCGAAATTGGGGACGTGCGCCAGCACCTTGAATGAGCAGGCCACATCGAAGCTCGCGTCCTCAAACGGAAGGTCTGTGCAGTCCGCCTCCTGCACGTCCAAGTTCCGATCCTTGGCGTGGGTCAACATGCCGGGTGATATGTCGATGCCTTTCGCGGCGCTCGCGAACTGTGCGATGCGACCGAGCACCAGGCCGGTCCCACACCCCACCTCGAGCACGCGCTTGCCCTCCCCAACCCTTCGAACAAGCTCAGCCGCTTGGTCGTCGATCAGCTTGTGATAACCGACGTCGCGCCCGTCGTCATAGCCCGCCGCGAACTCATCGTAGTAGCTTCGATTGTCCGTGCCGGTCATTCAATTGTCGGTACAACGTTTGGTATGCGCTCGCTAGTCGCTTCGAAGAAAAATGGGCCGCGATCAGCGCGTGGGCGTCGGCGCGCCACCGCTTCGCCGCGGCTTCATCCGGCAGCGCCGCGCTGAATTCACTGGCAAACTGAGCCTCGTCACCGACGAGTGGAAGGCGTGCTCCCACCTCCAGTCCCTCCGCGTCGGCGACCTCAAAGATTTCGTTCAAGGGCTTGAAATCAAGCGCCAGGAGGCCGAGCCCCTGCGCGAGACCCTCCAGCAAGGTCAGCGGGAGGTCAACTTTCTTCCGGACATGATCTGCGACAAAGATCTGGCAGCCGCAGCGCCGCACCAGGCCGGGAAAATCCTCCACGTGACCCAACAATTCGACCTGACCGTTCCCAAGTTCAACGCCCAGCTCTGCTCGAAGCAGCGCCCGCGCGTCAGCGTCTCGTGCTCCCTTGGGTCGACAGGCGACCACGAGCCGCCACGCCGACCTCTCTCCGCTCGGCAGCGCTCGCGCGCAGGTGATCAAGCGCCGCGCCGTCGCGAGATCGAGGTCCCCCGCATACAACAAGACTCTCGGCACCGCCCCCCGCCGCGGCGCTCCCAGCGTCACGCCCGGATAGATCCTCACGACCCTGTTCGCGTCGAGCCCGCTCTCTACCAAGCGCGCGCGTGTGTGCTCCGAAAGTGTCACGACGGCGTCGAGCCCCCGCAGGTGCGACGCCATCCGCTCGACGCCGTCGGCCGACATGACCGTTTGGATGACGGGTCGGCGAGGCCCCGTCATCCTCAGCCCACGAACGACTCGCGAGGTGATGGCGTTGGGCGTGAAGAAGAAATGCAGCCCCTCGCGCCGGTGCGATGGACGAACGAGCTCGCTGAGGACCGAGAGCTTGGCCCTCATACTCGGCGCGTGCCCCATGGGCGCGCGTTCGACCACGCGATCAGCCGCCCCCGCACGCAGCGGATGCGCAGGATCGCCGAAGTACGTGAACATCTCTTCCGGCGGCATCGACTGGAGCAAAGAGCGGACCAGGACGCTCGAACCATCTGCGAAGGGGGCGCGCAGGGGCTTACTCACCAAGAACCAGCGAGAGCTATCCACGCCGTCGTAGCTCCTTAACCTCAGCTACTGACACCACCCGCAACCCAAACACGCCCGCGAAAAATGCGAGCGTCAACATCAAGAGCTTAACTAGAATGAGCGGCTTCGACGCGGGGCTCCACGTCGCGCCGAGGCTGTACACCCCCGCGATCACAGCCACGACTTTGATCAGCCACAGTGCCGGCAGCCGCACTCCGAAATGGTGATAAAGGGCGACGAGTGAGGCGAGCGCCCCGACGCTACCGGCCGTCATGACCGCCCACGCCACCCCGTCGCTGCCTGTCCTCGGAGCCCCGAACCAAGCGCCCGCAGCGGACACCGCCAGCGTCAGCGCAACCAGCAACAACGCGGTCCGTGAGCGCTGGCTGCTGTTGAGAATCCACGCCACCGTCACCGTCATCGAATAGCCCGAGTATCCGACCACGATGCGGCGCAAGTCGTCCGCCGCGACGCCGTAGGAGGGCGGGAACAGCAGCCCCATAATCCCAGGTGCCGCAGCGGCCGCGACAGTCCCCATCAGCGCCAGCAGCACCACCATGACCTTCGCGGTCTGGGTCACGTAGTCGCGCACGCGCTCGGTCTCCCCCTCGGCGTGGAGGGTCGCAATGAGCGGGAACATCAGCAAGCTGACCGCGTTGAGCAGGCTGTACGGAACCTGCGCGATGTACTGCGCGCCCGAATAATATCCGACCGCCTCTTTGAGCGCCGCGGTCACAGCGAAGTGCTTCAAGATGAACAAGTCCATCGAGAGCAGGAGGTTGGTGGACAAGGTGAAGATGATGAGGGTTCCCGCGAGCTCTGTCATCGGCGCCCCCTCGGTCGCGCGTCCCGACGCGGCGGGCCGCACCCGCCGCACCCAGAGCATCGAGACCGAGAACGCCACGACGCTCGCCGCGGTGAAGCCTCCCAATGTCAATGTCAGCCCCAGACCAAGCGCCGCCGCCATGATGATCAAGCCCGCCTTGACAGTGGCCATCAGGATGTCGAGCGCGGCCTGCCGCGGGAACGCTCGCCGCGCGTTGATGGTGCCGATATTCACCGCGTAGAGCGCGTAGATAAAGGAGATCGGGGCGACGATCCGGATGGGCCCAGCCAGCGAAGGCTCCGAGAGCGCCCGCGCGAACCACGGCGCGCCCACGAAGAACGTCACGCTGACGACGCCACCCAGCAGCCCGGCGAGCCGAAACCCGCGCCCACGCACGGCGTCGTAGCTCGGGGTACCGCGCTCATACTCGGCGGCGAGCGGGCGGCTCACGGTGAACATCAGCGTGTAGATGATCACCATGTTCGGGACGGCGATCAGCCTCCCCACCGCGCTGTAGGATCCGAAGGTAGAGGGATCGATGAGCCGGGTCAGCGCGAGCACCGTCGCGTACGACGCGATGAGAAAGTACAGCTTCGCGAACCCCAAGAGCGCGCCACCAGACCCGAGCCCCTTTGCCTTCGTTCCCATACGCGCGGACCGACAATATATCAGGTCCCGCACAAATGCGCCGGCGCCCGCAGGTCGCCGTCAAAGCCGGCGTCGTGGATCCGAAAAGCGAGGAACGCTCGGGCTCAACCTCGGCGAGTCGAGATAGGCGCCGTGCCACGAGGGCCGAGCGATGCCCCCCATCAAGTTCCCCCTACGGTTCGCCTCGCTCAGGCTCAGGTTTCTGGTCCGGCGACCGCGCGCGGACGAGCACGCCCTTCTCTCGATATTCATGAAGCAACCGCACATATCTTTGGAGGTCCACGGCGGCTTCCAGTCCTGCCTGACTCCGCCCCGAGGGCTGAAGGTCCGTGAATCGGCCCGCATTCTCGGTCCCGGAGACAACGTAACGGACCGACCCATCCAACGCCGCCGCCTTCTCCGAATGCAACGAGCCATCTTCCCGGTGGCGCCAGACATCGCTGTAAATCATACGTCCTTGCTCCAGACCTCCGAGCAGGCTGCGGCCATCCAAATAGGCCGGCGCCGGTGTCTCCGTGAGTTCAAGGATTGTAGGAACTATGTCGACGGTACTCACCGGCGTCGCTACGCGTCCCACGGGGAGCCCTGCTCCCCCGAGCAACAGCGGGACCCGAATGAGGTCATCAGTGAGTTTAAACCCGTGGTGTCGACCGTTGGGGAGGAGCGTCTCTCCGTGGTCTGCGGTGACGATATAGGCAACCCTAGGGTCTTTTCGGATCGCGGCGTCGATGAGACGTTCAATCTGCGCGTCCGCAAAATGAATCTCGTGATCGTAGTCGGCGACGACGCCGACACCAAACGTGGGCGAGCTAGGGTGGCGCGTTGACGGAGCATGAGGGCCAAACAGATGGACCCACAAGAACCACGGCTCGTCGTCAGAGACCCCCTCAAGCGCCTCGATCGCCCTATTCACCACCGCGTCATCCGGATCGGCTCCCTGGACCTCGTCCCCCTCTACAAATACGTCAAAGCCCACAGCGATTCCGGTTGAGGGGTCGAGAAGCTCCGAATCTCGATCGTCCGCGACAGCCATGGTGAGCATGCCTCGTCGCTGCAGCCACCACGGCAGCGGCGGCGGGCTGTCTTCCTCCGGCAGCATGAATAAGTTCAATGGCTGCTCGTTGTCCATCAACTTCGGTGGAGCCTGCACGCGCAACATCCGGCCCTCGTTGGTCTCAACGTAGGGTTCCCAGCGTAATCGCCGCGCGTAGACCCCCCGAAGCAGCGTTGGGATCGCGATGCTCGTCCAAGGACCTGTTGAATACGCGCGCTCAAAGATCTGTAATCTCGACGCGCGCCGATCCAGCCCTGGGCTCGTTTGCTGTGGATACCCAAACAGACTCATGTGATCGGCGCGGAGTGTGTCGACAGTGACGAGGAGCACGCTTCTCGGAGATGGCTTCTCCGGCGTGAACGTGCTCGCAGGATCGATGATGTGAACCGTTGCGTCTACACCTGAGCAATCTTGGTCGATCCCATCGTTTGGGATATCCGTCCCCCCCGGGGACACGTCACCGTCCCACGCGGCGCAATCACCTCCCCACAGCGTGTGAGAGAACCCGTCGGCGTCCACGTCCGTAAGACGCCGCAGCGCCGTCAAGGCCTGGGCACACATTGGCGCGGCGCGCAGGGTCAAGACCCACGGCGGCGCAGCAAACAGCCCTCGAACGCGCGACGCGGACGGTCCGCCCATGATGGTGAAGGGCGCCAGCGCCACAACCACGGCCCCCACAAACCCCAGCGTGTGGCGAGCCGAGCGAGGACGCACCGCAGGGAAGGAGGTCGCTGCCAGCCCCAAGGCGGAGAGGGTCGCCACCCGCAGCGTGGCGTGCGCCGCAGGGTGCTCTTGAGGAAAGAATGAACGATCGACGAGGATGGCCACGATCGCAAGTCCGCACAGCGCAGCCCTCAACGCCCTCCCTCGCGTGCGCGTCTGTAGCGCCCAGGGTGGTCCTGCCTCGGCGTGACGACGCCCAAACGTCCACGACAACATGTAGATTCCAAGCCCCGCGGCGACGCTCGCGACGAGCCCCAACACCGCGAGTCCATGGTACCGAGATCCAAACCTCGCGAGCACCCCGAGCTCAAGCGAGAGCCATAGCGTGTAGACCAACGCGGTCACGATCCAAATCGCTCCTGGGCGCCGAAGGTGCAGCCGCGCGGGAGCCTCCAACAACCCGTACCACAAGCTCCCGACCAGGGTCCCTCCCGCGCACCCGAGGCCCAGCGCCATGGCCCACGCCACCCACGGTCCGCCGCCCACCCACCAAAAGTCCATCACACATCCGATGCCGCCGATGCCCGCGAAGGTCGCCACAAAGCTCGCTGCGTCACGACCTCGGAGGGCTTGCTCGGGCGCCGCGGTCATCCAAAGTCCTCCAAACTTGCTAAGTCTACACATTCTCGGGTCTCAATGCATCTGGCCGCCGCCTGTCCCCGACACCCTCTTGGACGAGTCGTGGGCCCCCTCCTGGCGACAAACGACGGGAGTCATCGACCAACCATGACCACCACCACGCCAGAGACTCCGCGCCCCTAAAGAATCCACCATCCACCCGCGTCAGAACGAATCTCGGCGCTGCGAGTTCACGTCCACGGTCCGCCGAGCGACCGCAGCGTCGCGTCACCTCGACGACCTCGTCGCCGAGAGTCTCAAGCGCCTCGTTCTTGGATGCGGCCAGCACGAGACACCGCGGGCTCGCCCAGGAAAACGCCCACGCCGACCGAAGGCGGCGGTGTGTGGGCGTTGTTTATGGCGGACGGCGCTGCTCCAACTCGTCGGGCGCTATCCAGGCGTGGATGATGCACCGCACGGAATACATAAAGGTGCACCTTGAGCGAAGCGCATCCCCTCGATCAACCTCGAGGCGCGGACACGCAAGCGTCGTTCCAAGCCTGACGTGACCTCCGGGCTCCACTTGGGGTGCATTCTTGCGTGCAAACAAGGCGACGAGTAAAATCTCTGACATGCGGTGGGGTCGCGTCGAACCCTTCACGACAATCAGCCACCGATTAAACACAAGCTCGGGTTACGCTCCCGCGCGCGAACGCCCTCCGACACTGGGCAACAAGAAAAACGGGAACAACGATGACGCAGCAGATTCAAAGAGTGTTGGTGACCGGCGGAGCTGGCTATATCGGTTCGGTGCTCGTGCGACTGCTTCTCGCCAAAGGGTACGGCGTCGAGGTGCTGGATTGCTTGCGCTCCGGAGGCGAATCGTTGCTCGAGGTCCGTGAGCACCCCAAGTTTGGCTTCACGAAGGGCGACATCCGCGTCGAGGCCGACGTGCGCGCCGCCATGGCCGGGTGTGACGCGGTCGTGCACTTGGCCGCCATCGTTGGGGACCCCGCCTGCAAGCTCGAACCCGAGGTGGCGAGGTCCACCAACCTCGAAGGCAGCCAGACCCTCATTCGCGTGGCGCAAGAGCTCGGCGTGCAGCGCTTCGTGTTCGCCTCCACCTGCTCCAACTATGGCCGGATGGACGACGCGGAGGCCTACGTCATCGAGACCTCTGCCCTCAACCCCCTGTCCATCTACGCCGAGACAAAGGTGGAATTTGAGCGCGCGCTGCTGGGGATGCCTCGCACGAGCGTCACCAAGCCCACCTGTCTGAGATTCTCCACTGTGTACGGTATGTCCCCGCGGATCCGCTTTGATCTCACGGTCAACGAGTTCACCCGAGAGCTCGTTCTAGGTAAGGAGTTGCTTATCTTTGGAGAGCAATTTTGGCGCCCCTATTGCCACGTCACCGACCTCGCGCGCTCCGCCATCGCCGTGATCGAAGCGGACGAGGCCGCGGTCGCTTACGAGGTCTTCAACGTCGGCGCGACCGAGGAGAACTACCAAAAGAAAATGATCGTGGACGCGATCGTCGAGCAGGTCCCTGCCGCTCAGGTGAAGTACGTCCCCAAAGACGACGACCCGCGTGACTACCGGGTGAACTTTGACAAGATCACAAAGCAGCTTGGCTTTCAGATCACAAAACGCGTGCCCGATGGAATTCGAGAGATCCGCGCCATCCTCGAGGCCGGCTACCTCAAGGACCCCTACGACGCACGATTCTCCAACATCTGAGGACCGCCAGAGAACTCCGTCGCGCCAACGTGCGGCGCGCGTCGGCCTACGGCGCCACCGCGCACGGATAGGGCTGCACCCCAGGGATCGCGGTCACAAAGTCTGCCTCCTCTACCCGTGTCTCGACTGTGTCCGGCTCGGTCATCGCCCGCCAAAACCAGTCTTTCATGGCCTCTCCGTCGACGCTGCCGGCCCACAGGTCGGGTCGAATGGACACGACGTGGATGCTCTGATCGGACACGCTCGTTAGGTAGTAGTTGATCCCCGGGAGATCCCGGGTGTCGCACACCGACTGGCGCATGGTGTTGATCCACGTGGCCTCGTCGCTGAAGTAGGCGTCCCCTTGTTGGGTGTCATCCTTGGGGTTGCTCACGATAAGAAATTGCTGCTCGGGCGACTGTTTGAGTCGCGGTGAGATCGCGTCGTAGAGCACGGGTCCCACGGCGCACCCGCCGTCGAAGCAATAGGGCGGGAGCAACGGTTGGGTTCCCCACGCAGGGATCTTAACCTGACCGAGCGCGGCCACCCCGAACAGCTCACCGTTGTCGAGGGCCATGCCCGCGTCGGGGAAGGCCGCCGTGCGTGGCCACTGTAGGTCGTCAAGGAGCCAGTGATAGTTGTAGAGCGTCCCGTAGCCGCCCGCCGACCATCCTCCGAACAACGCGAGGACCTGGTCCGGTCGAAACCCTGCCCCGCCCTCCGCGTCCATCTCTTTCCACACCACGTCGCGCACCATGCGAAGCGCCGCGCGCAGATTGACCGCGCCGTAGCGCGGCAACTCGAGGTTACCAAGCACCTCCACCACCCCGCCGCCCGCGAACACGTCCTGGTTGCAGTAGGGCAGATACACCTTCGTCCAGTCCGCGAAGGGGCTCTCCGCCGGATCATTGGAGGCGATTCCGAACCCATAGGGCTCGTCGTCGAGGGCGTTGAACAAGCCTGGGGCCGACGCCAGCTTGGCGCCGCAGTCGTCCTCGAAGATGCACACGCCCCCACCCTGAAGCCCAATCACCATGCGATCGAGGGGGGCGCCCTCCGGCGCGAGTCGGATTTGAAATGCGTAGTCCGTGCCGTCTCCACATAAAGTCCCCCACTTCTCCCCGTCCACCACCACCTGGGTCCACTCCCCGCGCGGCGCCGTAAAGTCTGCGTTGGAGGGACCGCAGTTGAGCGTGAGGCCGTCGAGGTCTGGAATCGCCACCGCCGCGAGACACTCCATCTGATCCGCCGCCCGCGTCTTGTACGTGTCCTCATTGATGGCGATGGTCGCGACCAGATTGGTCCCGCCACAACCATCCGTGAGCCCCGCGTCGACGGCGGCAAAGACGTCGTCACGCGCTGCGTTCAAGGTCTCCGCGCTGCAGTCTCCAGCGGCTGCGCAGCTATCGAGCCGTCCGAGCCCCGCCTCGATGCCCACGACACCTGAAAAAGCGATGCCGCCAAGGCACGCGCGCGTGTCCTCTGGGAGCCCGCTCCACGGGTCACCTTGTGGACCCCCATAGCCGCGCCATGCGAGCGAAGATGTCTCGGACGCACACGCGTTCGCGAGCCGTCCCGCGAGCGCGCTCGCGTCCAACCCAAAAGCCCCCTCATCCGCACACGCGTCAAGGACGCTGGCTTCGAGCGCGTCGAGGACCTCGTCTCCCGAGTTGACGCCGCACGTCCCCGTGCCCGCCTCATAGCAGCTCGCGAGCGCCGTCGCAAAATCACGCATACAGGTGGTGAGCGCCGCAGGCATCGCTCTCGCGCAGCTCCCTGGGAGCGCGCCATCCTCCGCTCCGCCGGTGTCCCCGTCATCCCCAGCGGCGGAGGTGCTCGAAGTGCACCCCGCCAGCCAACCCGCGGCGCCAATACAGCCAAGCGCCACCACATGTCGATACCAGCTCATCATTGGGAGATGCTACCACACCCCTCCGTCGTTCCTGCGCGCCTTCGGCCCCGCGGCCCGCGGCGAGTTTTTGAGAACGAGACGGGCACCGACGACAACGCACGAACGACGATGACCCCAGTCACTCGCCCTGGTTCGTGGGATAGCCCAACGACTCCCACACGTAGTAGCCCTCGTCGAGCACCGCGATGTTGGAAAACCCCGCCTGCGCGAGGGCGTCAAAGCTGAGCCCGCTGACGGTGTGTGGACAGCCGCAGTAGTTCACGATCCACACGTCCTTGGGGAGGTCATCGAGGACCACCTCAAGATCGTAAAACGGGATCGAGACGGCGCCCGTGATGTGACCGTCCACGAAGTCGCTGTGGGCCCGCGCGTCCAAAATGATCATCTCGCGTCCCGCGTCCAGCGCCGCCTTCACAACGTCGACGCCGATGAATCGGTCGTCGATGAGGGACCACGTAGGAGCCCCGCCACCCAGGTTTTGGATGTCCCGCGAGGGATCAAAGGTGGGCGTAAACGGCGGCAGCGGGGTGTCATCCACCGGCACTTGCCAGCTGCGGATCAAGGCGACGAGGTCCCCGATCTCGATCTCGCCAAGCACCCCCTCAAACCCTTGCATCGTCGTCCCCGGTCGGCCCTCGCGGATGCTCTGGCGCAGGTAGCCGTCGCTCGCGGTGGCGAGGAACCACGGGTTGTTCACGCTGAGCGCGACGCCTCCCCCCTGGCCATACTCCCCGTGACACTCGTCGCACTTCGCCGCGCTCCACACAGCCTGCCCCTTGGTCGCGATGCCCTCCACCGTGTCGCCGTGCACCTCCTGACTCGGGGTCGCCTGGTAGCTGCGTATGAACGCGACTACATCATCCACCTCTACATCGCTGAGCGGGCCCGCCCGCGCCTCTCCCCACCCCGACATGG
>JBDQGY010000110.1:0-13661 GCA_040265175.1 Nannocystaceae bacterium
GCGACGGCGACGGCGACGGCGACGGCGACGGCGACGGCGACGGCGACGGCGATGGCGATGGCCTTTGTGGACTGGAAGATGATCGATGCGCCAGCCAAGATCTTCTGACGAGCTGCGACCTCGCGACCGGCACCCTCACGGACTACAACTGCGCCTCCGTGTGTGGAGCGAGCCTCAACTTCACCTGCCTGTCGAGCGGAAATGGACAACACGGCTGTTGGTGTGTACAGCCCGCCAGCATCGCCCTCGATGGCTGCGCCGACCTCGAGGTGTGCGTCAGCGAGTGTGCGACCCCGGAGTGCAGCAGCGCCTGCTTCAGTCGCGCCTCTACCCCGACGATTCGCCTGCTCGGCGCGCTGTTCCACTGCGCAGAGTCGGACTGCGAGGATCTCTGCAAAGAGTCGGCGGAGGTCTGCAACTCCTGCATCCTCGCCACCCGCGCCGGGGTGTACGGCGGATGCGGCGTGGAGCGCAGCGTCTGCGACGCCGACACCGTTGATGAAATCCCTTGGCCGTCGCCCTAGGCCGCCTCCGGGCCCTCTCCGCCGGAGCCGCGTCGTGACCGCCCCTCGCCGTGGCAGTTGAGCCCCAACTCCTGCTAGGGTCCTCGCGATGAGCGGCAATTCCCGAGGCGAGAGGTTTCGCGTCACAACCTTCGGCGAGTCGCACGGCGGCGGCGTCGGCGTGGTCATCGATGGATGTCCTGCTGGGGTCCCCTTCCCCCTCGAAGAGATCGCCGCACAACTCGCCCGCCGACGACCTGGGCAAAGCCACCTCTCCACCCAACGCAAGGAAGACGACGTGCCCGAGCTGCTGAGCGGCGTCTGTCCGCAGACCGGCGCCACGCTCGGCACCCCCATCACCCTTGTTGTGCGCAACAAGGACGCGCGAAGCGATCATTATAAGGACATGGCGAAGCTGTATCGCCCGTCGCACGCGGATTACACCTACGAGGCACGCTTCGGCCTCCGCGCGCCGAGCGGTGGAGGTCGAGCCTCCGCCCGTGAGACCGTAGGACGCGTGGCCGCCGGCGCCCTCGCCCAAGCCCTTCTCCAGAGGGCGCACGGCATCGAAATCATCGCGTGGGTGGACCAGGTCGCCGATGTATACGCGGGCGGTGTGGATGAGGACATGGTCACCCGCGACGAGGTTGACGCCACCGTGGTCCGCTGCCCGGATCCCGACGCTGCGGCGGCGATGGAGGCCACCATCGTCGCGGCCCGTAAGGCGGGCGACTCGGTGGGCGGCGCCATTCGCTGCGTCGCGCGGGGTGTACCTCCGGGCTGGGGCGCGCCGGTCTTCGACAAGATCACCGCGGACCTCGCCGGCGCCCTCATGAGCCTACCGGCGACGCGCGGTGTCGAGTTTGGGGAGGGTTTCGCCGCCACCACCATGCGCGGGTCGACGCACAACGACGCATTCACAACCTCCGACGGCACCATCGTGACCGCTACAAATCGCAGCGGCGGCGTGCAAGGCGGCATCACCACGGGCGCCCCTCTCCGGATGCGCGTGGGGTTCAAGCCCGTCGCGACCATCTTCCAACCCCAGCAGACCGTGACGAGCGAGGGCGAAGAGGTCACGTTTCAACCCGCCAAGGGCCGCCACGACCCCTGCGTTTTGCCCCGCGCCGTTCCCATGGTCGAGGCCATGGTCGCGTTGGTGCTCGCGGACCAGATGCTGCGATCCCTCGGCGCCCGCGAGGCTGACCTGAGGGTCAGCCCGTGAGCCAACTTCGCCTGGTGGCCGCCAAGGACGACACCTCGACACGAGGCGGGCCGGTGACCCCACGAGACCACGGTCAAGGCCCCGTGCCCTTCTCTATCGCGCAGCGGCTGAAGGCGGGTGAAGCGGTGGTCTGGTGGGGAAGCGTCGACGGCATGAGATGGCGCGCGCCTGCGGTGCTCGCGGCCATCGGCGCGGGCGTATTCTTGCTCGTGGGAGTCGCGGTCCCTGAGTTGTGGCAACAGCCCCCGCGCGAGCTCCTCCGCGCCTTCGCCGTGTGCGTCGCCCCGGGAGCCGCCCAAGCCCTCCGAAACTGGCTCGGGCGTCGCGCGGTCGTGGTCACAGATACGGCGATCCTCGATGAGGATCCCAACGGGCGTGGCGACCGGATCGGCATCGGCAACATCCGCTGCATCCGTCGTGACTGGGGCACGGGAGGGGTCTTGGTGGAGGGCGCCGCACACCGCGTCAAGATTCCGCCCTCCCTCGTTCACGAGACACGCGCCCACGTCCTGCGCCAGCGCTCGGTGGTGATCATGCGCGACGAGGACGCCCTCGACGATCGCCTCGGCTGGCTCCGCTAGCGGTGATCGTCCGGGCGCAAGAGCACCTTACCAAAGCTTGCGCGCGACTGGAGATATGCGTGGGCGTCCCCCGCCTGCTCGAAGCTGAATGCGCGGTCGACCACGGGCGCGAAGGTCCCCGCGTCGACTAGGTCGACGATCTCTTGGAAGATCTCGCGGATCACCGTCGCCTCTTCCCACAGATGACCGAGGTTCAGTCCAAACACCCCCCGGTTGTCGTTCATCAGTGACACCGGCGAGAAGCGCCGCATCTTCACCGCCCCCGCCAACACCGCCGCGATGCTGCGACGGGTGCCGGGCGCGAAGCTACTCGCGCCGAACATGCACAACCGCCCCATCGGGGCCAAACACGCGTAGCTCCGCTGAAACGAGGCCCCCCCGATCGGATCGAGCACCACGTCGACTCCCCGCCCGTCGGTGATCTCACGCACCCGAGTGACCACATCGTCCGCGCGGGAATCAACGCACGCCAGGGCACCCGCCTCACGCAAACGCGCATGCTTGCCCGCGCTCGCCGACGCGACCACCTTCGCGCCCACGCTCCTGCAGATTTGCATGGCCGCTTGCCCCACGCCTCCCGCGGCGGAGTGCACCAGGACAAGCTCGCCCGCTCGCACGGACGCCTGGCGCCGCAGCATCAACCACGCGGTGAGATAATTGACGGGGATGGCCGCCGCGGTCTCGACGTCCACTCCATCTGGCAACGGAACGAAGTGCTGCACGGGACCCGCGACCACCGACGCGTACCCTCCAAATCGTGTGAGGCCCACGACACGCTGCCCCGGCTGGAACTCGCGAACCGAGCCCCCCACGGCGCGCACGATCCCTGCCACCTCATATCCCACCACGCAAGGGAGCGGCGGCGCGTCGGGGTACAGGCCCATCCGCGCCATGACGTCCGCGAAATTGACGCCCGCCGCTTTCACGTCCACGAGCACCTCACGGTCCCCACACTTCGGGTCGGGGGCGTCTCGCACTTCGAGGACCTCGGAGCCGCCGCGTCGGGGAATCCACACCTGCTGCATGCGAGGAACCTACGCGGTTTTGGCGTGCCACGCCACGACTGCGAGCTACGACGACTCCCGAGGATCCGGCGCCAGAAGGGGTTTGTGGCCCGGTGGAGTCCTCGGCGGTGCTGTGGCACCCTCGGGCCATGCTGTCGCGGGAAAGACTCGCACGATCGAGCCGCATCGTGATCAAGGTGGGCACCCAGGTGGTGACCCACGAAGGCGGCTTCGCCCTGGGACGGATCTCGAGCATCCTCGAGGACATCGCGACCCTACGCGCCGCCGGCCGCGAGGTGATGCTGGTGAGCAGCGGCGCCGTGGGCCTTGGGGCGCGAGCTCTCGATCGGCCGCGCCCCACCTCCCTCGGCATGCGACAGGCCTTCGCTGCGGTGGGGCAAGGACGCCTCACAGGTCTGTACGATCAACTCTTCGGCGCCATGGGAATCAAATCGGCGCAGGTGCTGCTGTCTCAAGACGACCTCGGAGATCCCGATCGAGCGCTGTGTCTGCGGACGACCTTGCTGCGGCTGCTTGAGCTGCAGGTTGTCCCTATCCTCAACGAGAATGACAGCGTGTCGGTGCGCGAGCTCACCCAGCACCCGTCACCATCTGGTCCCGACGCGCCGCTGTCCTTCGGTGACAACGACGGCCTCTCCGCGCACGTCGCCAGCGCGCTGGGTGCGGACCTCCTCGTGATCTTGACGGACGTAGACGGCATGTACACCCGCAACCCCTCTGAGGACTTGAGCGCCTCGAAGATCTCGCAGATCGAAGAGATCGACGCGTCCTTGATCGCGCGGTGCTCTGGCGGATCCGCCGGGGGCACCGGCGGCATGGCCTCCAAGCTGAAGGCCGCCGCCACCGCCACCGCCAGAGGCGTCGACGTGATCATCGCCAGCGGAATGGAGCCGGGGACCGTCGGGAGCATCATCCGCGGCGACGACGTGGGGACGTGGATCGTGACCCCCTCGCCCGCGAGCGACCGGAGACGGCGAATCGTGCTGGGTGGAGAGGCCGACGGCGTCATCGTGATCAACGACGGCGCCATCGAAGCGCTAGAGCGTAACAAAGCCTCCTTGCTCCCGGTGGGTGTGGTCTCCGTGGAGGGCGAGTTTTCTCAAGGCTCGCTCGTTGAACTGAGGGACTCCCACGGGCGAGTCCGCGGTCGCGGACTCACCAACTACGACGGGGACGCGTGTCGTCGCATCGCTGGGCTTCAAAGTGAAGACATCACGGCGTGCTTGGGCTGGAAGGGCTACGACGCTCTCATCACGCGAGACAACCTCGTCATGGGAGAACGATGAACACCGTCCATCAACGCATCGCGCACGCCGCAGACGTCACCCCCACCCTCGCTGCGCTCGACGGCGCCCAGCGCAGCGCGCTGCTGGCCGCGCTCGCCGACGCCCTCGACGACCCCGCGCTCATGCGCCCCGTGCTCGACGCCAACGCTGTCGACATGAAGGACGCCCAGCTCGCCCTGGAAGCGGGAGACCTCTCCGAGGCGTTGGTGGCTCGGCTCGTCCTCTCCCCGTCAAAACTTGCGAGCCTCAGCGCAGGACTCCGCACCCTCGCTACCCAACCGGAGATCGTGAACAGCCGCATCACGCATCGCGAGCTCTCGCCGGGGCTCCTCCTTGAGCAGCGCAGGCACCCCCTCGGAGTCATCGGCGTGGTCTTCGAAGCGCGCCCCGACGCGCTCCCCCAAATTGTGGGGCTCGCCCTCAAGAGCGGCAACGCCATCGTCTTGAAGGGTGGAAGAGAAGCGGCCCGCACCAACGCCGCGATGACGGCCACAATTCACCAGGTGCTCCGCGGCGCCAACCTACCTGTCGCCGCTGTGACTTTGCTAGAGGACCGCGCCGAGTTCCGAGAGTTATTGGCCCAAGACGCCTGTGTTGATCTCCTCATCGCGCGAGGGTCTGGCGCCTTTGTGCGCATGGTCCAAGACTCCACAAAGATTCCCGTCCTCGGACACGCGGAGGGCCTGTGCCATATCTACCTTCATGAAGACGCGAACCCCGAGATGGCGGCGGCGGTGGTGGTGGACGCAAAGACCACCTACCCAGCCGCCTGCAACGCGGTGGAGACCCTGCTGTGGCACACCGCCGCGGCGCCAGCGATCGACGCTACCCTGGCGGCACTCCACGCCCGAGGTGTGCAACTGCGAGGCTGTGAAGCCACCATGGCCCGACACGCTGCGGTGCGCGCCGCCACCTCCGATGACTGGAGCGCTGAGTACTCTGACCTCGTGATCTCAGTGCGCGCGGTGGCCGATGAGAACGCCGCCTTGGCCCACATTCGCACCTTTGGATCAGGCCACACCGAGGCGGTCGTCACACAAAGCGACGCCCTCGCGGAGCGCTTCATCCAGCGGGTAGACGCGGCGTGCATCTTTCACAACGTGTCCACACGATTCTCGGACGGGCTTCGCTTCGGACTCGGTGGGGAGGTGGGTATCTCGACGGGAAAACTGCACGCGCGAGGTCCGGTGGGAGTGGAAGGCCTGATGACCACACGATGGTTGCTGCGAGGGCACGGGGACCTCTCTGAGGACTTCGATTCAAAGTCCCGCATCTTTACGCACCGTGACCTCGATTGATGGCGGCGTCGACCGTGCCAGGGCTGGCATTGCGACCGGTCCCAGAGGCCGAGCGGTGCGACGCAGCGTGTGTACCGAGACGGTTTGAGGCAGCCACATGCTCTCCCCTCACGGGCAGGCCGGGCCAACGCTTCAAGCGCCCATCCGCGAGACACCTGGAGGCCTACGGCCCCCCCGGTGGACGCCCGCATCCGAGGTCGCAGGGACCTCAACAACGAGCGTCGGCTCAAGCGCCGGCCTCAGAACCCTCCTAAGGCCGGTCACTCCAGGGACGGGACGGCGCCGCGTCGCCGTCGCTGCGCCGGTGCCATGCCCAAAAGTGCAATAGCGCCGCCCCCTCTCGAAGCCAAAACCTCACCCAGGTCCATCTCGACTGGTGGAGAACCCGGCGACTCGGCGACGGGGACGCCCGCATCGAGAGCGCACTCGCCATGGCCATGGCTCGTCTCAAGTGCAGCGCGTCCGAAACGATCACCGCCGTGGTTGCATTCATGGCGTCCATGATCGCGAGGGCCTCCACCAAGTTGGTCCACGTCGACGTGGAGCGAGTCTCACACCGCATGGCCTCCACAGGCACACCGAGGCGGCGCGCATAACTCATGGCCACCTCCGACTCCGCCCTCGGGGCCCCCGCGGGCCTGCCCCCCGTGAAGATGAGCGCAGGCGCCCGTTCCGACTCGTACAATCGCACCGCCTGCTCAATCCTCCGAGCGAACACCGGGCTCGGGTCCTCCCCTTGCACCGCCGCACCCAACACGATGATGACGTCTGCGCGGCGCCCCGTCCCTCGCCTCCTCGCCCCGCGGAGCACCGCCCCGCACGCGCAGATGAACGCCGCGAGGACGCACATGGACAGCGTGGAGAGGATGCGAAGCACAGGCCGAGAGTCTACGCCAACATCCCTCCGTGATGTGGCCGCCAGGCCTCGGCGCCTCGCGTCTCCGACCCAACCGCCTCACCGTCTACCCCCGCAGCTCGTCGTAGCGATCATTTTGCGAGCCAGGTGACGCCTCGCTCCACTCACCGGCGGACAGCGTCGCCCCGATCCACACTCCGCCCGTGACCACCGCGCCACCGCTGATCTCGCCACCGTCGATGATCGCGTCGCCCATGACCCGAGCGTCCCCAGAGATTTTTGCGTCCCCAAACACCTTGGCTGCCCCCGACACCCGGGCCCCCCCAAAGACGCGAGCGTTATCGAAGACCTCAGCATCCCCGAGAATCTTCGCCTCTCCGTAGACCTCCGCGTCCCCGGACACCTGCGCGCCCTCGCTCACGCGTGCGCTCCCGTAGACTTTTGCGCTGCCAGCCACCCGGGTCGCGTCTCCTTCGATCCACGCGTGATCGTAGATCTGCGCCGCGTCCGCCACGGTCGCGTCCAAAACCTCCGCATTGCCGAAGACTTTGGCGCTCCCGTACACCTTTCCAGAGACGTTGGCGTTGTCGTAGACCTCGGCGCCGTGGACGACACCCACCACGCGGGCGTTCCCATAAACCTCCGCGCGATGCACATCTCCAGAGACGTCAGCGTTGTCGTAGACGATGGCACTGCTCACCCTCGCATCAGCGTGGACCCGAGCGTTCCCATACACGCGAGACGCGTGATAGACCCGCGCGTTGTCGTAAATTTTCGCGTTCCCCGACACCTCTGCCCGACCGTTACTCGCGAGTCGCTGGCGGAGGCCTGGCAAGAATACGCGGCACCCATAGACCTGGGCGTTCCCGTAGACTTCCGCGTTCCCGTGCACCTTCGCGTCGTGATAGATGTGCGCCCCTTCGAAGATCTTGGCGTCCCCGTAGACCGAGGCGTCCTCGCTCACCCGCGCCTCACCGAACACCCTCGCGTGCTCACGCACAACCGCTCCACCGTATACTCGAGCGTTCCCGTGTACCTCCGCCGACCCAGCCACGATCGCTCGCTCACCGATCTGCGCATCGCCATAGACCTTGGCTCGACCCTCGATATGCCCCTCCCCCCATATTTTGGCGTCCCCGTAGACCCGCGCGCCGCTAAACACCTCCGCGTTCCCACACACCCGAGCACCCCCGGCCACATGACCTCCTCCGTAGACCTTGGCCGCGTCCCCCACCTGTGCGCGCCCTTGCACCCGCGCCTCCTCGTACACCGCTGCGTCCCCAAAGATCTGCGCGTACCCGCCCACCCTCGCGTTCCCGAAGATCCGCGCCTTCCCGTAGATCTGGCAGCGCTCGAACACCACCGCGTCTTCCAATACCGTCGCGTCGTCATAGACCTGCGCGTCCCCGCGCAGCTCACCTGCACATCCACCTTTATTCGCCATAGGCTCATTGTAGGCACCCCACCAAAGAGCTACGCAACCACCGCGCCTCATTCGAGCGGATAACACCGATTGAACCGTCGCCGCGGCTTCTCACCACAGCGTCTCCCGCGAACGACGACAAACAGGCCCACCGGCTCTCACCGCGTAGCCGCGGCGCGCACGGACGCCGCCCCCCATCGCGCCCGCTATCCCTCGCGTCCCCCTGCGCTCGCGCAGTCACATCCGCGGGACTCCGCCACTGTGCGGGCACCCCCCACGGCCCTCCGAAACCCGCGCACAGATTGCGGCGACGCGAATGGGCCACGCCTCGCTCGTCACGGTGTGCGCGAATGACGTGCCGCGTGCTCGAGCGGCGCAGGTCCTGTGTCGGCATCGATCACTGCGTTCTCTGAGTCCCTCCACCGAGCAAGGGAGGCCCCCTGAACATCGCAGACGCTTTATTCCCGGGTCTATCAAGGTCGTCTTCACGCCGTCATCGGTTTCGCCCCCGTGCACCACCCGTCGAGAAAATGTTCGCTTTCCTCGGGTAGGGGGAACCACCACTCGCGTCGACGACCGGTACGAGCCGCCGCGGGGTGCAAACCCTCAAAAATAGAGCAGTCTCTCCGCGTGCTGCTGCTCGTCGCTCAAGACCTCTGCCCGTACGTACAGCGCTGTCGAGTGTTGCTCGAAGAGACGGGCACGCCCTACGTCACAGAATATATCCGGCTCGATCGAAAGCCCCAGTGGTTTCTCGACATGTCGCCCTCGGGGACCGTGCCGCTGATGATTCATGACGACGTCGTGATGGACGACTCCCTCGCCATCAACGAGTACATCGATTCCCAGTGGGGCGAGCGAACAGTTCCCGAAGCCCCCGACGCCCGCGAACAGCTCAACGAGAGGCTCTCGCCCTTATCCGAGGCGACCGTGTTGCTGTGGAAGGCGTGTGTCGCGAAATCCCCCAAAGACCGAGAGTTCGAGCTTCGGCGATTGGAGGAGGCCCTTGGACGCCTCTCCTTGTCGCGCGCCGTCCCCCCTGAGGATGAATCCATGGACCTGTTCGAGTGCGCGCTGGTCCCGCTAGGGCTGCGACTGCGTTGGATGGCCAGCGTTGAGGCGTTCCCCGTGTTTGAAATGCCTTCCGCTCTCGACACCTGGCTTGATGCGGCCCTCCGGCGCCCGAGCGCCACCAACTCGATCCTCCCACACGTGCCTGAAAAGTTTGACAGGTGGCTTCGCTCCAACCTCCACTCCTGACGTCGAGGGCTCGCACAGAGCGCCACCAAGAATGACAAAACCTCGCGACCAGACGGTGGCGAGGTTTCGCTTCGCGAGGGTGTCGCCTACTTCTTCGAGTGGCTGGGCATCTTCTGCTCCACGAACTCCACGTGCTTGCGAGCGCGCGCGTCGTATTTCCTCAACCGAATCTTCTCCGGTGAGTTCCGTCGATTCTTGATCGTGTAGTAGTGGTAGCCGGTGCCGGCGGTGGATACGAGTCGAACTTTTTCGCGCATGGCTGCTCTCCCCCCGATGGGGACTCGCAACCTAGGGGCATCGAGCCCGCAGTGCAAGCCTAGACGCACGCAGAACGATGTCAGAGATGCGGGAATTGCGCAGATTGTGTTTAGCGCGCGATCCGGTCACGTCGGGCGATTTCAAAACCCACCACCGCGGCCGCCACCGCGACGTTGAGGGACTCAGCACCCGGCGCCATAGGGATCCTCCATCGCTCCTTTGACGCCCCCAGGACGGCCGTGGAGAGCCCAGAGGTCTCGTTGCCGAGCGCGATGGCACACCGCGCTGGCACGGTCACATCGTCGAGGGCGTCCGCGCTTGCGCCCGTGAGGCCCACGAGTGTCACCCCGTGCGCCTCGAGCAACGAGATCGCCTCCTTGACCGTGGCCACACGGAGCACGGGCGCCTCGTAGGCCATGCCCGCCGACGCCTTGATCACCATGGGCCCTACCTCGGGGCACCCGCGCCGCGGCAACACCACGCCGCCCACGCCGCACGCGACGGCGCTTCTTAAAATCATGCCCACGTTGGAGGCGTTGGTCACCCCGTCCAACATCCACAGCCGCAACGTCGCGTCCGCGCTCTGGGAAGACAACCATCGCGAGAGCGAGGCCATGCGCGGCGCCTCCACGTCTGCCGCGACTCCCTGGTCTTGTTTCGCGTTGCGCGACAGCTTGGTCACGAGCGCCGCGTCCCCGCGCTCCACCTCCACCCCCCGCGCCGCCGCGAGCTCGAGGATCTTCCGAGCGATGGGCCCCCGCGCGCGAACATCCAACACGATTCGTCGGATCGTTCGATTCTCTTGCTCGAGCAACTCGATGACTGGCTTGCGACCGTAAACGGTGATGAAGCGGTCGCGGGGATGTCTTGAATCAGTCACGGCGTCCGTCATTGAACTCCATCCTCATCGCGTGCGCGAGGCGTGTCACTTCTTGATGCGTTTCGAGATTCGCGGGCCAGTAGTCTTCAGCCCCGAGTCGGTACAGTAACGCTGGATGGTCTAGTTTGCCCACTCGAAGGTTCTCAATTTTGATCCGCGGTATGCGAACCACCGTCACCTGAGTGCCACATGGCTTCTCACCGAGCACACGAAGCCGTTCACTCCCCACCTCCACCGGCCAAAGCACCACCACCTCGGTCCCCGCCGTGAACGTCGAGGAGGCGCTTTGAACGCCCCCTTGTCCGTTGTCCATGCGCCGCACATTCCCGAGCAAGGCCCAGCGTGTGGTGCGTGGGTGGCGACGCACGGGCAAGCTCGGATCGAGCGTGCGGAGCGCCTCAGGGGCAGCCACCACCATCACCTCCCCCGCCGACAACACCCACCGGGCGCTGACGTGGCGAGGATGGATCTCGAGCCACGCGGACAGGCACCGAAGGGCTGCGCCGTGGGCCGAGCCGTCGGTGAGATCTGGCAGCGTAATCACGGCGGTCTCCACACGGCGAGCCTACAGCATCCTGCGACACCGCGGACGCTGGTATCCTCCGTCCATGCAACTACGCACGGGTGGCAAGATCCTCGTCACCGTCATATCTCTCGCCGCAGCCCTGCTCGGCGGCGCCGCGCTCGTTCAGCGAAAGACCGCGGACATCACCGCGAGCGAGCGGGATCATCTGTTGCATCTTATCGCGCGGACCCAGACGGAGATGGCGGTGTCACAGCTCAACGACGCCTCCTCCCACGCCACGCGCCTGACCCGGGCGCTGGTCGAGGCGACCGACCCGCGCGCGCCGGCCTCGTCCGTAGAGGCGCTTGAGCGTGCGGCGAGACGCTGGATGCGCGCGGACCCCTCGCTACGCGAAGTTGCCCTCGACGGCCATCCCGCGGGCGACGTCCGGTGGGACCGCAGCGAAGGGTCCCGAGGATCCCCGACGATTCCCCCAACCGAGGGCGAAGGACCGACCCGCGCGGGCGAGGGCGCGCGCCCCGGCGTCACGGTGGAAGAGCGACGTCTCCACACCGTGGTGGACGGCTCCGAGCGAACGCCCATGCTCCACCTCCGCGGACGAGTACAACCAGCGGATCCCGCCGCGGCGCCGTGGTTCATCACGGTTCAAGTTGACCTGTCGTCCGCGCTGCGGGCTTTGGCACGAGGACCCGGGCATCGCTTCGGGCACCTGGCCCTCCTAACCGCGGAAGAAGAGATCACGTGGGGTCCCACGCAGCGCTATGAAGATGGCGGGAGCGGGTGGGTTGAACTGGAGGACGCACACATCGTCGAGGCCTGTCGGGCGTGGAGAGCCGCTGGCGCCGCGCCGGACCGCTTCACACCCTTCCACCACGACTCACACGTCTTCGCCGTCCGCGGTCGTACGCTTGACACCTTTGATCCCTCCCCCACCACGGTGTGTATCGTCCTCCCACGCCGCGGCTACAGCGGCCTGTTTTAGGCGGGACCCACCTCGGGGACCGCCCCACGGCCCGCGCTCACCAGCCGCAGCACCTCCCAATAGCCGCTCGCGAACCGGGCGGGAGGGATCGCTCCGCGTTCCGTCAACAGCGCGTGCATGCGCGGGAGCGATTGATGCGGCACAGTCATCAGCAGGTGATGCTCAAGGTGGTAGTTGACGTTGTGAGGGGCCACCGTCAAACGCGCCAAGAGGTGCGCCCGCGTGGTGCGAGTGTGCAAAAATGGATTCTCCTCCATGCTGGTGCACGCGTGCTCCGCCAAGGCGCGAAGCCTCAAAAACAAGCTGAAGGTCGTCAGGTACGCGAGCAACCACAACGCGTAGGTCCAGCCAATCCCTGCCCACCAAAGGGTGCCCGCCATCGCCGCGTTGGTGACGATCACCGGCCCTAGATTCCGAACCCCCAGTCCGAGCACGTGGGCCAGTCCCGCCTCGGCCACGGGGTGTTGACGCCTGGCCCCCGTCGACGCGGTGTAGGACAAAAATCCCAGGTCCATCGCGACGAGTCCGACGATCCTCCGCGCGCCGGTCACCCCCAAAAGATCGCGGGCGAGCTTTCGCACGAGACTCGCTGCGCTGGTCGGGAACGGCGTCACCAGCCCGAGATCTGGATCTCGCGAGGAGTTGGCATGGTTGTGGTGTTGAAGGTGATGTACCCGGTAGGCCGCGAGGCGACTCCACACCGGCGCCGCACACAGCCACGTTCCGAGGACGTCGTTGAGCGCGCGAGTCCGAAACAAGGAGCGATGAGACGCCTCGTGCATCAGGATCGAGAGCCCAAGCTGCCGCCCGCCGAGCACCAACAACGCGAGCATTACTGTGAGCGTTGACGGCCACAAACCCGCGACGACAAAGCTCCCCATGATGAGCCCCCAAGACACCAGGAGGGCGCGGACCCCTGCCGCGTCAGACAGCCGCGTCAACGAGCGAATCTCGTCCGCGCTCAGCACCTCCCGCACGCTCGTGAAGGGCGCCTTGGGAGGCGACGCGTGCGCGCCCGTCATGGCCACGCCCCCTCCACCCGCGCTTGCAACTCCGCCGGCGCGCGCGAGCCTCTGGGCTCCGAAAGCCCCAACACTGAGGTCCACAGGCGCCGGCCTACCCGGTCAAACCGGCGCACCTCGGCGAAATACCTCCGACGAGCGGCCCCATCGATCCAGCTCGCCGGCACCAACGGATCCCGAAGCAAACGAGAGATCGCCGCGCCGCCACGGACGAAAGCCTCCGCCGCCGCCTCCTCCACCGGTCGATGCTCAAAACCCCTCCGCGCGCGCTCGAGCTCACGGCGCCCCTCCTCGTAGCGCGCGTCGAGCGACGCACAAGCGTACGCTCTTTTGCACCATTCGAGGTCTCGCGGCGACAAGTCCATCATCCCAAAGACATGCGGCGCGGCGTCTGCACAAAGCGCGCCCAGCCGGCGCCGCATCCCGTCCACGCCGCCTCGAAGGTTGTCGGGGCGCACGTAAAGCGCGGCGCCCTCCCGCAGCCGGCGTACCCCCAACAGCCCCTCCACCAAGCCTCGATCCAAACCGCCTTTCAC
>JBDQGY010000111.1:0-13553 GCA_040265175.1 Nannocystaceae bacterium
CCCACCCGACCGCGAGAATCAGGGTGACGCGAGGACGGCATCGTCGCGTCGTAACGGAGGTCTTGGAGAAGCGACTCCGCTGACCCAGCCCGCGTGGGGACCCAACAGCGGGTACAAGGGACGTCATGATCAATTTCTAACACACCCGCGGGCGGCCGCCCTACGGCCGCTTGTTTCGCTTAGACGTGCCCTCGCAGCGGTGAGAGAGATGGCGCTCAGTGGAGGCGACCGGTGGAGGCGGCCAACTTGTGTTGGATCGCCCTCCTCAACCGACCCGAATCGAGCGGTTTTTCGATCAGCATGCAGCCGGTCTCCTTGACCATATTGGCGGTCTCCCCACCAAACATCCCTCCGCTGATGAACACCCATCGAACATGGAGATCTGGGTCTTGCGCGACAGCGCGCTGATACAGTTCAACTCCGTTCATGTGGGGCATCATGACGTCCGACAAGACGACGTCAAAGCGAATCCTACCCAGCAGTTCGAGCGCCGCAGACGCGCTTGTGCACACCTCGGTCTCGTGCTCACCGAGCATGCGGCTGATGGCTCGCGCCACGGCGTCTTCGTCGTCGACGATGAGGATCCTCCCCTTGATCGATGAGGGGGGAGGTGGCACTTCTGCATCGATTTCCGCGGTCTTTGGACCATCCTCCGCTCCCGGTGTGAGCGCCGCCTTGAGCCGGATGAAAAAAGTCGTGCCGAGACCGGGGACAGACTTCATTGTGATGATGCCACCGGCACTCTCCACCATACTCTTCGCAAGTGGGAGTCCTAGGCCAGTCCCTTCACCGACTCGTTTGGTCGTGAAGAATGGATCAAACGCGCTCTTGACCTGTTCAGCGCTCATCCCCGTCCCGCTATCGGAGACCGAGATCTCAACCCATTCGTCCATGCGATGAGCGGAGATTTTAACCTCGTGCGCTTGTTTTGAAGAGACAGGGATCGCCTGCGCCGCGTTGTTGAGGAGATTGACCAACACCTGAAACAGCGAGGACTCCGTCATCTTGACCCAGCCTGAGTCGCACAAATCGATCGAGAGTGAGGCGCGGTGCTTGAGCGCGTTATGGGTGACTTCCACGGCGCTGCGCACAACGACGTCGAGATCGCATCGGGCGTCGCGCGCCTCCTCTCGACGCACCAAGCGTAACATCCGGTTGACGATCATCGCGACGCGGTCCGACCCCTCAAGAGCGTCGTCGAGACACTCAAGCATGTCTACGCTGTTCGGGTACGAGGCCGTCTCAAGCTGTTCTCGGACCTCATCGATATTCCCTCTCACGTAGGTGAGGGGGTTGTTGATCTCATGGGCGACGGTGGCGGCCATGGTGCCGAGGGCGACGAGGCGCTCGTTGCGGTTGGCGCGCTCTTGTTGGAACACCGACGCGCTCACGTCTTTCCATATGATGATGATGCGCGCGAGCGTCCCCTCTTCGCTCAAGATGGGAGAGGCGGTGACGTCTTCGTGGATGTGGTGGCCGGCGCCGCCATGGTAGCTAACCGACCCGCGCCAGGCGGTCCCTGCGTGAAGGTCGTTCATCATGCGCTTCGCGGATTCGCTCGCGGTGAAGAGTCGAGAGACGCTCTCATCTGGCGGTGGAGCCAAGCTGCGCCGCGCTTTCGCGGCGGGGTTCTCAAAGAGGATACGGCCGGTGGGGTCCGTGAATTCGATGGCGTCACCGACGTGATCCCAGGCGGCGACGAGGGGCTTCATCGCCTCGCTCGTCTCCTCGATCTCCCGAAGAAGTGATTCGCGCTCTGTGACGCTGGATTCGAGGTCGGTCAAGGTTGAGTTGCTCGCGGCGCGCAAGATCTCCAACTCCGTGGGTAGCCAGAAGGGGGCCTCGCCGAAGCGCAGATTAAGTTGGCCGTGACCAATGTTGCTGGCGAACTGTTTGAGCTCTCTCACCCGCGATGTGATCGCGCGTGAGATCAGTATGACAAACACGAAGGAGAGGATGATGGCGACCCCGGTCGATCGGAGGACGCTGTCACGCTCACCGGCGAGGGTGGCGTCGACGGTTTGTTGCGGAACCATGGACCAGATGGACCAGGGGGCCCCCGGAAACCTAATGGGGAGCCGCGCGAGGCGGACCGTGCTCCCGAGTTCGTCGCGCGCCTCCGCGGTCCCCGCGGAGTTGGAGGAGTCGCTCATCGTGACGAACGGGGCGTCGGCGAAGGACAGGAGCGACGCCAGCGCCGCATCGTCCGTATCCGCGAGGACCTGCGACGCAGCGTCGAGCACAAGGATGCGCTGCTGTAGCGCGGTGTCTCTCGTGTCCATGATTTCTTCGACGAGCGTCGCGATGGGGACGGTCGCGGTGACGAAGCCGCGGAGTTCGCCCGAGGACGCCATGATCGGCGCGGCGATCGCGATCTGCGCGACCTTGGAAGACCGACCGATGATGACGGTGGACACTACGGGCCCGTTCGTGGCGCGGAGCCGTTGAATATAAGCGCGATCGTTGTACGAGACGCCTGCGAGATGACCGGGTGCCTGCGATGGATAGAAGACAATCGAGACGCCTGAGGCGTCCGCGATGGTCAGGTATTGGACTGCATCGACGCTCTCCACGGTGGCCCTCGCGAGCTGTTGAAGCTGGGTCGGGGTCCACACCTCCATGGTCGCCAGCGTGCCAGCAAGCGCCTGCATGACCTCGATCCGAGACGAGATCAACGTCTCGATATGTTCCGCGTTGCGCTCCGTGGCGTTCTTGTTGCTCAGGTCGATCTGGGCGAGCGCCTCGCTCTCCACCCGGAGGCTCCGCGAGTATCCGTACGACAGCACGGGCACCGAAACACAAAGCGACAGGAGCAGGAAGATAAAGCTCCGCAGCGATATTCGAAAGTTGCGACTCAAAAGCTCCTCAACCGGCTTTCAGCGTAGCAGGAGAATCGTGTTGATATACGCACTACGCCAAAACGACATGGCAACTCTCTCACTATTCGGGGAGGCGTACACGAGAAATAGCGCCGCCCCCGTGACTGATTTCATGATTCATGGGATGGCCAGGCAGAACACTGTGCGGAGAACTCGCGTGTCCGCGAGCGCGACCGTGTCCCGCTCGCCGCGCGCTACATCCTCTCGAAGATGCCAGCCGCCCCCATGCCGCCGCCGATGCACATTGTGACCATGCCGTACTGGCATCCTCGGCGGTGCATCTCTGCGATTGCCGACGCGGTCAGCTTCGCGCCGGTGCATCCGAGCGGGTGCCCCAAGGCGATCGCGCCGCCGTTGGGGTTAACGTTGGCGGGGTCGAGGTCCAGCGTGCGAGTGATCGCGATGGACTGGCTCGCGAAGGCCTCGTTGAGCTCGATCACGCCCATATCGGCGAGTGAGAGGCCGGTCTGTCGAAGCACCTTGGGGATCGCTTGGATAGGACCAATCCCCATGATCTCTGGGGGGACGCCCGCGACGGCGAAGCCTACGAATCGTGCGAGGGGTTGCAGGCCAGCCTCTCGGGCTTTTTCTTCCGACATAACGACCGCCATGGCCGCCCCGTCGCTCGTCTGCGAGGAGTTGCCAGCGGTGACGGTGCCCTTCGCGTGAAACACGGCACGCAATTTTGCGAGGGCTTCGAGGCTGGTGTCGGCCCGCGGCCCTTCGTCGATTTCGAAGATGCTTCCATCACCTCGCGTAATGGGAATAATCTCATCTTTAAATCGACCCTCGGTGATGGCGCGGACGGCCCGTTGGTGGCTCTCGAACGCGAAGGCATCTTGGTCTTCGCGGCTGACCTCAAATTTTCGGGCTACGTTTTCCGCGGTGAGTCCCATGGAGATATAGACCTCGGGGCGCTCTTCGACATAGCGAGGGTGCAGACGGGTGACGTGTCCACCCATGGGCACCATGCTCATGGATTCGACGCCGCCAGCGACGGCGCAGTCGATGGCGCCCACCATGATTCGCTCGCAGGCGGTGGCGATGGTCTGCAGACCCGACGAGCAGAACCGATTCACGGTGATGGCGGAGGACTCGTGGGGGAGGCCCGCGTCGAGCCCGATCATCCTCGCGACATTAAGGCCTTGCTCGGCCTCGGGCATCGCGCAACCGACCATGAGGTCATCGATGAGGGCCGGCTCGAGGCTTGGGAGTGTCTCGAGGGTGGCGCGCAGGACCTGGGCGCCGAGCTCGTCGGGGCGAACGTCTTTAAGGGCTCCCCTGGGCGCCTTTCCTACGGCGGAGCGGCGGGCCGCGACAACAACTGCTGATTTGATATTCGACATTTTCGTTGTTCTCTCTTCTTAGTTGCGGAGGGGCTTGCGCTTTTCAAGCATGAACTGGATACGGGCCTGTGTTTTCTCTTCGCCGCACAAGGATACAAACGCCTCGCGCTCAAGATCGAGGAGGTCTTGCGCGGTGACTTGTCGGGCGGCGCCCATGCCACCAGAGAGGACATGGACGATTTTGCTGCCGATGAGGTGATCATGCTCGCTGGCGTAGCCGCCCCACTCAAACAGCTGAACGCCAAGTTTGAGGTTGGCGCCACCCGCGGCGCCGATCACGTCGATAGCCTCGTTTCGATCTGGCGGACTCCAGCCGCGCTCGGCGAGCCCGATGCACCGACGCTTCGCATCTGCGATCACGCGCCCCTTATGGAACGTGATGCCATCCGCGTGTGACAGGAAGCCCATCTCACGGGCCTCGTGCGCGCTCATGGACACCTTCGCGGTCGCGGCGGCTTCAAAGCCTCGCCGCACCCAGTGATAGGGATCTGCCTCGGGGACTTGCTTTGCCCAGGCGCTCGCGCGCCGCACAATTTCCTTGAGTCCTCCACCGGCTGGCAGCACTCCCACGGCGCCCTCGACGAGCCCCATGAAGAGGTCGGCCCCGGCTTGAATCTCTGCGGCATGCAGCGACACCTCGACCCCGCCACCGAGCGTCTGGCCGAATGGGGCCGCGACGACGGGGAGAGGGCCGTGACGAAGACCCATCAGCGTGTCTTGGAGGGCCTTCACCCCGGCGTCGAGTCCGTCCCAGTCTTTTTGCATGATCCATCCCAGGATCTGCATCAGGTTGGCGCCGCGACAAAAGTGTTCTTCTTGATTGCCTATCACCAGCCCACGGAAGCCTCGCTCGACGAGGATGTCGGGCGCGTTTGACATCATGGTGATGACACCTTCGTCGAGGAAATTGGCCTTGGAGCGAAACTCGAGGCACGCGACACCATCTCCAAGGTCGAGCAGGGCCGCGCTCGAATTTGTCTCAATCGCGGGTCCCGCCGCCTTCACGCGCTCGAGATCGATCATGCCCTCTGGGGACGCGATGGCCCGCGCGCCGTCGCCGGGCACCCACACCGTGGGAGCGGCATCGTCGGCGCCGTACCACGTCGCGTCGTCTCCTTGCGCCTCCAGGAGGGCGAGCAGCGCGGGGGCTGGGGAGAGACCCGCCGCTCTCATGGCCTCCATGACCCAGCCGTTGCCCGCGGCGTCCATGAGTTGGAACGGTCCGAGGGTCCAGCCGTAACCCCAGCACATCGCATCGTCGATTTCTTTTGGCGTCTCGCAGATGCTCCCCACGAGGGTCGCTGCGTAGTTGAACAAGGGGAGATACACCGCGCGCAAGAACTCGCCCGCGCGCCCATCAGCCCGCATGGCCCCGTGAATTTTGCGCGAGAGCTGTGGCAGTCGCACGACGGACTTGAGGTCGTCAAAGCGGGGCTTGTCTGTTTTGGGGCGGTACTCGAGGGTCTCAAGGTCGAGCGCGAGGAGGAGCCGCTTCCCGTCGTCGCCCTTGCTCTTTTTGTAAAAACCTCCGCGCGTCTTGTCGCCGAGCATATTGCGCTCGTACATCTTCTCAAGGACAGGAGGCACCGTCATGATGTCGTAGAGGGGGTCGTAGTTGTCGGCGCCTTCCTCTCCACTCAGCGTGTCTTGGAGGTTTTGAACGACGTGACCGACGATGTCGAGGCCGACCATGTCGCCGAGGCGATAGCTGCCGGTTTTGGGACGCCCCATGAGCGGACCGTTGAGCACATCGACCTCTTCGACACTCATTCCGAGTTCTCGGGTGGCCTTGAAGGTGAGCAACATCTCGCCGATTCCGACGCGATTACCGATGAAGTTCGGGGTGTCCCGGCAGTGGACGATGCCCTTGCCGAGTACGCGATCACAAAAGTCCGCGGCGTCGGCGACCACATCGTCGGAGGTGTCCGCGGAGGGAATGACCTCGAGCAGGTGCATCCAGCGCGGAGGGTTAAAAAAGTGAAGGCCCACCACGCGTCGTTTGGCGTCGTTTGGCAGCGCATCCGCGATGGCGTGGATAGGGATGCCAGAGGTGTTCGTCGCAAGGATTGCCTCGGCGGGTGCCGCCGCGGCGACGCGCTTGAACAGGGCCTGCTTAATATCGAGTCGCTCCACGACCGCCTCAAGGACCAGATCGCTGCCAGCGACGGCCGCGTCTAGATCATCATCGAGGTTCCCGGGCACGATGCGGTGGATCGCCTCGGCGCCCATGAGCGCTGGCGGCTTGGCTTTTTTGAGCAGTTTAACGGCACCGATGGCGATGGCGCTCCGCTGCGCTGGGGAGGCCTCGCTCGGGAGGTCTCGGGGGAGAATGTCGAGGAGATGCACGCGGCATCCAGCATTTGCGAGATGCGCGGCGATCTGCGCGCCCATGGTTCCTGAACCGAGGACCGTCGCGACGATGTCATGCGGTGATTTTTTCAGAGTCACGTGCGGAACTGTAGATCGAGGAGTGACTCGCCGTCGGTGAAATCTCAGCGAACTTGGATCGCAGTGCGCCGTTGACGTCGTCCCTCCAATTTCGCCGGAAAGTGGGGAGCGGGGCGCCCCTATGCTAGCCCTATAAGTGCAGTGCGGCGTTTGAGCGGAATCTTCGCCCTGACCTCTGTGTTGGTGGCGGTCGGGGCTCTCGGCCCTGGATTTCTAGGCGTGACGTCTGTTGTGGTGCGCGACGCGGAGGCGGGCGAGACCGAATTCCATGTAGGCAAAGATGCGACACCCCGCAAGCCATGGAGTTCGGCGGCGTCCTCGAGCGAGACCAGGCCGTGGACACCGCCCGAGGAGACTCTGCTGGAAGGCCGCACCGGCGCAGCCCAGCGTCTCGCCGCGGGCGACGTTGACGCCGCCCTCGCGAGTCTTCCCTTGGTGGCGGAGCTGCCGAAGGTCTCGCCGATGCCGGAGCGGGGAGACCCCACGTTTGAGGACGAGGTTGTCGCGCGAATGATCGCGGGTCGTGCCTTGCTTCGTGCCCGGCGGTGGTCGGAGGCGGTGGCCGTTCTCGAATCGTTGGAGGGGGTTCGCGACGTGCACAAGCATGTGCCCCTCGACGTGCTCACCTACGAGCTCGCGCGCGCGCGGGTGGCGTTGGCTGAGGTGACGCGCGAGCCGGAGGTCCGCGACGCGATCTATGAGCTTGCCGCGAACGGGCTTCGAAAGGGCCTGCGACTCGAAACCAACCGGTATCGAAAACCGATGATCGTCTTGCGGGCGACTGCGCTCGCGGGCAACGAGGGGCAGACCCCGCGCGCCAGAAAAAAAGCGTCCCTGCGCTCGGTTCGCGCGCTCGAAGAGATCGTAGCGGACTACCCTGACCACGCCGATCGTTGGTGGTGGGACCTCCAACGTGCGCGCGCCCTGGATCGCTGGGGTCGAACCAAGGATGCTCGTGAACTCCTCCGAGGAGTGACGATCCGAGCTTCTGGACTGCCCGAGAGTCGGATGGCGTGGCTTGACCTCACCTCCTTGGCCGAGCGCGAGGGCGCGGCGAGATTGGAGCCGTGGACCCATCGTGAGCGCCTCGCCCAAGCCGACGCGGCGTTTAGACACCGCAGCCTGACCATGGCGCGAAGGCTCGTGGATGAGCTGTTGAAAGACCCCACGCTGCCACGGAACCTGCGCAGCAGCGTCGTCGAACTGAGGGCCGACATCGCGTATCGCGCCCACGAATACGACCAATGCGTCGAGGACCGCCGGGTGCTTTTCGACAAGAGCGCGACACCAGATCGCCGCAGTGATTTGTCTCGTTGTCTTGAGCGCGCCGGTCGCTACGACGAGGCGATCGCGTTGTGGGAGTCCGTCGCCAAGGACCGGGACCGCAATCGACACAATCGAACGGCTGCGCTTTGGACCGCGCTCAACCTCGCCATGAGAGGCGCCCTCTACGAGCGCGCGCACGGGCTGCTGATCAAGTACGAGAAACGTTCGAGGGGACACGTGGCAGATCGACGCTTCATTCGCACGTGGATCGCCTACCGTCGCGGAGACTTTCAAGCGGCGCTCGAAGGTTTCGAGACCATCGAGAGGCGCGACACAGAGCGCGCGGCGATGGCCCGATACTACCAGGGCAAGGTGTCCTTGCGGCTCGACACATCGGAGGGGAGCGAACGAGGCGTCCGTCTCTTGCGAAGCCTCGCGACGGATGCGCCCTTTAAGTATTACGGACTGCAGGCGCGGAGTCTGCTAGAGCGACACGGCGAGGTGCCTCCACCGCTGCCTCCGCTCGCGCCGCTCGAAGATGAACAGCGCCACATCCCCTTTGAGGAGGTGCTCGCTCAGCTCGCCGATCTTGATGAAGCGCATGGGGACGCGGTGCCATCCTTGGCTCGCACTCACCAGCTGTATCGGGCAGGCTTCGTCGAGGAGGCTCGACGGGAGTTTCGTATCGCTGCTGATGGCATGCTGAACACGAAGACTCGCCTGAGTGGTGGTTCGGTCCGCAAAACACGGACCGACGCCTACACCGTGGGCGCCGGTTGGGAGGGCGATTGGAAACGCTGGGCTCCGTCTCTGTCGAGAGAGGGGCGGGCGCTCGTTCGCGACAATGAGCGTCGCCCTTCGCTGTGGCGAGACATGCGCGAGGCGGCCAAGGGGCTCGACGAGCCCTACCGTTGGATCAAGTTTACAAGCTCGGTCGCTGGCTCACGCACCGCGAGGTGGCACCCTCGCGCGTTCCGCCAAACTGTGGAACTTGAAGCCAAAAACTTCGCGATCGATCCCTCCCATCTGTGGTCTCTGATGTACACGGAGTCGCGATTTCGTCGATTCGTAGTCTCCTACGTGGGCGCACGCGGTGCCATTCAGATCATGCCGGTGACAGAGCGCAGGTTGCTTGAGCTCGAGCACGGGTTCTCTGGGCACGTGAACCATGATGATCTGTTCGACATTGAGCACAACGTCCACCTCGCAGGGTTCTATATTTCGGAGCTCATGAAGAAGTTTAACGGCCAAGAGGCGTTCGCATACGCCAGCTATAACGCTGGACCGAGCAACGTCAGTCGCTGGTTGCGGGCGAGAGACGGAATCGAGGGGCTCGAGCTCGATGATTTCGTGGAGGAGATTCCTTTCCGCGAGACGTACCGGTACACCAAGCGGGTCCTTGAGGTTCGGGCGGCCTACCACGCCCTCTACAATGACGAGCGAGTCGAAATCCTGCGGGACGTCGACATGCGCATTGGCAACAACATCAACTTCTGACTCGCCGCGGCCCGTGGGTCTACGCATTGAGGCGGTCGGGGCGGTTTCTGAGAAATTCTGCGGTCGCGTCGAGGCTTTGACGGATGCTGTCTTCGACCGTCCGTTCGAGGAGACGACCAATTCCAAACACCTTCGCCTCTACCTCAAAGACGCAGTGCCGGGTGAGCGCGTCGTCCCCCTGGGCGGTGGTGCGGATTTCGCCTGTCAAGGACAGCTTCTCCCCGAGCGCGCGGGTGACGTGTCGGAGCGTCATTGTGGTCGCGCTGCGGTCGACTCGCGCGGTCTCGGTGTACGTCATGCTACCTCCGAGCAGCTTGGCGACGGCCGGGGGGAGATCGAGGGACGGGGTGACCACCGCGCTCCATGTACGCACGGGTCCTTCATCCTTGACGGCGCGGAACTCGGGGCGGCGATACCCGAGGCCTTCTTCAAGCATCAGCGACTGGAAGTCGGGATCCGCGTACAGCGACCAAAACTGCGCCTCGGAGCAGGGGATGTCGTGTGAGACCCGAATGACGACCATGCCCGAGTATGCCACGTGACCGCCAGGCGCGGTGGGGGCTCACGCAGCGCCGTCCGAGGTGGGGAATTGAATGCCGGTGATGACGTAGGCGATCTCTCCCGACGGTCGCTGAACGAGGGCCTCATCATCCACGCGCTTTCCAAGCAGCGCGCGGGCGATGGGAGAGCGCACGCTGATTTTTCCGGCGTCGGCGTCAAACTCGTCGGTCCCCACGATTTGATAGCGGCGGCAGGCGCCCTCCTCATCTTCGATGTCGACCCACGCGCCGAACCCGACCCGCGCTTGGTCTTGGATGGTCGAAGGATCGACGACCTTCACGTTGTCGAGACGCTTGGACAAAAACTCAAGCCGCTTGTCGATTTCGCGCAGGCGACGCTTTCCGTAGATGTACTCCGCGTTCTCGGAGCGATCGCCGAGCGCCGCGGCCTCGGCCACCTCGCGCGTGACGCGGGGTCGCTCTTGTTTCCACAAAGCCTCGAGCTCACGCTGGAGCTCACGGTAGCCGGAGGGCGTTATGAGGTTGCTGGTGTCCACCGTAGACCGTCAAGCGTGCGCCGATTCCGTGTGCTCGTCAAGGCGAGGGGGCGGTGGCATCATGCTCGTTGCATGGTGCGAATAGCGAAGGCCTCGCGAACTGCGGGCGTGGGATTTTTCGAGCGCGTATACGACGTCGTGAGGCAGGTGCCGCGGGGCCGGGTGGCGACCTATGGACAGGTGGCGACGTTGCTCGGGTCCCCGCGGGCGGCGAGACAGGTCGGGTTCGCGCTGTCCGCGTTGAGAGACCGGGAGGAGCTTGTGAGCGTCCCTTGGCACCGCATTATCAACGGACGCGGTCGAATCAGCGTGCGCGGTGACACGCTCCGGGGATGTGAGCAGCAGCGCCTTCTTGAATCGGAGGGCGTGATCTTCGATGCGGGAGGGAAGACAGCGCTCGCGATCTTTGGATGGGACGCGGCGCAGGTGCAGGTGCCCTCGCCGTAGGTGAGGAAACCTGCGGGCGTCCCGTCAAGCGCCCCCGGTGTTGAGCAGCAGCTCCCGGGCCTCTGAGGGGCTCGCGATGCTTCGGCCCGCCTCTTGTGCGTAGCGCACGAGCATCTCGACGAGGTCACCGTTGCCTCGGCAGCGGCTCCCGTCGGGCAGGTAAAAGGTATCTTCGACCCCCGTGCGTAGGTGACCCCCGAGCTCCGCGGTGCGTCGATGCAGCGGCCAGATCTCCGCGCGTCCGATGGCCGTGACCTGCCATGGAGCGGCGCTAGGCTTGAGCTTGTGCAAGATGGGGAGCAGGTCAGGATCCGCGGGCATCCCCGATTCCACACCCATGACGAAGTTATATTCCGCGTGGTCTCCGTCGGTCATGCCGGCCTTCGCATACATGCCCACCGAGCGCACGATCCCGACGTCAAAGCACTCAAATTCGGGTTTCGCGCCGGTCTTCGCCATCACGTCGAGGAATTGTTGGACCTTCTCCACCGGGTTGTCGAAGATCATCGGCGGCCACGCCCATTGTCCGTTGGACCGCACCCGAAGGTAGTTGAGCGTCCCCGCGTTGCACGCCGCGATCTCAGGTTTGACACGCTCCATGCACGCGCTCGGACCGGAAATATCAGGGCCCATGACGCCGGTGCTCATATTGATGATCACGCCGGGGCAGGCCGCGCGAATCGCCTCGATGATCGGACCGGCGACGTCGGGATCCCAGGACGGGAGGTGACCGAGGTTGGGGCGTTGATCGCGGAAGTGCACGTGCATGATCGACGCGCCAGCGTCGAATGCCTCCTTGGCCGCCGCCGCCATCTGTTCGACTGTGACGGGGACGGGGTGTTGTTGAGGATTGGTGAGCACACCCGTGAGTGCACATGTGACGACCGCTTTGTTGGACATGAGGGTGGCGCTTTCTGGGGGTAGCGTGGAGCTACGCGGGGGGCTCGACGGGAGCGGGCGTGATGCGAACGAGCAGCGCGCCCTTCTTGACTTGGTGACTCGGGTTCGCGAGGACTTCGTCGACGACCCCGTCTACGGGGGCGACGATGGCGGTCTCGAGCTTCATAGCCTCGACGACCAGGAGAGTCTGACCCGCGGCGACGGTGTCACCCGCGGCGACCTCGGCTCGCAGTACGGTCCCCGTGGTCGGCGCGTGGACGGTACCGTCCGCGTCGCCCGCGTTCCCTGAGGACGATGGGGACCACGGCGTGCAACGGCGCTCACGCCCGCCGACGCAAAAGACGACGTCGTCGCGATCCCAGGAGACGTTGAGGGCGACGGGCGCCCCGTCGAGGAGGAGTTTTGGGCGAGGGGTGCGTTCGTTTCGAAGTTCCACGAGGTGGACGGCGTCCGCGACACGCACGGTCAACGAGTGAGGGGGTTCTCCACGGGACAAGACGACCTCATGGGTGGCATCGTCCACGCAAAATCGCAGGGTTTGGGCGAATGGGTGTGCGTTGCGCCAGCCGATCTGGGCGCCGAAGCGTGCGCCAACCCGAAGCGCGGCTGCGACGGCAAGCTCGCGGGAAGAGAGGAGGGGAGGCTCGAACAAGGCAGCGGCGGATGGTGAATCGAGGAAGTCCGTACGCACGTCTCCCGCGACGAAGGCGGGATGTTCGAGGACCTGTAACAGCCAGTGGCGGTTGCTGGTCGGTCCGAGGAGCGTCGTCTCTTGGAGCGCCGCGCAAAGACGCCGCCGCGCCACCTCTCGGTTGGGGCCGTGGGCGATAATCTTCGCCACCATGGGGTCGTAGTCTCCAGAGGCCACTTGGCCAGCCTGGACACCAACATCGCATCGTATGCCGGCACCCTTGGGGGGGATGAACGCGCCGATGAGTCCCGCGTCAGGCAGAAATCCTGCGTAGGGGTCCTCGAGATAGAGCCGCGCCTCGATGGCGTGACCGCAGGGGGCAAGGAGGCTCTCTCGTACCGGCAGCGGGGCGCCCGCGGCGACCTCGAGCTGCATTCGAACGAGGTCGAGCCCGGTCACCATCTCCGTGACAGGGTGCTCCACTTGGAGCCGCGTGTTCATCTCGAGGAAATAGAACGCGCCCTCGTCATCAAGAAGGAACTCGACCGTCCCTGCGCCGACGTAGTCCACAGCTTGGGCGGCGGCGATGGCTGCCTGACCCATCGACGCGCGAAGGGAGGCGTCTACCGCTGGGGAGGGGCACTCTTCGAGCACTTTCTGGTGTCGGCGCTGGGTCGAGCAGTCGCGCTCTCCGAGATGAATCACGTCGCCGTGATTGTCTGCGAAGATCTGAATCTCCACGTGTCGGGCGTGGGTGACGAGGCGTTCGAGCAGCACGCCGTCATCGCCAAAGGCGTGGGCGGCCTCTCGCCTCGCCGCGTTCAACGCATCGGGGAAGTCGCTGGACCTCTCCACGGATCGCATCCCTCGACCGCCGCCACCGGCCGTCGCTTTGATCAGCAGCGGGTAGCCAAGGTCGTCCGCGGCGCGCTGCAATGTGGCGTCATCTTGGGCCTCACCGTCGTAGCCGGGCACGCAGGGGACCCCCGCCTTTTGCATCCGCGACTTCGCCGCGGCCGTTGAGGCGGCGGGGCTCGTGTTTGTCGGTCCTTCGTCTGCGTCCATCTCGCTCATGGGGGACA
>JBDQGY010000112.1:0-13506 GCA_040265175.1 Nannocystaceae bacterium
AGAAATATGCGGACGCCGCGATCGTGTTCTTCGACGTCGCCAACGGTGACAAGTCGGGCGACATTCCGCGCGCTCAATACTGGTTGGGGAAGGCGCTCTTCAAGCTCGGGATGTACGGGGCGGCGCTGGCCTCCTTTGACGCGATCGTGTCGGGCGGCGCCAACCACCCCTACCACCAGCTGACGCTGCCGTGGCTCGCGTCCTTGAGCCGGATGCTCCCGGAGACCGCGGGCGTCCTCGAGAAGATCGGGACCTACGCGCCGTCGGAGCTCGAGACCGAGAAGTTCGACGCGATCCGTCCCGAACTCTACTATCTGCTCGGCCGCTACTACTATCAGATCGGTGACCTGGGCCAGGCGATCGCGCTGTTCAAGCTCGTGGGGGAAGACAGCGAGTTCTACATCCCCGCGCAGTTCTTCTCTGGCGTGTCGGAGACCCGCGAGTACCACGGCGCCGAGGCCGTCGAGGCGTTCAAGAACGTGCTCCGCAAAAACATCGAAATGCGCGCCACCATGGGTGGGAAGAAGCGCGATGCGACCTCGCGGATGTCCGATCGAAAGAAGAAAAAACTCGGCCTCTCCACCGCCGACCTCGATTTCATCGAGCAAAACGAGCGCTTCGACCAGCTCGCGAACATGTCGCTCGGATACATCTTCTATCAAGTGGGCAAGTTTGACACCGCGATCAAGTACTTCGATCGGATCCCGATGGAATCGCCGTACTGGCTCGACGGAGTGTTCGCCGCGGCGTGGTCGGAGTTCCGCCTCGTCGAGGTGGAGCCAGACGACGCCAACCGTCACTACCAACGTACGCTGGGATATATCCACACCCTGAACGCGCCGTTCTTTTACGATTACCTGTACCCCGAGGCCATCGTGCTCAAGGCGGTCACGTACTACTACAACTGCCGGTACACGCCCGCCAAGGCGGCGATCGATGAATTCAACGAGCGGTACATCCGCACGAAGTCGGACCTCCAGTCCGTGCTCGACGCGGCGCCCGAGGATTTCGAGTTGTTCGAGCTTTCGCAGGCGATTCGCGACGGAAACTCGGCGCTTGATCCCTTCGTGGAGAAGGTCGCGCGCAAGTCACTGCAAGACAAAACACTGGAGAAGAACTACGACTACGTGGCGCGGCTTGAGTTCGAGGAGGGGGTGTTATCCCAACAATCCTCCGCGTTCAAAGACAGCGGCGTCGGTGAGTTTGTGACGGAGATGCTCGACTTCACGTCCTCGGATGCGAAGGAGAAGACCGGCAGCCTCGCTCGCAAGCGGCTCTCGGATCAGATCAAAGAGATCCAAAAACTCGAGCGCGAAGCGATCAAGACCGAGTACGAAATTTTGAACAAGCTTAAGGCTGTGGGTGAAGGCGGCGTCGGCGCTCTGCAGCGCCCTCAGATCGACAGCGAGCACGAAATCTACAACTACAACGGTGAGTATTGGCAAGATGAGCTTGGCTACTACAACTACCGCGTGACCTCGGAGTGCGCAGAGTAGCGACGCTTGGCGCCCTTACGGGCGCATGCACACAAACAACCCTAATTTTTGGAAGCGAGACGCGTGAGTCTCGATGGGCACACAATCATGAAGCTGGGAAAAACTAGTCCTCAGAAACGAACTGTTATTCAACTTGTCACGGCCGCCGTGATGGCTGGCGCCATCGGCGTCCCGTCGAGCGCGCAGGCGGTGGAGCCGGCGGTTCGCTACGATCGGGAGTCCAAGAAGGCGAAGGCGAAATCTGAGCTGCTGGACACCAAGTTCAAAAAGGCGAAAGCAGACGAAGAAAAGAAGAACCGTCGCGGCGTCCAGATGATGTCGGGAGATGAGTTCGCGAAGAAGCGCAAAGCTGTCGAGCAGGAGATCGCCGACAAGCAGATCGACTTTTTGAAGCGCCTCGTGAAGTCGACGCCAAAGGACGATCCAGAATACGCGGACTACCTGTTCCGCCTGGCAGACCACTACCTCGAGAAGAAAGCCTACTTCGACCTTCAGTCGGGCGCTTTGTACGAGAAGATCTACGAGCGTGAGGACGCCGGCGACGAGGCTGGCGCAAAGAAGGTTCGCGAACAGCAGGCGCAACTGCTCGCAAAGTCTCGCGAGTCCAGCAAGACCGCGGCGCGCGTCTACAAGGCGCTCGTGATGGATGCTGCCAACGCGGACTACAAGCGCATGGACGAGGCGCTGTACTACTACGCCTTCGAGCTCGGTCAGCTGAATCTCGAAGTCGAGATGCAGGACGCCTACAAGCGCCTGATCAACAACTATCCGAACAGCTCGTTTATTTCGCAGGCGTATCTCGCCTTCGCTGACTACTACTATGGCAAGGGCGAGATCCAAAACGCGGTCCGCCTCTACATGAAGGTGCTGCAGTTTAAGGACAGCCCCGTGTATGCGTACGCGCACTACAAGCTGGGTTGGTGCCATCTGAATCCCATCGGCACCGCGGATCCCGAGTACGACAAGTCCCTCAACTACTTCATCGAGACCATTAAAGACACGCTAGAGGGTCGCGCAGGTAGTGAGGCGGCTGGCAAGCAGCTGCGTCGCGACGCGCGACGGGATCTCGTTCGTGCGTACACCTTCGCTGGAACGGCGAGCAAGGCCTGGCCGTTCTTCCAAAAGTGGGGGAGGGGACCCGGTGATGACGAGGATGACGCGAGGAAGATGATGGAGATCCTCGCCAACAGCTACTTCGGGAACGGTCTGTACACGCCGTCCACGTACATCTACAAGAAGCTCCAAGAGATCTACGAGGGGGATGCTGCGACCTGCGACTGGCAGGGCCGCATCGTGGTGAACACGCTGTCCTCGGACAACAAAAAGATCCAATGGAAAGAGACCAAGAACCTGGGCGTCTACTGGGAGACCTTCCGCGACGGTGATTACAAAAAGACCGTCAAGAAAAAGTGCCGCGACGACGCGCTCGACACGATGAAGCAGATGGCCACCGTCTGGCACGACGAGGCAGAGAAGACCAAGCTCGATAGCACGTACGAGCTCGCGGAGCTGGCCTACGCGGAGTTCTTGAAGGTGTTCCCGAAGGACAAGGACGCCTACGAGCTTCAGTTCTACTACTCGGAACTGTTGTGGGCGCTCGCGACGAACAACTACAACGACAAGACCAAAGAGGGGCGCGAGCGCGGTATCGAGTACTTCTTCAAGGCTCACGACGAGTTCGTGAAGACCCTGCAATTCGATCCAAAGGGCAAGTACACCGTGGACTCTGCGGTCGCGCAGATGCTCGCCATGAAAAACGCGCTGGAATACGACGAGACCGGCGGTCAATCCAAGGCGTGCAAAACCGACGCTGAGGGTGTCTGCATCTACAAAGAGAAGAAGAAGAAGCGCGTAAAGGCGTCCAAGGATTCTAAGGTCGACGCGGACGCCATGTTCCCCCAATCCGACTACACGGAGACGGAGGCGCGGATGCTCGAGGCCTACAACACGTACACGAAGTACGTGACAGACCCGAACGACAAAGAGCTCCCCAAGATCATGTATCACCGGGCCAAGCTCGCGATGAACCACAACAAGTTCGACACGGCCCGTCCGCTGCTGATTGAGCTGTTGGAGAAGTTCGACGGCTCTATCTATGCCGCCTGGTCGTCCGAGATGTTCTTGGACCTCCTGACGATTAACTGGACCAACAAGGACAACCTCCCCGAGCAGTCGCTCGCGGCGTCCGTCGAGCTTGAGGAGTGGTGCAACCGCTTCCCGACCATGCAAGTGTGGAAACACGCGGAGGCCGAGCAAATCCGCGAAGCGGTCCCGACACTCCTCATGGGCATCGGCTGGAAAAAGGCGATGGCCTATCAAGACGCTGGCAAGCGGTTCGTGGAAGGGGAAGAGGGCGGCGAGGCTGACGGTTTCGCCAAGTGCGCCGACCAGTTTTTGACTGTGTTCAACGACTTTGAGGATCACCCCAAGGCAGACACCTTGTTGTGGAACTCCGCTGAGTGTCTCGACGCCGCCTACAAGGTCGGCAACTCGATCAAGGTTCGAAAGACCCTTCTTGAGCTGTTCCCGGAGAGCAAGCACGCGAAGGAGTCGCTGTACTTCCTTGGTGGTTCGTATCAGGCGATCGCGTACTACGATCAGGCAGCGACGCGCTACGAGCAGTTCGCGGAAAAATATCCGAAGGACAAGCGCAGCGCGGACGCGTTGCAGAACGCGTACCTGTTCCAGCTTGGGCTCGGCAACGAGGAGCGCGCGGACGAAAACCTGCAGAAATACGAGGCGATCTACAAGAAAAAAGATGTGGATCGTGCGGCGCGGATCTTCTGGTCCAAGCACGCGCTCATCGACAACGAGGACGAGCAGCGGGCGCACGCGCTCGAGTATCTGAAGGTCTACGGCACCCGCGGAGGTAAAGATCGCGCAGCCGTGGCGGAGGCGGAAATTGCCATCATCGACTGGAAGCGCTCGTGCAAGGAGGATCTCCTCTACGACAGCTGCTTGTCGGTGAAACGCCAGCGTGCGTTGTCGGCTGCGGAAGAGATCGAGAAGAAAAAGCGCATGGAGGCGAAGCTCAAGCGGGCGGAAGAGGCCGAGAAGCGCCGTAAAAAGAGGGAAGCCGGGAAAGACGACGAAGACGACAGCAAGAAGAAGAAGAAGAAGTACATTCCGCCCAAGCGGTGCGGAAGCGCGACCCAAGGCGTGATCACGATCCACGAGCGCGACAAAAAGCTCGCGGCTGCGGCTCAAAAACGCTTCAAGAAGGTCGCTGGAATTGCGCGGAAGTCACCGAAGATTCCCGCCGGCGAGATCCAGCGCGTGGAGGCGTTCAAGAACGCATGGGGCGCGTCGCTCGTCTACATCGCAGACCAAGAGTATGAAGAGTACCTAGGGACCACGATGCCGACAGGCCTCGACTTTAACGTGGAGGAGTACAAGAAGGACTCTCCCATCAAGGAGTGGGCCGAGGAGTACGAGCAGCAGGTCAAAACAGCCGCGGACTCGAAGAAGCGCTTCGGCGAGTACTTCGACAAAAAGCGCAAGAGCTTGCTGTCCCTCACCGAGCAGTACGCGAAGGTGAAGGCGACCGGGTCGCCGTACTGGATTCTCGCGTCCAGTGCTCGCACCGCCTTGTTGAGCCAGAACTTCGCCGACGAGCTGTACCGGGCCGAAGTCCCGCGCTCGTTCAAGACTGAGGACCAGTACTACGCCTACTGCGACTCGATGGCCGACTTCGCCGGGCCGTTGGAGAAGCAAGCAGTTGAAGCGTTTGATTACTGCATCGGTCGCTCGACCGAGTTCCAGTTCTTCAACACCTTCTCGCGTCTGTGCGAGGAAGAGATGCAGCAGCGAGACGCCGAGAAGTTCCCGGCGACCAACGAGCAGTTTGGTGAGTCCACGTACACTGCGAGCCGTATCGCGACTGTGGGTGTCATGACCTCCACGGAGGGCGTGAAGCGAAACCGCGTGAAACAAAACAAGAAGGTCGACGAGGAGACAAAGGGCGAGAGCACCGCGGATCCCAAGAAAGTGTCTGGAGGCACCCAGTGAAGCCAACAGTCCTGACACGAGGAGCAAAGCACATGCGCAAATTTACTCATCTACTTACAGTGATGACGCTCGCCGCGTCGGTTTCCGCCTGCAAGAAGGGCGGAGAAAAGGGAACGACGAAGCCGGGTGCGAAGGGAACCGTGACGGGCACGCGAGAAGTGCCGACTGTGAAGGCAAAGGCTGAGTTCGATAAGGTTGCGGCCAAGTACGCCGTGGCCGTTCCCGAAGGCACGGATCCGTCACCGGAGGACTGCACCAAGTACATCGGCCAGTTTAAGAAGCTCTATAAGCAGTTTGGGGACCAGATGGTCCTCGCAGAGTTCAACGCGGCGGCGCTGCAAGAGCGCTGCGGCGACGCAGGCGCCGCGGAGAAGTCGTACACGGCGCTGGCCACGAAGAAATATATGCCCGCCATGAACAACCTCGGGGTGTTGCTCTGGAACCGTGGCGACCACGCTGCTGCCCTCGGCTGGTTCGACAAAGCGGTCGACGCAGATCCGACAAAGGCGTTCGAGGCACGCAACAATCTCGCTGCGGCGAAGCGAGACACCTACGCGGAGAGCCTCGACGTCACTGAGTTTGAGTCGGCGCTCAAGAACATCCAAAATATTCTTGCGGTCGACACTTCGAACAAGATGGCCTACGAGAATCTTGCGCGTCTGTACTACGACCGCGGTCGGCTCAAAGATAAATCGTACCTGCTCCTCTCTAACCTCGTTGTCGCTCAGGCGCTTCAGGTCCTGAAGAAAGAGGGCACGACCAGCTCTGAGATCTTCAACTTGAAGGGTCTCTTGTTGATGCAAGAGGACAACCAAGTGGATGCTCTTCGCGCGTTCAAGCGCGCCGTTGAGGTGGAGCCGGATCACGTCGACGCGAACCTGAACATCGCGTTCATCTCCATCCGTTTCCGTGACTACGCGACCGCAGAGAAAAGCCTTTCGATCGCGATGCGTGCCCCGCGAGTTCAACGCGACCTCGAGGCGCAGATTGCCATGGGTGTCGCCCAACGCGGGCTCAAGAAGTACGCGGACGCGGAGGCGACCTACAACACGGCGATCGAACTGGACAGCACGGATCCTCGTCCGTGGTGGAACCTCGGGGTGTTGTATCAAGAGCACAAGGTGTCCGAGGACGGTGTTGATCAGGTCAAGATTGAAGAGCTCTTCAAAACCGCGCAGGCCCACTTTAATAAGTTCTGCACGGTCACCGCGGGGAAGACGTGCAAAGACGTGGACACCAAGTCCATGGCGAAATCTGCACGCCGAGGCCGCAACCTTGATGAAGAGAAGAAGCTCGTGGCTGACGCCAAACTCCGCGTGATCATCATTGACGAGGCATTTGCAGCGTTCCGTCAGATGGAAGAGTTGGAGAAGAAGATGAAAGAGCTCGCGCGGATCGAGGAGGAGCAGGCCAAGGCAGAGCGTGCTCGTTTGCTTGAGCTCGAGCGTCTCGCTCGCGAAGCCGAAGAGGCTGGAGATGAAGAGGAAGAGAGCAGCGACGGCGACGCCGACGCTGCTGAATAGCCTCTCTCATCGTCAGCGCGTATGCGCGTGACTCAACGACGCGGTGCCTCCCCAAGGAGCGCCGCGTTCGTTGATTTAAATCGCGCCTACCGTTGGAACATCTCGAGATAGACCGAAATCAGTCGTCGCTCGTTGGACGATCGATGCCAAAGAAGTTTGTTGATTCGTCCCAACCAGTCCGACATCTGCATCGCCGTGGCCGACGCACGCGCTCTGCGGGTGAGCCGCCGTTGTCGGTGCTCTGCTCGCGCCCAGGTTGGAACTGGAGAGGGCTCGCGCCAGTGTCGATGTTGATGATGTTTTTTGTTTGGACGTCACCGGCAATGGTTGGCGCGATGAACCGCGCGGTAGGTGAAGTGAGCCCGCCCGCCCGGACGTCGGTCGATGAGTCAGACGGCGGCGACTGGAGCGACCGTCCTGATGGTGTCCGGGAGGTTCGTTACGACGATGGGGAATCTGTTGATGGAGATCGCCTCGGTCCCAACGGTGAGCGAGTGGTCGGAGGCAGCTCCTTGCAGCACCAGAGCTTGATCTCTTCTCGCACCGATTTCGTCGATCGGCTCGTGCGTTTCGCCCACGACATGTGAGGTGCAACCGTGGAGGAACATTCCCCCGGTCTCGGTCGTCATTTCACCAACGAGATCGCGCGCGGGAGCGCTCGCGCGCCTCGCGCGCCTCGCGCACATGGGTCGAGAGGGGATTTTTCGTCGATTGAAGTGCACGAAGGCCGTTTCAGCGCAGACGCAAGCTTCGCCGGATGCGATCGTAATTTTCGCGCTCGAAGGGTTTGCAGGCTGGTGCGTCGGGGCATACCATCGCGGCACCTCAGCACTTGGGGAAAACAGGTCCGATGCGTTCGAAACAAATGATTTGTCGAGTTTCGGTGGTGTGCCTCACCGCCGGTTTGTTGATGCCTTCTTTCGTCCACGCGGCCCCCGCAGGTGGCGGATCTGACCAGTCGGCCAATCGCGGTCAAGACGCTGGCGGTTCAACGGTCTACGACTTCGAAGACGATAACGTCGACGGGGAGCTGCTCTCGCCGGAAGGCGCGTTGATCACGTCCCGCAGCGGAAGCAAGCACGACAGCCTTATCACCATTCGGGCAGGCTTCATCCCCGAGATGATCAAAGCGGCGCGCGACATTTAGTTCGCTGTACGCGTCAACTCACGAACCCCCACCAAGATTCTTAGACTGCGGCGGAACTTTTTAGGTTCTCCGCGGTCCAACGCACTGCACCGCAAAAGAAACGCGCAGGATCATGTCCACCATCGTCAATATCGAAGTTCAACGGGACGGCCAGGTCGTAGACCAGAAGTCCTTTAATAAGGAGGCCATCAAGATCGGTGGCCGCGCGACGAGTGACCTCCACCTCGATGGTGAAGGGGTCGCACGAATTCACGCAGTCATCGAGGTCTCGGGCGCGGATGTTCGGTTGGTGGACCTGGGCAGCAAAGGCGGCACCGCGCTCAACGGCATGGCCGTGAGCGGCAACGCGGCGCTTTCCGACGGCGACCAGGTCGTCATCGGAGGGTTCAGCCTCAAGGTCGCGTTGGTAGACGAGGCGACGCAGGCGGCGCAGGCCCAACAGGCGGCGCAGGCTCAACAGGCGGCGCAGGCAGCGGCCGTCGCGGAGGCGGCCAAGGTCGCGAGGCAAGCGGCGATCTCTGAAGCCATCGCGTTTGACGCGACGGAGATGGAGGACAACGATTCCCGCCCCGTCGCCGAGGTGGTGTCCATGCTCGGTTCGACCGTGGTCGACGTATCATTTGTCGGGCACAACAGCGGCGCCCGCCAAAAGCTGGTACCGGCCTTGATGGGTATCGGGCTCGTGCTCGTGGTTGCCGGCATGGTCGTCTTCGGCCATGAGGTCAGCCAAGACTGGGAAGCGTGGAGCAAACTCGCCGTCGACGCCCGCAAGCACGATCTGCCTGCCCCCGCCGCTCCTGGGTGGGGCACCGGGCCCCTTGGCATCGTGTTGATGATTTTGGGCATCGTGCCGCTGGTCATCGGCGCACAGCGCCGCGCGGAGAAGGTTGTACGCAACTTCCTGATCGGGGAGGGCCATCACGCGACCTTCCACGTGCCCACCGCCGGGCTACCCGACAAGGTCGCATTCCCGCTCGTTCGGGGCGGCGCGGCGGGCGACTACTCGGTCACCTTCGCGGAGGGCATGACCGGTTCGGTCACCATGGGTGGCGCGACCCACAGTCTGAAAGAGCTCGTGAGCCAAGGCCGCGCGATGGCTCAAGGCGGCGCGTACAGCTTCCCTCTCCCGGCGGACGCCCGATGCAAGGTCGTCTACGGAGACATCACCTTCCTCATCAACAGCGTGAAGTCGGGCAAAGTAATCGCCGGTCGTCAAGAGATCGACAAGCTCTTCCTCGGCTACTTTGGCGGCGTCTCGCTGCTGACGGTGCTCTTTGCGGGCCTCATCTTGACCACCGCAGAGGGGGCTTTGGGCTTCGACCTCGATGACGGATCAGGTGAGAACCGGTTCGTTGGCTTCATGAATCAGCCTGACGAAGTCAAAGAAGAAGAGCCTCCGCCCGAGGAGGAAGAAGACAGTGACGAAGAGGCCGGCGGGACTGGTCAGCGTCACAAGGGCGCAGAGGGCAAGATGGGCAAGCCCTCGAGCAAGAGCAAGTCCGGCCTTTACGCCATGAAGGGCCCCAAAGACGCTATCCCACAGATGGCACGGAACTTTGATCCCGAGATGGCAGCACGCCAAGCGGGTATCCTTGGCGTGATGGCCCAACAAAGTGGCCACTTCCTTGCCTCACCCTACGGTGGAGCATTCGCGGTCGGAAACGACGACAGCGATGTGTGGGGTGGTCTGACCGGCAGCGAAGTCGGCGAAGCTTACGGCGTCGGTGGTCTGGGCCTGGTCGGAACCGGGCGCGGAGGTGGTGGTACCGGTGAAGGAACCATCGGTCTCGGTAACACCGGTCTGATCGGCAAGGGCGGCGGCGGCGGCACTGGCTCTGGCTACGGCCGGGGATCCGGCGCGGGTTTCGGTGGCAAAGGCAAGCGCGTTCCTCGCGTTCGCCAAGCGAAGGCGAAGGTCCAAGGTGCGCTCGACAAGGACATCATTCGTCGCATCGTCCGCTCCCACATCAACGAGGTTCGCGGTTGCTACAACCAAGGTCTCAGCCGAAACCCGAACCTGTCCGGCCGCGTTGCGGTCCAGTTCGTGATCGGTACGACAGGCAAGGTCTCGAACTCGGTCGTCGCGAGTGACACGACCAAGGACAAGCAGGTCTCCCGCTGCATCGCCAAGGCCGTCAAGCGCTGGAAGTTCCCGAAACCTCGGGGTGGTGGACAGGTCATCGTGACCTACCCGTTCAACCTCTCACCTGGTTGATCGACGGCGAGCCCGTCGTACGCGAGGCCCCGGCTATCGCGTCAATGAGACCTCAATCGCATGCCGATTGGGGTTTCGTTGCGTCTTGGGGACTCGCACGCGAGGACGCCCCCACACCGATCCAGTCCATACGGGGTCGTCGGGAACAACGCTCCGCTCCACGCAGCGCTTGGCCCGTCCGCGTAGATCGCGCAATGACCTCACGGTCATTGCGAACGGGGACACGCATGCGAGGGAGTTTCGAGCCGGCGCCGACCGACCCTGTCCGGGGGGCGTCCGCCGAGGCTTGCGATCCACGCTCGCTCATCTCACCCATCACTGCCATTGGTCTTGTGGACCCTTGTGCCGGTCGTTATCATCGCGCCGCGTCAAGGTCGGTCTATGAAAAAACTCTCGATTACCCTTCTCCTCCCCGCCCTGTTGATGGCGGGTTGCAAACTCCAAAGCCCCGCGCGAAACGAGTCGACGCGCGCGATGAACGAAGGGATTCGGCAGCTCCAGAAGGGGAACTTTTCGGGTGCGGAGCGAGCCCTCCAAGACGCGGTTCAAAAAGATCCGATGCACGCGCTCGCCCACTACAACATGGGCAAGCTGTACGTGAAGCAAGAGCGCTGGCCAGATGCGGAGCAGGCGATCAAGCAGGCCATTTTGACCATGGGTGATGAGGCCAACTCCGATTACTTCTTCCAACTCGGCGTCGTTCAGTCGGCGCAAGGTGGGGCGGCCGGCGTCCCCGCGACGGAGCGCGACACGAAATACCGCGAGGCCATCGAGTCTTTCAACAAAACCATCGCCGCCAACCCCGCTGCGTACAAGGCCCATTTTCGCGTTGGTGAGCTTCAAGAGAAGTTGGACGATCCTGCCGCGGCAGACGGCTCCTACCGCGCTTGCATTAATACCAACGGAAAATACAGCAAGTGCTTTGTGGCCCTCGGCAACATGTACATCGACTATGGACACGCCAACGTGGCGATGTCCGTGCTCGACGTGGGCGCGCAGATCAATGAGACGGATCCTGAGATGTGGAACGGCTTGGGACGGGCGTACCAGACGCTGAACAAGCCAAAAGAAGCGGTCGACGCGTTCAAGAAAGCGAAGCTGATCGATCCCGATCGCGTCGACGTGCTCTACGGTATGGGTATGGCCTACGCAGACCTGCGCATGCAAAAAGAATGCGGTGAGCAGCTCCAGGCGTTTTTGACGCGCGCGGGCCAAGGCGTACCTGAGGACATCCGCAAAGCCGCTCAAGATACGCTCCAAAAGTGCAACGACATCGTGAACTAGTCGGCGCTCGCCCCGGCACGCGTCACGCGTCAAGGTGCGGCGGACGTCACGCGCGGTCGTTCAATGCTGCGGATCACGCGCTCTTTCGGTAGGAGATCCGCGCGCGAGCCGGAAGGATCAGCTGCGCGGCCAGTTGAGAATTTGGCGACTCCGGCGGCTCGGGGGAAGGAGCCGACGTCGGGCGGGCCGCACACGCTGTTTTGCGGCCCTTGTGCAGATCCCTCCGAAATTCTGGTCGACCACGACCCCAGGATGGTCGACGGATGCTGGGCACCTCAGACCCTCGGGAGACGGGGGGTCCTCCACGACCATCGGTCGTGGGTGGAAGGCGCGCACGGACTGCGGTGACGTTGGTCGCCCACGAATCGGCGCTCTTATGGTCGCTTGCGAGCGCCGATTGCTCGCCTGGTTGATTCCTTGAAAATAGGGACGAAAGCGGCCTTCATCGCGTTGAACGGCTGTCCGGGGCCATGTATCATCGCGTCCCAATTGCGCGATGAAGACCGCGTAATCGACAAGAGATAAGGCAAACATCATGCAGATCTACGAGCGCATCAAGGGCCGCCTCAAGCAGGTTCACGACTGGTCATCCGTCATCAACGAAATGGAAGCCGAGTGCGACCAGCTTGCCGACGCGGGATCCCAATCAGCATCCCTTTTCTCACTTGCGGGCTCCTGCGAAGCCGACCTGCTCGACAAAAGTCGAGCCATGGAAATCTACAACAAGGCGTTCAAGACGGACCAAAGCAACTTGTCCGCGCTCCAGCACGCCCGCGAAATTTTTCACGAGATGGCTGCGCTCGACATGGTCGAGCGCCTGATGGGAATCGAGCTGCGGAGCAATCAAGACCCCGCGCGTGCCCCCCAACTCAACTACGCATACGGCGTCACCAAACTCAATCAGCGTGACGTCGCGACGGCGAAGCAGTTCCTCGACGCGGCGCTTGCCGCAGACGCAGGAAACGCGGAGTACCAAGCACGGGTCGCAGAGGTCAGCTACGACCGCGCGAATTGGACGGCAGAGTTTGACGCCCTCGTGGGTCAGTTGGCCGGGCTCGTTGGTGAGGCCGATCCTCTGGCGGCTTCGGCACAAAACCGAGGACCCGAGGTCAGCGCGTTGTATCTGCGCTGCGCCCGGATGCTTCAAATTGAGGCACCCGCGGACGAGCGCTTGCTCCCCTATGTCTTCAAGGCGCTCGACGCCAATCCAATGAACCAAGCCGCGGGTTACCTCAGTGAGCTCATGCTCGCCGCGGGCGAGCACTACGGCCACCTGCAAAAGCTGATGGATCGTCGCGCCAGCCTCGTGGAGGATGAGGGGATGCGCGTCGCGTTGCTGTCGACGTTTGCGCAGACCTGGCAGGTTCGTTTCCAGAATGCAGAGATGGCCGCCTACTTCTACCGGCAGGCGCTTGAGCTGGCGTTCGGTCACGCAACGACTGGCAACTGGCACGTCGCCGCGTATCGCTACGTGAAAACGCAGAGCATCACGAACGGAAACGTCGACGGCCTCGTCGCGTTGGGTCAACGTGGGCTCGAGAAACTCGGCGATTCCGAAGAAGGTGCGCTGCTCGCCATCGAGGTTGGCGAGATCGCATGGAAGCACGGTGGCGATCTCAACATCGCCCGCGCCATGTTCTCGATGGCGCACGCGGTGGCACCAGAGCACCCGGTCATCACTGAATTCCAGAGCGCCCACGGAAGCTTCGACCAGGAGGCCGAGGAGGCCCCGCAAGAGGTAGCGGCCGACGAGGGCGCATCAGCGGCTGATGAAGCGGCGGCAGCGGAAGCGGCGGCGGCAGAGGCAGCGGCGGCAGAGCAAGCGGCGGCGGA
>JBDQGY010000113.1:0-13501 GCA_040265175.1 Nannocystaceae bacterium
CGTAGGGCTCGGCGCCGTCTTGGAGCAACGGCAGCAGCACCTCCCCGACGGGGTTCCCCACATGGGTGAGATCGAAGTGGGGCCACAAAGTCCCTGCCAAAACGTTGGGCACGGCGCCGAGCCCTACGGGCCTTTGGGCTTTGCAGGGGTGTCGCGCGGTACGACTGTGCTGGCGCTGCTTGGCGCAGCCGCGATGCTGCTGATGGTGGCGGGGAGCGTCGGAGGCAGCCGATTTCGGGACCAGGGGATCGTGGGAGTGGTGTCATTGTTCGCGGGGATGGGCGTGGCGGGGTGGCTTTGGACGACGCCTGCCCCGGGAGACGCGCCGGCGGCCAACATGGACTATATCCGCGCGCACTACGAGCCCCGGGAGGGGGGGCCGCAAAGCCGGGCCTTACCGCGTCCTACCGTGAAGCGGTCGAAGGGGTTTGACACACGAGACGCGAGCCGGAGCCGCACGCGCGCCCGCTAGCGTCCGATGAGAATCTTGTCGAGAATCCAGCGACCCAGCGCGCCGAAGGGAGGTCGCTGCACGATGTGGACCGCGTTGGGGTTGTATTGAGTATAGATCGCGCGGGCGTGACTAAAGGTGCGAAAGCCTGTTTTCCCGTGGTAGGCCCCCATGCCGCTGGCGCCCACGCCACCAAATGGCAGCTCTTCAACACCAAGCTGCACAAGGGTGGCGTTGAAGACGAGAGAGCCAGAGCAAGTCCGCGCCCGATAGCGGTCTCGTACCCGGCCGTCGTTCGTGAAGACATACAGCGTGAGGGGGCGGTCGCTCGCGTTGATCCTGGCGATGACCTCCTCGTGGTCGCGATAGGTCACGATGGGGAGCAGCGGTCCGAAAATCTCCTCCTGGTGGGCGGCGCAGTGATCGGGGGCGTCGAGCACCAGAGTCAGGCCCATTCGGCGCGGGTGGGACTCTGAGGCCTCGCGACTCTCGTTGAGCTCGAGCACCTGTCCTCCTTCACGCTCCACCTCTGCCCGCATCTCGAGCAGGCGCGCGTGATGACGCGCGCTGATGACGGAGGACAGATCGGGGGTGGTCTCGAGCGAGGGGTAGAGTTGGTTGGCGGCCTGCCGCAGCGCGGCGACGAACCCCTCCTTGTCGTCTTCGTGGACGAACACGTGATCCGGCGCGACGCAGGTCTGCCCCGCGTTGGTCATCTTGCCCGTGACCACCGACAGCGCCGCCGCCCTCAGATTGTGCCCTCGGTCGATGACGGTCGGTGACTTGCCGCCAAGTTCGAGGGTGACGGGCACGAGGTGTTGGGCCGCGGCTTGGTGCACGAGACGTCCGACGCTGGTGGAGCCCGTGAAGAAGAGATGGTCGAATTTGAGGCTGCTGAAGGCCTGAGCGACATCAGGGCCGCCGACATGGACGGTCACGAGCCCGTCCGGGAATGCCTCGGCGATGATTCTTTCGAACAGCTCCGCGAAGGCGGGGGTGAGCTCCGAAGGTTTGACCATCACACGATTCCCCGCGGCGAGGGCGGCGGAGATGGGCGCGACCGCCAGATACAGGGGGTAATTCCATGGGGCGATGACGCCGACCACCCCGAGTGGTTGGAAGTGGGTGCGCGCGGAGGCGGGCTCGAGGGGCCAAAACACCCCGTGTCGTTCGGGACGCATCCACGCGCGCGTCCGTCTCCTGGCGTGAATGAGTGAGCGGAGACTCGTGAGTATCTCCAACACATCGGTCTCATAGTGCGGTCGGTACCCGAAGTCGGCGGAGATGGCCTCGACAAGCTGGCCACGGTGGGTGCGGAGCGCTCGCTCAAGGCGACGCAGGTTGTCGCGGCGTGCCGCGGCGGTGGGGTAGGGATTGGCGAGAAAACCTTCGCGGTGCCGATCGAGTGCGTACGTCAATTCTTCGACATGGGAGGGGCGCACGGAGTCATCGATGGGGTGAAGTGGCATCACCAACACGGTATCGCGCCGCTCATCGTGTGTCATCCGGGGACCGATGAACACGCAGACGGAGGCGCTCCACGAGGATCCCTAGACACACCCCAAGACTCAACAGCGAGAGCGCGAGCGGCCATGGGAGCGCACGAGCATCCGCGCGGGAGGGGGGGGGCGGTGCGCTCATCAATACGGTGGGAAGGCTGTCGCAGCCGGACAGCGCCCGCGCCGTCCCTCGGGCAGCCGCCTCGATTCGTGCGTGTTCTTGGGGGGCACTGGTGATGGCGATGACGGCGCTGCAGGGCGTGGCGAGGCGGAGCGACACCCGCACTCCGACCACGTTGGGATCACGGTGGAGGACCCGCTCAATCTCGCCGGCGACCGCTAGCTCTCGACGGGCGCGCTCGCCCTCTGGAGTGGGCACAAGCAGCGCGCTCCCGAAGATACTCGCCTTGTCGGGGGTCGCCGTGTGAGCGGTGGTGGGGGGCGGCGACAAGGAGAGCACCGTCGCGAACAAAGACACCCACATGCCCTCAGCTTGCATGACTGTGACCGTGCTCCCAAGTTTTTAGCGCGCTTCGTCGGCAGTGCGTTCCAAGGAGGCCGCGAGCGTCTGCATGATCCGCGCGTGACGTCGCGAGACCGTGCTGGCGTTGACGCCGATGCGCGCGGCATATTGCGTCATGGACTCGTTCTCAAAGTAGACGGCCTCAATGAGGGCGCGATCGAGGGATTCCATGCGGCTGAGGGCCTGCCGGAGCTTGTTGCGAAGCTGTTCGCGAATGACCACGTTGTCTGGAATTTCTTCTTCGTCGCCCCTGGCGAGGTGCACCTCGTCGGTGGCGTAGTGGGCCATGGCAAGCGCCGCGGTGGCTCTTCCCACGACGTCGTTGGCCTTCGCGACCCGTGCCTCCATGGAGAGCACCTGCTGTCGCTGGTGGCTCGCGTAGGCTTGCTGCAAGAGATCGTGGGTCGCCTCTAGTGACTTCAGCGCCTGCGCTTGACGCCTGCCGGGACGATCGGATCTACGAGCTAGATCGAGCATGGCTCCCCTTATCCGGTAGTAGGCGAAGCCGCGAAAGGGGATGCCGTGGTCTTGTTGGTAGCGTTGCGCTGCTTGAATCAGGCCGAGCTGACCCGCGCCGATCAAGTCGTCGCGATCCAGCCGAAACAGCCGCCAGTGCTGCCCCTTCGCGATTTTCGCCACCAACGGCAAGTGTTGCTCCACCATGGCGCGCTGAGCGGATGAGAGAGAGGTTGCCGCCGCTGAAAGCGACGGGCCCACCGAGTGCGCGGCGCTCAGCTCCGGCGGAGGGCTTGTGCCATCGCCCGGATCTGCTTTCGAATCGCCCATTTTTGCTCGTCTTCCAGGTCGATAAACTGCACCCCGGTCTCGTCCTCATCCTCATCCACGCGGGCCACCGAGCCGCGCAAGGAGATCGGGTTGGTGTCCCCTTGGAATACGAAGGTCAAGTCGACCTCCGCGCCGCAGTCTTCAATGCTTGGCCCGTGGACACAGCAGCCGCCGAGGCTCAAATCCGCCACCGGTTGATTCAGCGCGACGTGGGCGCCGAAGACATCAACACGGGCGGGAATTGGATGCCGTTCGTGGGAGCGGGAGTCCTTTGCCATCCGTTGAACTATAGCAAGATCGGCCTTCCAAGGCGGCCGATGGGCCCGACGAGGTGTCGCTGGCGCCATCGTCCGTTGCCAAAATGGCAACTGTTTGTCGAAAGGGCTGCGCCTATCTGTATGAAATCACCCATTTTTGGAGGTCTCTTGCCCTGGAACACCGCTTGCGATACATCCGTGGCGCCGTCCCAACCGCGGCGAACGTTTCATGTCTCCACATCGCTCCATCGCCGCTTGTTGCCTCTGTCTGATGTTCGTTGCTTCGCCCGTTGGCGTCGCCGGCTGCTCCACGGGCCCGACCATTCCCGGGACTGAGATCGCCGACACGCCGGAGGCTCGCGCGATTTTGCAGGTGCTCGAGCGGTATCGCGTGGCGTTTTTGTCGCGTGATACGGCCACCGTTCTCTCCGTGACGCACCCCACCTATCTCGATCACTCGGGCACGGATGACCCGGGAGATGACGTGACCTACGACGATCTTGGGGAGCTGTTACGCGGGCGCTTTTCACAGCTTGATTCGATGCGGTTCACCATCGACTATCTCGACCTTCACGTGCATGGCGATCGCGCGACGGTGAAGGTGTGGCTTGACGCGAGTTTTCGCTTCAAACCGATCCTCGCCCCTGACGGATCTACGCGGCCACAGGCCCCGTACTCGCGGAAACAAGACCACGCCGAGTTTACGTTGCTGCGCGACGAAGAGACGTGGCGCATGACCTCTGGCATCTAGCTCATCGTCGTCCGGCGTCGCTGCGTTCCCGGTGGAATTTCAGCCTCCTGCGCCACTTGTCGATGGCGACGATGTCGCCCCGGGTGTCGGCAGCTTCGCTCCAGCGCTGCAGGAATATCTCGCAGGCTTCGAGGTCTCCGCTGCGCAGGGTCACCTCCGCCAAGGCTCGGAGGGTGGCGCGCTGAAAGGCTGCCGGGAGCGGAGCGCTGTCCTTCGCCGGGGAGCGCCAGACCTCGGGTCCATCAACGGGAGCGCGTGGCTCGGTGTCGAGCGCGCGCTCGAGGTGTCCGCGGGCGTGGACGAGGTCGTCCACCCGGAGCATCTGTTGGCCAAGGAGGTAGTGCCCCATGCGGGACCAGCCGGGGACGGCGGTGAGCTCTGCGGAGCGGTACAGGCGATTCGTCCGAGTGGAGGCGTCGGTGCGCACCCGCTGGAATTGGCCGAAATAGTCGTGGACGATCGCGGCGGCGTCGGGGTCCGCCGCCGCGTCGCGACGCAGCCGAACGCTCCGGATCGTGGCGTCATCGGAGGGGAAGGCGAGCGCTCGGTCGTACGCCACCACGGCCTCGTCGAGTCGACCTGCCGCGACCAGGAGGTCGCCCTCAAGCGCTGTCATGGAGGCGTCCAAGGCCGCGCTGTGTGCTGCCTCAGGGACGGCGTGCCCCCGCGCGACGGCGTCGAAGGCCTCCTCATAGCGACCGAAGGTCGCCAGCACCCGGGCCAGCGTGGCGTAGTGCTCCATGCGGTCCGGCTCTATCTCACATAGGCTGTTACGCAGCTCGATGGCGCGCGCGTCTTCTCCGGACGCTTGGGCCTGCGCAGCATCCACGCGAACGCGAGCGACGCGATGGGCGCACGGGCGCTGAAAAACGGAGCGACGTTTAAAGCGCTCCTCCATCGAGGCCACAGACTGCGCGTCCAGGGGAACCCCGCGCAAGAACTCCAGCCATTGGCCTTCGAGGTCTGGCAGGGTCTCGCCGTAGACAGCCGCAAAGTCACCGGCCGTCGCGTACAACTCGCCGACGCGGGCGCCGCCGCGGGTCTCAAACAGCCATCGCACAAAGGAACCAGAGGCCGTATACGCGCGGGCGGAGGCGAACTGGTAAAAACCGAGTCCCATGAGCGACTCAAGGTTGGGGCGGACTCCCAGGGCGTTGAGCGTCGCCGCCTGGGCGTGGATGCCCATGCGGTACCGCGGCCGAGGATCCATCGCCACCGCGAAGCCCTCGAGGAGCGCGGTGTTAAACCGTGGCAGCGGCAGCCACGTCATACTGAGGCCGAGGATGGGATCACCAAAGGCGGCGCCGAAGGTGTGCGCGAGCTCGTGGTGGAGCGAACGCATGGGGAAAGCGGTGGCCGTGAGATACAAGGAGCGCTTCCAAGGGAGCGAAACCTCGACGCCGCCCACGCCAAACAAACGCCGCTTTTGTCCTTGAGAGGCGTAGATGTACGAATGTATGGGCCCCGGGGGGGCGCGGCCCAAGGAGCGCTCTAGCTCATGCCACGCAAACTCATGCTCCGCTGCGATCGCGTCGATGCGGAGGGCAGTGCTGGTGTTGGGCACGTAGTGGAGCACAAAATGTTCGGTGCGCAGGGTCCCCGAGAGCACCTCTTCGGTGAGGGCTCGGTCCGTTGTGAAGCCGTATCGTGAGGGCTGCAGACCCATCCATCCGGCCCCCGACAAGAGCGCGATGGCGAGCACGAATGTGGTCTGACCGCCGGCCTCGCGCGGTGGGAGGACGCCCGCCCGGTCCGATCGCGCGCAGGCCGACCACAGCGCCAATGCACCCGAGATCCCGAGGAGGTTGTAGCCGCGAAATCGTAGGAAGCGGGCGGTGATCCCCACTTGCTCGTCGTAGATTGGACCGGAGAACCAGCCCCAAAAAGGGTCGAAGAAAAAGACACAGGGCTCGGTGTAGAGGCGCCAGAGACCAACGAGGGTCGAGGCGAGGACCACCAGGCCGGCCATCACGATCGCCTGCGCCCGGCGCTCGGCGGCGATCGTCGCGAGGACCCCCGCCGTGAACCCGCACCCCACGCTGAATCCAGGTCCCATGAGATGGAACGCCACGCCCATCCACGGGTCGCAATTGCGGTTGTAGGCGATGGCGACGAGGAGGACCAGCAGGGGGAGCCCCACCAACGCGAGCAATTCACGGATCGCCATGCGCGCCAGGTCCGACAAGCGCCCGTGGTCGCGACGGCGGGCGCGCTGGCGCAAGGCCACGTCGAGACCGACGCCGGCCCCCGCGATGGCGCTCGGGAGGGACAGCACGAGCGCCGAGAAATACCCGAGCGTGCCGATGCCCGGGACGGGGCTGATGGCCAGCGCGAGCAGGGTCAACAGCGCGACCCGCCGCGTGGATGGGGTGCGAAAAACCCCGCGTACGTGCCCTCCGAGGGCGGCCCATGTTCGTGCCACGGGCACACTATAGCCTCCGGGGGCTCGCCTTGTGGCGCGCATCGTGTTCCAATGCGGTCATGTCCTACTCGGCGGCCTTTCACTGCATCGATGGATGTCCGGGGTCGTACCCGGTGGATGAGGTGATCTACCGCTGCCCAAGCTGCGATGGACTGTTGGAGGTGCGACATCACGTGGACGCGTGGCGCGAGCGCACCCCAGAGCAATGGCGGGCGACATTTGACGAACGCTACATGCGGACTCGCTTCCCCTACGGGAGCGGTGTGTGGGGAAAAAAAGAGTGGGTGCAGCCGCATGTGCAAGACGAGAATGTCGTCTCACTGCTAGAGGGCGGCACCAACTTGATGTGGGCGACCAGGTACGGGCGACAACTCGGGATGGAGCGTCTGTGGGTCAAGCACTGCGGCACGAGCCACACCGGCTCGTTCAAGGACCTCGGGATGACGGTGCTCGTGTCCACGGTGGCCCAGATGATCGCGGACGGCGCCCACGTGCGCGCCATCGCCTGCGCCTCCACGGGCGACACCTCGGCCGCGCTCGCGGCCTACGGTGCGGCGGCGGGGATTCCCGTGGTGGTGCTGCTGCCCGCGGACAAAATAAGCGCGGCCCAGTTGGTGCAGCCCATGGCCAACGGCGCCTTGGTGGCGAGTCTCGACACGGATTTTGACGGCTGCATGCGGGTGGTTCAACGGCTGACGGAAGACCCCACCGTGTACTTGGCGAACTCGATGAACTCGTTGCGTGTGGAGGGCCAAAAGACCATCGCCGTGGAGATCGTCCAGCAGCTCGACTGGGAGATTCCCGACTGGGTGCTGGTGCCTGGAGGCAATCTTGGCAACGTGAGCGCCATCGCCAAGGGATTTCAAGACATGGTGGACGCGGGTCTCATTTCGCAGATGCCGCGGCTGGTTTGTTGCCAGGCGGCGAAGGCGAACCCCTTGTTTCGTGCGTTTGAAGCCGCGCTCCGGCGGGACGGCGTGGTGACCATGGCAGACTACGCGCCCATGGTCGCAGAGACCACGCTCGCGTCGGCCATTCAGATCGGGGCGCCGGTGAGCTTCCCGAAGGCTGTGAAGGCGCTGGCGCGGACCGATGGGCTGGTCACCGAGGCGACCGAGTCCGAACTCGCGGAGGCCGTCGCGCGGGCGGATCGCACAGGGTTGTTTTGTTGTCCCCACACGGGCGTTGCCCTGGCCGGACTAGAGAAACTACGCGCGTCGGGTGTCATCCCCGCGGACGCCAAGGTGGTGGTGGTGTCGACGGCGCACGGCCTCAAGTTCACGGAGTTTAAGTCGCGCTACCACGCCGGGTCCTTGCCAGACCCGAGTGAGGCGCCCAACGTACCGATCCCGCTGGGTGCCGAGCCTGAGGCCGTTGTCCGTGGTCTGCACGAAGTGCTCGACCGGCGGCGGGAACCCTAGCGCTTGTCGAGGGGCACGTAGTCGCGCTCGTCGGCGCCGATGTAGATCTGCCGTGGTCGAGCGATCTTTTGGGCGTTGTCCGCGAGCATTTCTGACCACTGCGCCAGCCATCCAGCGGCTCGTGGAATCGCGAACAGCACCGGGAACATCTCCACAGGGAAGCCCATGGATTGGTAGATGAGGCCCGAGTAGAAGTCGACGTTGGGGTAGAGCTTGCGCTTGACAAAATATTCGTCGTTGAGCGCGATCTTTTCAAGCTCCAGCGCGATCTCAAGAAGCGGGTTGTTGCCGGTGACCTCGAAGACCTGGTGGGCCAGTCCCTTGATGATCCGCGCCCTGGGGTCGTAGTTTTTGTAGACCCGGTGTCCGAACCCCATGAGGCGCTGCTCACCGTTTTTACAGTTGTCGACGAAGGCCGGGATGTTTTTAACGTCCCCGATCTCTCGGAGCATCCGCAACACCGCCTCGTTGGCGCCACCATGAAGGGGGCCGTAGAGGGCTGCGGTCGCCGCAGCCAGGCTGCAGTATGGGTCTGCCTCCGAGGAGCCCACGGCGCGCGCGGCGTTGGCCGAGCAGTTTTGCTCATGGTCGGCGTGCAAAATGAACAGCACGTCGAGCGCCTTTCGCAGCACGGGGTTCACCTCGTATCGCGGCTCTGCCATACGGAAGAGCATGTTCAAGAAGTTGCCGACGTAGTCGAGATCGTTGTCGGGGTAGACGTACGGCCGCCCCTGGGAGTGTCGGAAACACCACGCGGCCATGGTGGGCATCTTCGCGATGATCTTCACGATGTGCTCTTGCCGAAGCGCGGGGTCGCGGACGTTTTTTGAATCCGGGTAGAAGGTAGACATCGACCCGAGCAGCGAGACCATCTTCCCCATGGCGTGGGCGTCCCACTTGAACCCGTCCATGGCGCGCAGCACGAACTGGTGGACGTAGGTGTGAATCGTGATGTCGTGGACCCACGCGTCGTGCTCGGTTTTGTTGGGGAGTTCGCCGTTGATAAGCAGGTAGGCGACCTCAAGAAATGAGGAGTGCTCGGCGAGCTGCTCGATGGGGTAGCCCCGGTAGCGGAGGATTCCCTTGTCACCGTCGATGAGGGTGACCGCCGATCGACAGGAGGCCGTGTTCTTGAACGCGGGGTCGTAGACCATGAGGCCGAAGTCGTCCTCTTTCTCTTTGATCTGGCGAAACTCCATCGCGCTGACCGTGCCGTCGGTGATGGGGAGCGTGAACTCGTTGCCTGTGCGGTTGTCGCGAATCGTGAGCGTGTTTTCGTTGTCTGACATAGAAATCCTGGTTGGGGGTGGGGCGAGGTGCCCTCGGGGAGGCGGCCGGCCTGCTCACAGCGCGTTCGGTGAGAGCAGTGGTTCTGGGGTGAAGACTTGCCAGCGTTCGACGGGGTCGTCGGTCAGGGTCGTCCCGCCCGCCAGGAAGGTAGCACCTGACCCGAGTCGAATGAAGTACCCCCCGCGGGCTCGGAGGGCATCGGACATAATTTCATCCACCGAGGAGGGTCCTAGGCCCGACGCGGACAGCGCCACGCGCCACAACCGCCCTTCGGCTTGGGCGTAAACTGCGCCATCTTCCGTCCAGGCGTGGACATCCTCCGCGGGGACTGACAATAGATTGGGGACTTCCGAGAGGGTCGGCGCCGCGGGGTCGCTCAGATCGATCACCATTAGGTCTGCGGTCGGGAGGTCGTCTCGAAGGCCACCGAGGCACCACACGAGGCCCGCGCGGTCTGGATCCGGCCTCACGCAGGCGGCGTTGATCCAGCGGAGGTCCTCGCCGGCGGTGAGGTTTCCGGGCCACAGCCAGAGCGCCGGGCCCAGCGTGGAGCCCCCAAACAGGATCACACGGTCGTTCGATTGTGTGGCGCCGTCCACATACACGGCGGTCGCGCCAGGTCGCTCGCGGTCGAGGAGGGCGTCTTCAAGTGGGGCGGTGGCGAGGGCCCCTCCAGCGTCGGGGAGGAGTGCGATGGCGACCGCATCCAAAGAGCCCCCACCACCGAAAACATACACGCGATCTCGGACGGGCAGCTCCAACAAGGAGCCGCCAGGTCGGGCGTCGAGCGCGGGTTCAAAGGTCAAGGGCAGCCACAAGTCGGCGCCGGGGTCAAAGCGGTGGGCGGAGGGGTTTTGCTCCCAGACCAGTCGGACCACGCCACCCTCGATGTCCGAGGCGAGCGCACCCAAGGTCGGATCTGGTGGATCGTTGAGGGTGCTCGCGGTCTGAAAACTCCAGGTGTAACTCTCGAAGACGGCGGTGCCGCCCCCGGGACTCAAAAGCACGGCACCTCGTCCGATCGCTGCGCTCGCGAGGAGATCAGCGGAGGGTTCGGCGATCAGCCCTTGGAGCGTGGAGAGCCGCCCGGGGAGGCCCAAAAATACCGCGAGGGTCTCGCCCGCGGCGTTGGCGATGAACGGGTCGCTCATCCCCCATGCGAGCAGCGAGGTCCCTTGCGCCAAGTAGACCGCGAGCGTGCGGATCAGGTCGGAGTTGTCCACCTCGAGTCCGACCGCGAAGTCGAGCCCGGACACGTCGTACTGCGCGAGGGTCCCGTCGGGACTGACCACCAAGGAGAGGTTGTCGGCGGGGGCGAGAAGGTCGGATTCCTCCGGGATCTCGAGTCTTACCGGGACCTCGCGTACGAGGGGTTCGCAGGCGCCGAGTGTGGTCGCGGCGCCGCAGACGAAGGCGACAACCCCCCCCCGAACTCGCGCGGCGGCGCCCGCGGTAGCGCCGAGGTTCGGCGGCCTATTCATGAGTGCCCTCCACCCACAACGGATGCCCCGCCGCGTCTACCGGGCCGGTGCCTGCGTACTCACCGTCCACAAGATACAGGGCGTCTTTGTACATGTTCACTGTGGTGCAGGCGTGGGCAGGGACGATCCAGACCATGTCCCCAAGAGCGGGGAGGGCGTCGTCGGGGCCGGTCGCCGGGAGGTGTTCCTCGCTAGGGGTGCCAAGCGTGAGACCAGGCCACCCAAGGAGTCGAGCGTGGGGCGGCCGAACGTCGGGGTTGAGGCCCTTGGATCCTGCGTCCAGCGTCACACGCCCTGCGCCTACGCTCACAACACGGGCGGCCACGAACACCGCCTGACGAAGGCCGAGTTGTTCCGCCGCAGAGGCGCTTCGGAGGTCCGATAAAACGATGGTTCCAGGGGACACCTCTTGTTGCCACGGCCCCGCTCCCAGCGGCTCGTGGGAGAGCGCGTGCTCGTAGCTATGGGTGCCCGAGGTGATCACGGCGTGGGTGCGCTGTAGGTCGAGCGAGCGCGCGAGCTCCACGAGGGAATCGTAGGCGTCGTGGGCGAGGGCCCGGTCCGTCCCACGGTGGTGCCCGTCGTAGCCGTGGAGCCCCCGGAAGGTGAGGTTCGATGGGAGCGCGGCGAGCAGCTCGGGGGCGCTCCACCCCGCCGGCGGGGTCCCCGTTCGGTGCATCCCCACGTCCACGTCCAAAAACACGCCCCACGTCCTCTGCGACTCTTGGGACCATCGCGCCAGATCTCGCAGATGTGTTGGGCTGTCGGCGAGCAAAGACACCCGGCTGTTCGGGTGGAGGGGCGTGTTGGTCAAGCTCGCTCGGGCGGCGGCGGTGGTGGGGTAGGCCCACAAAATATCCAAGGGCTCGTGGCCGGCGTGGTCGCGCGCGAGGGCGTCGAGCAACCTCAGCTCCGGCAGCGTCGCGCACTTAAACCGCTGAATACCTGCGGCGAGCAGCTCGCGGATGACACGGGCTTGTTTGACTGTCTTAATGTGCGGCCGCCAGAGGGCGGGAGTGCCGCTTATGCGGCGCTGCATGGCACCAATGTTGTGCGCCGCGGCGCTGAGATCGATGACGAGCGCCGGGGTGAGGACGCGCGACTTCACGCCTTGGAGGCTGTTGTGAAGCGCGTGAGGGGATTCGGGGAGCATCGAAGTCATCGTAGGCCCAGAGCCTACCTTAGTTTGCGCCGCTCCCGCGGCCCGTTGCCGCGCCACCGTGCTTGTTGGGGGGCGTCGACGGCCAGAACTGTGCGATCTGGAAGTGTCTTCACGGGTCACCTGGTGTATCATCCTCCGCATGAAAAGACTGCGGTTTATCGTGCCCGGCCTCTTAATCTCGGGACTGCTCCTCCCCGGCTGCGGGAAAGAAGCCGAATCGACCTCGAGTAGCTTCGGCGACATCGGAGATAACGACAACGGAGATTTTCCGACTTCCGACACGGGCAGCGATATTGGTGAATCGGGTGATGCAGACGCCACGGAGGGTGATGGAGACGGCGACGGCGATCCATGCCTGAACGCCAATTTTGAGGACGACCGACCCGACATCAGCGGGGTCGATGAAAATAATGACGGAATTGACGGCGTGGTTTGTCTTTCGGTGTTTGTGAATGGGCTCACCGGCAGCGACTTCAACGGCGGACTCGAGTCTGACGACGCCGTGGCGACATTGGCGAAAGGAATCGAACTTGCGATGCAATTCAGCCCTCCTCGCGATGTCCTCGTCGCTGAGAACGTCTATGCAGAGACGGTGACGCTGCAGTCGGGCGCGAGCGTTTATGGTGGATATGACCCGATGACGTGGTCGCGCAGCCCACAGGTCAATGTGACGACCATTCGAGGGGCCGAAGATCGCACGGTGATCGCGGACAATCTCTCCACATTGACCGAACTGGACGGTTTTACCGTGGAGGGAGCGTCATTCCAGGGAGAGGGCGGCGAATCCACCATCGCGATTTGGGTTCACGACGTCACCGAGAATCGACTGTTGCTCGACTATGTCAGCGTGATCGCGGGTGGCGCGGCCGACGGCGGCAACGGTGGCAATGGTGCCATCGGTGATCCCGGCAACGTGGGCACCAACCCTAGCGGACAAAGTGGCGGAGGCGGAGGCTCGTCGTCTTGTGGATCCATCGGTGGCAGCGGCGGGAACGGTGGGCAGGACGGAAACGGGCAGTCCGGCAGTTCTGGTATGACTGGAGGCGGAGATACCACTATGCCGGGCGGAGGCGGACCCAATGGCATCCTCGACGGAGACTTTCTCGGGTGTGACGACGGCGGGACCAGCGGGGGCGCTGGCGGACTCGGAGGCAACGGGCTTGCTGGTGCCGCCGGAGCAGGGTCGACGCGAGGAAGTTTTGACACCAACGGATTTTGGGTCACCGGCGCTGGCGATGCTGGCGTGCGTGGATTTCACGGCGCCGGCGGTGGCGGTGGTGGTGGCGGTGGTGGCGACTCGGACCCATGGTTTTGTGGGTCGAGCAATGATATTGGCGGCGGCGGCGGCGGCGGCGGCGCTGGTGGCTGTGCAGGGAGTGGCGGCGAGGGAGGCCAGTCGGGTGGAAGCACCTTTGGCATCGTGCTCGTGGACTCTGCCATCACCATCACAAACACGAC
>JBDQGY010000114.1:0-13271 GCA_040265175.1 Nannocystaceae bacterium
GATCTGCCCCGAAGACTCTCCGGTCATCGGAGCTTCGGAGGGGGACGGTGGCGATTGAGGTGGCTGAAGCGCTGGGCTGCGCGAGGGCACGAACACCTGCGTGCCCGTGGATCTTCGACGGCTCGGTGGGGGCGCGGGGGGGTGCTCGGGTAGCGTAGAGCCTGAGGGATCACTGGCGGTGAACGCCTCAGACTGGGGGCCCCGTGCCCCATCCGGTCGCTGCGAAGCGTCGACAAGCCACTCACCGCACCAGCGACATTTCATCGCTGCTTGCTGGATTTGCTCATTGCAGTAGGGACAGTTTTTCATCCAACCCTATCCGCGTTTCGAGAGAATGCGCGTATCTCGCGAGGCCCCATCATTCGCCGCCGACGGTATCATAGCTGGCGAGAATGCGCAGGAACCGTGAGAAAAGACCGTGTGGACGTGGCGTTGCCGAGGAGGTTTCCACAACCTCCTCGAGTGGCGCGTGACACCCACGCAGAGTCGGAGCCGTCAAAACGAGCCAGCCCATGGAAAACACCGCTTCCTTTCATCTTGAGGCTCACGTTGTACACGCCCCGCCACGACTGAAGTTGGCGTCGCTACCCACACCGGTGGAGCCGGTCACCGTGCCTGGCGGGAGAGACGTGTGGATCAAGCGTGATGATCGGTCGAGCGACCGATACGGGGGAGGGAAGGTCCGCAAACTCGAATTTATCCTCGCGCAGCCTGATCTGTCGGGTGTTCGCCGGATTCGGTCCATCGGCGCTTTTGGCAGTCACCATCTGCTCGCGCTGGCCATCCACGGAGAGGCGGTCGGGGTGGGCGTGGACGCCATCGTCGCGCCACAGGTTGTCACGAAGGCGGCGGTACGAAACCTCGCGGCGCTCACCTCTCTGGGCGCGCGATTCATACCAGTGATGGATCGTCTCTTGGTTCCGTGGGGCATGTGGAAAGGCCGTCGCGAGGGTGGAGCGGTCTTCCTTGGTCCCGGAGGCTCCAACGCCGCGGGCTGCCTTGGCTGGGTGGAGGCTGGGCTTGAGCTGTGTCGTCAAGTGGCGTCGGGAGAACTCCCTAGCCCGTCTCAGATTTACATCACCGCGGGGACAGCCGGGACGAGCGCAGGCTTGCTCGTTGGGCTTACGCTTGGTGGGATGCGGACACATCTTCGTTTGGTGTCGGCGGTGGAGCCGTTGTATTTCAACCGTTTCATCTTTCGGCAAAAAGTGGCGCTCGCGTGGAGGGCGCTGAACGACCTCGGCCTCCGCACGCGCGCGGCTCACGGAGATGTGCGCTGGAGCATCGACCACTCGCAGGTCGGCGGCGGCTACGCGGTGCCGTCTTCGGAGGGCCGGGCCGCAGTTGACTGGGCGCGCGATCGCGGCGTATCGCTGGAGACCACCTACACGGGGAAGTGTGCGGCCGCGTTGATGGGAGACCTCCGCGCAGGCCTCGTCGAGGGGTCTACGCTTTTGTGGAACACGCACGCGAGCACAGATGTCACTCGATACATCAGTGAGGGATGGCGCGAGACGCTCCCCGCGACCATGCGGCGATGGATCGCCGTCGTACCGTCGCCGTGAGTGCTACGAAAGCACCTGCTGCGCCGCGCGTCGGACGAGATCGCCGTCCACCTCGTCTTTGTGCCCTCGCATCACGGCGCCCATGAGTCTGCCCATGTCTTTCTTCTCCGTGATCCCCTCAGCGGCGGCGATCTTTTGGACCAGCGCGGTGGTGGACTCCGCGTCCATCTTCTTGGGGAGGAATCGATCGCAAAAGTTCAACTCGAAGGTCGTCTCTGCCTTGGCCTCGGCCGCGCGATCACCAAGGTCCTCGAACGAAGCGAGCGCTTTTTTGAGCTCTTTGGCATAGGCTGCCAGCACCTTGAGCCAGAGGGCATCATTCTCTTCGACGCCCTGGCTCGCCTTGAGCTCGTTGGTGAGCTTTGCTTTCAGCATGGTGATGACCCGTTTGGTGTCCGCGTCGCGGTCCCGTCGCGCCTGCTTTAACGACTGGTCAATCTCCTCTTTGATGCTCATGGGCGCATGGTATCAGTCGGCGCCTGTCAAAGAAGGGGGGAGCGCTATTTCTTCGTCTCTTTGTCGCTCGCGTGACGACGTTGAGCAATTTGAGCGTAGGCCTCGTCACGACGGGCTGCATAGAGGCGGCTGAATGGGTCGCTTCCTCCAGCGTTCGATGCACGGGGGCCTCGGTCCGGGGGATGACGGAATAACTCTCGGTGGGCCTGAAGGGGCGAGGGGGCGAGTTCGCGGAGCGAGTTGGCCCACACCTCACAGGTCTGTTCAAGATCCGTCGTTTCCACCAGACGATCGAGGGCTCCCGCACGTTCGAGGTCGCGAGCGTCGACGGTCTCGTCGAGCAGAAACATCCGGCGGCTGATCGACTCACCTGTTATCTGCCGAATCCGTTCGACGCCGCGGGGGTGGTAGACCACGCCGAGACGTGTCGCCGGGACGCGAAAGCTCGTATGCGGTACACCGACGCGAAGGTCGCAGCTGCACGCGAGCTCCACGCCCGCGCCGATGGCGTATCCGTTGAGTGCCGCGATAAAGGTGGCGTTGGCGGTCCCCATTGCGCGGGTGGCAGAGATGAGGGCTGCCTCGGGGGCGCCCTCGCGGACACCGGACAACGCGGGCTGCAGCGCGGTCAAATCGAAGCCGGCACAAAAAGAGTCGGAGCCAGCGCCTGTCAAGACCACGACGTCTCCGTCGAGCGCCGCGCAGCGCTCCGTGATCTCTGAGAGCATCTGAGGGTGGACAGCGTTGCGGCGTCGTTCATGCTCGAGCGTCCACCAAAGGGTGCCGCTGGCGCTCCGGCGCTCCGCGAGTCGCACGCGCTACTCCGTCGCCTGTGGGGGAGGGGTCGAGACCGGCTCGCCGCCCTTGTAGTCCATATTCGGCTTGACGTTGCCGGAGAGGATGTTCTCGCCTGCTTGGCGAATCGTGCGGGCTCCCGGCGAGTTCGGGTTTGCCAAGGCCTTCTTCCGGTACGCGTAGGACCACGCCTTACGCTCTTCGTGTGTGAGCGTCTTGGGATCGCGGTCGAGGAGCTTCTTCTCCTCGTCGGTCAAGGGTTCGGGCTTAAAGTGCTCGTCATATTTTGGATCGGCCTTGAAACCTTCAACGTCGTTGGTGGCGGGCTCGGCGGACTTCGCAGCGTCCGCGGTACCGACGGGCGCTGCGGCCTTTTTAGGCGTCGCGGCCTCCGGCGCCTTTCTGGTGTCTTGCGCGGGGGATTCTTTGGTCTTTGCGGGGGGGGTGCACGCGACGAGGAGCAGCGCGGCGGTCGGCAAGAGAGGGAGCTTCATGCGGGAGAGCCTATCATGAAATCACGGGCTGTTGACGGACGCGTGGCTCTCACCAACGGCCTCAAGTTCGTCGAGGACCTGAATGATATCGGCGTGTTGAACGATCGGGTTCATGACGATAATTCGCAGGCAGTTGATCCCGTCCGAGAGCGGTTGGGCGGCGAGCATGCCGACGCCCCGACGCGCGACCTCGGTGCGCATGGAGGACTGAAGTCGATGCACCCAGGCTCGCTGGTCCGCGGTCCATTCGTGGACTGCGAGGTCGCGCAGAGGGGGAGGAACCCATCGCGCGCAGACGCTGACGAACGCAGGCGGCGCCATGAGTTGCCACCCACGCATCTTTCCTCGACGCTCAATCTCTTCGCCGGTCGCTCGCGCGCGGCTCGTGGACCGCTCCACTCGCTGCTTCATGCCCTCATCTCCGAGGAGTTTCCATGCGAGCCACGCCTTGAGTGCGTCGACCCGGCGAGCGCACTGAAAACCGAGATCTCCAGTGTCGTAGGCGGCGTAGGGTTTGTCCGGTTGAAATAGATACGTGGCGTCGCTGGCGAAGCAACCACGCAGAGCGCTTGATTCTCGGAGAAGGAGCGCAGCGCACTGCTGAGTCATCCCCATGGCCTTGTGGAGATTCCATGCCAGGGAGTCGGCGAGGTCGACGCCATCCATCAGCCTCCGGTGGTCGTCCGAAAACAAGCAGGCGGCGCCGAAGCAGCCATCCACATGGAACCACATATTGTGACGCTCGCAGTGGGCGGCGATCTCGCGGAGAGGATCAAAGGCGCCGAGGACAGTGGTTCCCGAGGTCGCGTTCACGAACAGCGGGGTCTCCCCCGCCGCGACTGATTCCTGGATGGATGATTCGAGCGCGTCGGCGCGCATGCGATCGTGGTCGTCGCATTCCACGATGTGGACCGCGTCATCGCCGAGTCCCATGAGACGAGCGCTCTTGCGGATCGAGTAGTGGGCCGCGGCGGATGTGAAAACCGACCAGCGCCGATTGCGATCACCACGCTTGTTGATGTCGGGGTCGGCACGGTGACGCGCCAGCTGCATGGCGAAGAGGTTGGAATAGCTCCCGCCAGGGAGCATGAGACCCTGCGGAGGGGCCTCGGGTCCTAACTTTTCGGGGGCGAGCCCAGCCATCAGTGCCATGCGATGAAGCAGCGCACGCTCCATCAGGGTAAACGCTGGGGCCATCTCGAAGGTCGCGGCGGTGGTGTTGAGGGCTGCGCCGAGCCAGTCCCCACCGATGGCGAGCAGATCAGGGCCCGCGAAGTTCTGGTTAAAAAACCGTGGGTGGGAGGTATGGACTGATGTGGCGACGATCTTGGCGAGTAAGTCTTGCGCGGCGGAGGGGGGGAGCCCCGGTGCGCGACCGAGTTGAACGCCGCCGAAGTTTGCGAAAGACGCCTCCAATTCTTCGGGTCCCTGGGGTTCACTTACAGGAATGGCCCCGGCCTGCGCGTCACGCAGGTAGTCGTCGACCAGTGTCGCCACGCAGCCAAGGAACGCTCGCTTGTCTGACTCATTCCACGTCAACATAGAGATCATGCCCTCGAACGAAAAAAATCGCCAAGACTGTCTGGCTGGCGTCCGGGGGAGTTTGGTCCTAAGCTTTAAAGGTGGAACACCCATGGCCCCGCGAGAGAGGCGGTCTGCGCGCCGACCGGCGCTCTGACGCGCTTCGTGGACGCCACAATAAAAGGGGGAGGCTAGGCAGCCGCGCGGCGGTGACCGTGTTCGCCGGCCTCGTCGTGCTCGGATGTTCGCCGGAGACCTTTGTGGGGGTGAGCGCTGCGCCGTCGCCGAGAGGGGTCACGGGGTCGGTCGCTCGGGTCGCCAAGGACGCCGCGCGGTCCGTGGTCGCCATCGAGACCGACGTAGGGCAGGGGATGGGCTTTGTGATCGATGAGGCCGGCTACGTGGTGACGAGTCGGCACGTCGTGGAGCAAGTGGGTCATGTCAACGACGTTCGCTGGCCGGGGCTCGCGGGGGAGCACCACGCGCGCAGCGTCCAGATCGTGTACATCGATCCGACCCATGACTTGGCGCTTTTGAAGGTTGAGGCGCCCGGGGAACACTTCAAACCGATCCCGCTGACGGCTGCGGAGGACGGCCGGACGCCGGTGAATGTTGTCGGGGAGCCGGTGGTGCTTACCACGCGTCTCGATGAACCCACGCTCACCTTGGGCGCGGAGCGTGGCGAGGTCACGGACGCAGAGGTGATGAACAAGGCGGTCGGTCCTGGACCGTATATTGGCGTCACCAACTCGATCCAACGAGGTCAAAGTGGCGGACCGGTCCTCGATCTCCGGGGGCGGGCCGTGGGCGTCGTGACATGGATGTGGAAGGATAAACCGGGCGGTTTCGCAGTGCCGGCCTCGCGCGTGGTGGAGATGCTCCGAAGCCGCCCCTCGCTCAGTACGCTCGGAGAACACCGCGCGCGCGTGAGGACCCGGGTGGAGGGGTTTTCAGCGGCCCTGCGAACCGGCCATGACACCTCAGACCCTCGGCGATTTATCGCGCCGTCGAGCGCGCGCCAGGTACGTCAACGAACGGTCGACATGCTGCTCGATCGTATCTCGCCGGAGGGGATGGACAACTTCGCTCAGATGCTCGATCAGCTTGCGTTGGGGGCTTCGATGGACCCAGAGATCGCGCTCGAACGCTTGTTTGGGTTGATCTCTCGCGCGCTCACAGACGACACCATTGCCTCGATGGGGTTGAAAGGCGCGTTGCCGCGAGGGCAAGTGGTCACGTTTTTCCTTGAGCTTGGAAAGGCGTATTTGAGCGCGCGGATTTACGGCGCCCATGGACGGGAGTCTGCGTTAGAAATTGCGCGGCGACGGCTTCATACTCTGGACAGCGCGCGGATCTTCTTGATGGCGGACTTTGTTGACGCGACTGATGGGCTCGACGGGGAGATCGATGAGATCACCGTATCGCCGGGTGCCTACGGCCCCCGCGCCGTGGTGAAGATGTCTCCTCAACGTAGGCTGGGGAGGGTTTCTGAGTCATCCGTGTACGTTCAACTCGCGCTCGAGTGGGGGGATTGGTATGTCGTCGACGTCCACCACCAGGAGACCAACGCGCGCGGGCGAGTAGCGGCGGTTGAGAACTCCACGTCAACCTGGCGCGTGGAGCCTTCGCAGGCAGCCCACTGGTGAGTGCTCTGCCGAGCGGGAATGGAGGCATCCGGACCCGCGGCGCTAGCGCTCTACAGCCGTTCCAATCGCAGCTAGTCTCGAGTTCAGTTGACTCTGGACGATGGGTTTTCGCAGGCAGGAGACGCGGCCTTCCATCTTCCGGATCTCTGCGAGAGAGGTCGGAGAGGAGGACAGGGCGATCAGCATGACGAAGGGGAACCTCTCCCGTACAAGTTCGACGGCCGACTCAAAAGAGCCTGTCCAACCATCGAGATCGAAAACCACCAGCGTCGCGAGCGAGAACTTTTGCGGGAATGTGTAGTCCTCGTCGATATTAGCGAGGGAGGGTCCAGACAGCAGGTGGATGCCCACGTTGGTCATCATCTCTTCGATCTCGTCGAGAAGATCTTCGTCTTCGGTCAAGATCGCGGCTGTCGTCGGAGTGGCCTCCTCCGAAAACGACTCCATGTCATGGTCGGCATCAGCGGGATGGACCGAGCGGGCGAGGGGGAGCGTGAACGTTACGATTGTACCGACTCCCTCATCGGAGCTGACATCGATAGTCCCTTCATGACGTTCGACGATCCCGAGCACTGCCGGGAGGCCGAGCCCCGTGCCGTGCTGTTTTGTCGTGAAGAATGGGTCAAAGATCTGCGAGAGCTTTTCAGGCGGGATTCCCTCCCCCTGGTCACGGACGCTGATCTCTGCCACCGCCGACTCCGACGGGGGGCGGAGCGCGCGTGCTGCGATTTCGATCGTGCCGCCGTTTGGCATAGCGTCGGCCGCGTTAAGAATGAGATTGGTGATCGACTGCTGAACAAGCTGCGTGTCGACGACCACCGTGAGCCGAGGGGGGCACGTAAAGGAGAGCTTTACGTCGTGTGGGAGGACCTGCTTAACAATTGGGTCGATTTGCAGGCGGAATAGGTTCAGCAGATTGACGGGTGCTGGCGAGAACATGCTCTGCTTCGTATACGTCAGCAGCGCCTTTGTGATGCTCGTGGACGCGATCGTCGCGTCGAGGATTCGACGTCCGTAGTTCGTGGTTTGGCCTGGGGTCGTCTCTCCGGAGGCGAGGAGTTCGGCGAAGCCCCGGGCGGGCGTGAGGATGTTATTCAACTCGTGAGCGAGTCCCGCGGCGAGGGTGCCGACGGTGCGGACTTTTTCCGCTTGCAGCACTTGCTCACGGGAGATGTCGAGCTCTTTAGATCTCGCTCGGAGAGAACTCGCAAGCCGAGCAAGGGTGTGTTCTGTCTCGCGGATGTCAGCTTGGTGCATCTCGCGCATTCCACGCAGTGATTGCTGCAGCGCGAACGCAAAACCGAACGCGAGCAGCATGATCATCGCGAGCATGATCCCGTTAACATCGCCAGGCTGGACGACGAAGTTGGTCGAGGGGACGATGTTCGCTTCCGCGAGTAGCGGAGCGATGCCGACATAAATGGTCGCGATGAACATGAGGTGCGGCGGGAGTGTGAGCCCCCCCCATATCAACGTGACGAACAACGTGAGGAGAACTTCTGCCCCGTCTCTGGTGATCATCGAGTCCGTGATGGCATTTGTACCGGTGCAGACGCAGGCGAGCACGTAGTACGAGAAACGACTTGGCGAATCGATACTGCGGAGCAGGCCGAGTGACAGGACAGCCGTGAGCGCGACCCAGAGAATCATCCCGTAGTGATTGACACCTGGAAACGGCGCGCCGGTGATGAGGAGGACCGCGAACCCGCCGAAAGTTCCAGATACCGCGACGAACGCATTGTAGCGACGCACGAGCCGCGCGAAGAGGAGATCCGCGGTCACGCGTGACCGTATCTGCGTGTCTGGCTCCAGCAAATCCCCCACAAACACCAGCATACACTCATTTAAGAGCGGTGGTGCACCGCTCGCAGTTGGTGCCATACTCCCCGCAATGAACGGACAGTTCGTAGGAACCCCAGACTACATCGCGTCGACGGCGCTGCGGAGCGCGGTTGATGTTGCGGTGGCCATTGAACGACCGCTGCTCATTAAGGGTGAGCCGGGGACGGGGAAGACGCTGCTCGCAGAGGCTGTCGCAGCGTCGATGAACGCGCCGCTGATTCGTTGGCAGGTCCGGTCGACGACCCGCGCAGTGGAGGGCTTGTATCACTACGACACGGTCCGGAGATTGCACGACTCTCGGTTCGGGGATAGTGAAGTAACAGACATCGCGTCGTATATCGACCTAGGGCCTTTGGGTCGCGCATTCGAGGCACGCGAGCGCCACGTCGTCTTGATTGACGAGGTGGACAAGGCAGACTTGGAGTTCCCCAACGACCTCTTGCATGAGCTTGATGTAATGAGCTTTACAATTCCTGAGACCGGTCGCGTGGTCGCGGCGAAGCTCCGGCCCGTGGTCATCATCACGAGCAACAACGAGAAGGAGCTGCCGGATGCGTTCTTGCGGAGGTGTGTGTTTCATTGGATTGACTTCCCAGACCGGGAACTGATGAGTTCCATTGTTCAGGTGCATCACCCTGACATCGAGCGAGAGTTGCTCGCTGGAGCGATCGAGGCATTCTATCGGCTTCGGGCGACGGCGGGTCTGCGAAAACCTCCCAGCACGAGCGAATTGGTAGACTGGATCTCCGCGCTTCGACACTCCGGCATCCCGGCAGAGCAGCTGCTAGGGGCGAAGCTCCCCTTCCTCGGTACGCTGCTAAAGAAAGAGCAAGACCTCGCGGCGGTCGAGGGGGAAGGCCGTCGCCGCGGGTGAGCACGGGCGGCGACGGGCGGGTCTTTTTATCCCTGCTGTACGAGTTGCGAGCGGCGGGTGTGCCCGTCTCGACGCAGGGCTGGTTGGCGTTTCTAGAGGCGCTAGGCAAGGGGGCGCACGGGGCCTCGCTCGACGGGCTGTATCATGTCGCGCGTTGCGTCCTTGTCCAAAGCGAGACCCAATACGACGTCTTTGATCAGGTTTTCGGATACGTCTTCAAAGACGTCCCCTATGATCGACAGGTGTTGCTCAACGATCTTGACGAGTGGCTTCAAGAACCGCAGCGCTTGATGAGCCTCGACCCCTCGCTCCGTGCGATGTTGGAGGAGCTTGGCATTGACGAATTGCGGAGACAGTTCGAAGAGCGGATCGCAGAGCAAAAAGAGCGGCACGACGGAGGCTCTAAATGGATCGGCACCGGCGGGACGTCTCCGTTCGGCACAGGCGGCGCGCATCCGTCGGGCCTGCGTGTTGGGGGAGGGGGTGGTCGCTCCGCGTTGGCCGTGGCGGATGCTCGACGCTATCGTGCGTTTCGCAAGGATCGGGTGCTCGATACGCGACAGATGGCGGCGGCGCTGCGGCGTCTTCGGCGTCTGACGCGAAAGGGGCAAGAAGAGGAGCTCGATCTTGACAGTACGGTTCGAGAGACCGCGCGCAACTGCGGCGACCTTGAGATAGTGATGCGCCCGCCGAGAAAGAATGACGTGCGCTTGGTGTTGTTGCTGGACGTGGGGGGCAGCATGGACCCACACGCACAGCTCGTGAGCCGCTTGTTCAGCGCGGCGCATCGTGGTGGAGGATTCCGTGAGTTCCGCTCCTATTATTTTCACAATTGTGTCTACGGAAAGGTCTACGAGGACGCTCAGTTTGAGCGCCCGGTCCCCGTGCAAGACCTATTTCGCGAGCTCGATCAAAACTGGTATCTCGTGATGGTGGGGGACGCATGGATGCACCCTGGCGAACTGACGATGACGAGCGGGAGCTTCTGGACGCAAGCACGTGGGCCCTCAGGTCTGGGCTGGCTGGCGAAGCTCGCGGATCGATTTCCCCACAGCGGATGGTTAAACCCTGAGCCTGATCGGTTTTGGGATGCGCCGAGCATTCACGCCATCCGCGCGCTGTTTCGGATGTTTCCTCTGAGTCTCAGCGGCCTGGATGAACTCGTTCGAGAGCTCCCGAAAGCGCCGCGGCCTGAGCGGCGTCATCTCGTGCAAGAGGTGCTGCGAGAGGCGTAGGCGGGGCACGCATCCCCGGTTCCTGAGGATGTCGATGAGCAGGTGCCGGTTGGGCCCCCCTGTGGCACACTCGTCGGGGTGACGGATTCGGTTCCATCAGCCCGCGGTCTTTTGCATGATGCTCCGCCTCCGCCGAAGGGGAGGAGCCCGCGTCGAACCGTGGGCTCTGTCGTGATGAGCGTTGTCGTCACGGTGTTTTTCGCTTACCACGTGCTGGTGCTCCTCGCGTGGAACCTCCCGCATAAGCACGCGGGAAAGGAGTTCTATCGCCAACTCTCGAAGTATACTCAGGCGGCGCGTTATTTTCGCGGCACCGGCAATGTTCAGTCATGGTCAATGTTCGCACCCAACCCCAATCGCACCAACGCGTTTGTGCGCGTGCTCGTGATCGACGAGTCCGACGAGGTGTGGGATATGGACCAAGACATCTATCGGAAGAACCGATACCCCTATCTTTGGTACGATCGTCTCGGCAAGGTGAACCGTCGCATCGACGGAAAAAAGGGCTATCAGAACGCCTATGGTGCGTATATCTGTCGTGAGTGGGAGCGCAAGCACGGCGCCCTCCCTAAGGAGGTCCGCTTTGTCCGTCGAAGCACGAGGATCCCGACCCCGTGGGACTCGTCGGTGAGGAAGGGTCCCCTCGGGCTGCGATACGAGCCGTGGGACTTGCCGATGCGGCAGAGCGAGCAGGAACGTATCCGGTGCTCGCGGGTCAAGCATGGGCAACTGTCGCCAGCTCTGCGGGCTCGTCATGGGATGGCGCCTCCGCCCGAGGGGCATTTTCGTGATGTGAATATTTCGACGTGGTGGGACAAGCTCGAGCGCAAGAAGAAACGCGAGGCGAGGGAGGCGGCGCGCGCGAAGATGCCTGGCGCCACGAAGCCCCGACTCGGCGGGTCTTCTCCTCCGAGGGTGCAGGTCCCGCAGCCGGGACCCGAGACAGCGCCCGCGGAGGGGACCAAGGATGCCTCGGTGACACCACTCCCCGTGTCACGGTGAACGCACGTCGCTTTCAACGGAACGCCCCGACCCCGAAGCGACAGAGGCCTCGAGCGAGCGAGGCGACGCGTCGGGGCTAGCCCGCGGGTTCTGGCGGTGGCCCCTTGTCACCCGCGCTGGCCGGCGTCGCTGCTTGTCCTGTCGGAGCGTCGCTGGGAGCCGCTGCAGCTTGGGCCGCGGTGGAGGAGGGGAGCAGTCCGTCTCGAAACCCTCCGCTGTCCTCCTCGGGTTCGGGAGCGTCGGCTATCTTGCGGAGTAAGACCTCAAGCTTGTCCCCACAAAAGCCTTTTTTCCACGTCGCGTGACGATGTCGCCGCCAGCCCGCGAACGAGGCCCATCCCACTGGGTTGATCAAGTTGTAGGCGACTGCCGGCTCGCCCGTAAGCATCGTGGACTTGAACGTCTCGTCGCGTTTTCGTTTTCGCAGCCACTTGTCGGCGTCCTCAACCACCTCCGCAAAGGGGCGGCCATCCGCGAGGAGGGCGAGCTTGATCCACATGGTGTCGCCTCGCTCAGCGTCATAAAAAGAGTAGCGACAGCCCTCTTTGAGGTGCTCACCGAGGAAGACATCGTATCCGCAGATGGCCGCGACGTCCGCGACGCCGAGCCCATACGAGCGCGGGCAGCACGTGGGCTCTTCATATCGCTCAGCAAAGAGGCGGCACACGCCGTTGGTCTCGTCGGGCGAGCCAACACCAGGACGAGGGCCCTCCGCGGAGGCGCCGCTCTCGAGATCGCGAGGTTTGTCCGCGGGCGTCAGACGCTTGCCGGAGGCGGCGTCGGACACCTTCGAATCCACCGTGGCGGGACAGCCCGCCAGCGCTGGCATGAGGAACCAGATTCCGATCAGTGAGCGCGAGGACGGCATAACCCGCGTTTCATATCCGGTTCGCGCCGTGCATGCGAGCGATTTCTTTGAGCCGGCGCGACCGAGGACGCCGGCGTCGACCCCACCCTAGCAGCGCGATGCACAACGCGCCGAGGGCAGTCGTGGGAGGCGTGGAGGGCGCTGCGGTACGGCACCCGGAGGCGGTGCGCTCCAGGGCGAAGTTATCGGCGTCGGCTGAGACAACTTCAACGCGCCGCGAGGTCTCGCCAATGTTGCCGGCGGGGTCGGTCACCACCACCTCGAGGAGGTAGCTGCCCGGATCCGGGATCAAAAGTGGCGCCTCTAGACCCTCCCAAACAGACCGCTGTAGAACGTCGACGCCGTCGACGCGGAGGGTCAAGTCGTAGACTTGGGGCGCGCGGTCGTCTTGAATGGTGATGACGAGGTTGCCCGCGGTGCCAGCGAGCATGGGGGATCCCTTGCCGGGGGCATCCACGAAGACCACCGGGTCGCTCGTATCTTGGACAGACGGCCCGAATCGGGCGAGGAGTTCTTGATGACTGCGCTGGCCGCCGAGGTCGCAGTAGGTCGTATGCGCGAGGGTACAGCTTCCGGTGGCCGGCGTAAGCGCCGTGTCTGCGACAACGTTTTGGCACTCATCGGTAAAGCTCGCGCTGACGGAGTCATTCACTGGGAACATAAGATCGAAGAGCGAGTCGACGTGCTCGAGACCCCATGTGTGACCAGCCTCGTGGAGGACGACCGTCGCCCCTGTGATGGGACTCTCGTCACCTTGTGCGAACGCGACGTCATTTAAGAATCGGTCTCCGCAGTCGATGTACGGGGCGAGGCCGGCGAAAATTTGAGGCCCCAAGTCACCGTAGAGGATCATCGTGTAGTCCACGTCGGGAGGCGGCCGCGTTGTAGTAACCAGGACATTGAACGCCTTGAGATCCTGTTTGACGCTGTCGATGATGGCCGCGCGCTGCTCGGTCGTGCCGTGAAAGGGGCC
>JBDQGY010000115.1:0-13086 GCA_040265175.1 Nannocystaceae bacterium
ACGGAGATCCGTCCCGAGAGCGCGCACCGAATCGTCGCGATGACCGACGTCGAACTGTTCACCGCCTACGCGAATCATCCGGGCGCTTAGCGGCGCCACGACGGGCTCGAGCCGCCCAGGCCACCGCCGACCCCGAAGCCCACGCAGTCAAGCGCGGGGGTCCCCGGCGCGTGACAGCGCAGACACACCCGGCGGTTGAGACCCGCGAGCTGCCGACACCGAGCGCTCCCCGCGTAGGTCGGTCCATGTGGATTCGCATTCAGCCCCTGCTGGCTATGTTGGCTGGTCGCGTGGCACGTCAAGCAGGTGTCTTCTTGGTGGCACGACACGCAGGTCTCCATATTCAACCGAGCCGCCTGGGCGTGCGCCTGGGGTTGCCCTGGCGCGCCCGCCCATCCCGCGCCGTGAAAGGTGCCGCCGCTGGGGGCGGAAAACGGACCGCCGGTGCCCGGTCCAACCCCGAGGCGCTCGTGGCAACTGAGGCAATCCGACTGCAAGCGATGACACGTCCCACAATCGGAGGTCCGTGTCCTCGCCTCAATCCCGTGGCTCCGCACGAAATCTGGACGGTGGATGGTGAGTGGTCTGGTCGCGCCCGCGTGGCAGGTCTGACACTCGTCCTCAGAGTGACACTGGGCACACTGCTCCCCAGCCGCGCTGGCGACCGCGCCGTGACGCTCCACAAAATTCAGATCGTGCCCCATCCCCCACGCATGGTCACTGGCTGGGACTAGCTTCGCGCGCCCTCGGTCCGTCCCTCGAGAGAGCCTGAGTCGCCCGGTCCGCTCCGTGGGGTGGCAGGTGCGGCAATCATTGGCCGCGCGCTTGCCGTCGTGGCACTCGATGCAAGAGCTCTCCGTCGGCAGGTAGGCGTGGTCTGTGGACTCCCGCTGCGGCGTTCGGATCCCACCGTGGCAGGATTCGCATGAGGCCCCGCCGCGCACATGCATCGCATGGTTGAAGGTCAACAGCGCTGTCTCCGAGCCTCGTTGGCGACGACTTCGCCCCATGGACGGCAGTTCATCGTACAGGTGACAGGTGTCGCAAGTGGCGGGGCGACCCTCCCCTGCCCCACCGTTGCTGGAGACAACCCAAGGATGGTCAGTCTGGTGGCAGCCGTCGCACGCCGTTACCGCGACTCCAAGATCGTCCCGAGTGCTGGTGCTACGCGCCGCGTCCATATGGCATGGGGAACACGTCAATCCGAGGTCGAGGTGGGCGCTGTGTTCGAAAATGACCGCCGGATCACCCGGTGGATACACCAGGCTCCCCGCGAGAGACCTTGCGGGGGACGAACTCCGCGAGGAACGGACGTTGATGGGCGCCGGAGCGAAGCCCGCCACTGCGCGCGACGCCGACGCAGCGAGGCCACCCACGACGAGTCCCGCCACGTAGACACAGACAGCAAGCGTGGTCTTCCAGTCTCCGGTCACCGACGAGCTCCTCCTCGCACGCCCCATTCCATGGACAAGAGCACCATGGTCCGAAACGACCACTGCCAGCGAGAGCCGGTGCCAGGCTCCACCAACCAGCTGAGGGAGATCCCATCCCACAAGTTGCCGCGCGCGATCCCCTGCGCGGACACGTTCCAGCCTTCGCTCCACGGGGTGCCGGTGTTGTCGACGTAGTTGCCGTAAAGCCGTCCTTCGAGCACCAACCGATCCCAGAGTAACGCGGAGGCGATGTCGGCGAATCCAGAGAGCCTCGTCCCGCCTTCGCCCGCAATGGCTCGCCCGTCAAGCACCGCTCGCACGCGCCCGGAGTAAGCGACCGTTAGACCGCCTCCTTGGCTCGTGGTGGCGACGGGCACAGACCATATCGGACGACCGTTGCTGCCCTCTGCGCGGAACAACCGGACCAATCCGTGCGTGGAGATCTGCCAACGCGGGCCCACGCGCACGTCCCAGGTGGCCCGACCAAGCTCAACATCGGCGAGATCGAAGACGTTGAAGATGGAGTCCAGGCTGAAGATTGGCGTCGTGTGTTGATAGGACAGCGACGCGCTGTGGAGGCTTGTGAGTTGGGTGCGCACCTCGGCGCGGCCGTCGGTTAACGCCCGGCGGCCAAAGTCGTAGCGCAAGGCACCATCCACGGCGACTCGAGAATGGAGAGAGCGCCAGCTGAGCCTCGCCGACAACAGCGACTCCAAAGAGACCCGGTCTTCAGGGAGATCAAACGTGACCTGCTCGTCCTGGTCTGGGCTGGTTTCAAAGGTCTGGCGCCACCCGACAGAGGCGCTCCACCGCGGGATATCGAGCAGCGATGCCTCTACCGCGACCATCGGCGACACCGCGCGTCGACGCACCGAGGTGTCCGTTCCGTCGAGCTCGTAGTTGGGAGATCCGAGGACGTCAGCACCGCGCACCATCAAGCCCGACGCCACAGCGAGCCCTAGGTGGGCTGGGGTACGAACTCGCGCCCAGCCGCCATCGAAGGCATAAAAATCGAGACCCGTCGTTGAAAGTTGCCGCCCCACCCGGGCGTCGAGCCAGCCGCCCAACCGGGTCCCCTCGACGAAGGCGTACATGACATCCACCTGCCGGCCATCTACGGCGTTGACCAGTCGCTGCGCGTCTTGCTCGGCGCCCTGAACATAGGCCCCAAAGTCGTGGCGAAGGCGAAGGGAGGTGACGATGCGCAGTTGCCCATCTTCCGGCTCTCGACGCATGGTGCTCGCGTCCGTCGGCGGGAGGAGATCGTAGACTCCAAGGTTTACGTATTGGACAAGGCGCCGGCGGGGCACCGTGGCGAAGCTGAGTCCGGCGCGGCGTAGCGTGTACGCTTCCCCGTAGGTGCGCGACGTCACCCGCACCTCGGACGCCTTACTAGGCGCGGAGGTCGACAGCGCCCACCCGAAGACAAGAACGACCGCTGCACGGGGCGCCGTTGTATGCATGGTGTACGCCATTCCGACCTGCCCATGCTAGCGTAGATCCACGATGCTGTTTCGAAACATGGGCCGGTCAACGTCCAGTCGACCCACTCGATCGTCTCGGTACCTCGGGTTCGTGGGGCTGCTCAGTCTCTGCGGCGCCAGCGGCGAGTTGGCCTGCGCGCGCGCCGGTTCCGGCACCACACCACCGGAGACCTGGGCGCAGTCGGATCTGTTGTTGCGGGCGTCGCAGGACGCCGACCGGGAACTACAGGTCCTCGAGGATTGGTCCACTTCTCCCTCCGCACAACGCGAGATCGCGCGACTCGGTCGGCTCTACGACCTCTTCGACTGCGCTCGTTTTACGCGAAGCGCGCTGGTCCGGGAGGTGTTTTGGACGGGACTCACCGGGGAGGCAAACGCTGCCGGTCGAGGGGAGGCTGCGACACGGGCAGCGCTCGAACTTTTGCTGCAAGAGGCCTGGCGTGTCGAAGCGAAGTACCCCGTTCTTTCCGACGAGCAACGGAGATTTTTGGCCGATTTCGTCGCGTTGGTATCGGTCGATCTATTTGACCCCGAGGATCCCGAGAGTCTGGAGATCCAAACCGACGCGTTTCGACGGGTCGCGGCGGAGGGGGTCATAGAACTTCAAGACAACGCGCAGTGGCGCATCTACGATCACGTGCGTGCCGTCATCCGGCGCACCGTCGCAGCGCCCGTAGAGGCGAGACGCGCCATCGGGGTGCACGCGCTCTACGTGACGCCCGACGAGCCCGAGCGCTGGCTGACACCGGCGCGGGACCACGGGCGGCCGCCCTGGCCGTCTGCCGTGCGACTCACAGAGCCGATGAGCACGGCCCTGACCTTCCTTCGTGCCTCGCCGGCATGGCGCGCCACCATCACCCAAGTCGCGGCAGAAGACGCCGCGCTGCACACCGCCCTCCTCGACGCCTATCCGCGACCGCGAGACCCCACATTGCCGCTCCCGAAGGCGCCCGACGGGAGCGGTCGCGCGGATGATGCCAGCCCGTTGATTTGGGTGGTCTCCGGCGGCGTCGTACTCGGATCGGGGACCGCGGCTGCGACGTATCCGACGACATCCGATCCCCAGCCGCTCATCATGGAACTCTCAGCCCAACTCGCGAAGGACGGCCGAGGCAGCTTGTTGGTGGGGAGTGAAGCTCGCGGACCTTCGGCCGACCTGGCGGCGGCGATCCGGGCCGCCGTGCGAAGTGGGGCGTCGACCCTGCGCTTCGCGATGCACGAATTGACACCCGACATCGAGCGGGCCGTCGTCACCGCGCTCCCGCTGCAGGTGTTAAGCGATGACGTGATGACCCCGGGAGTCGCGGCCCTCACATCGTCGCCACTCGAGTTTTATCTCGAAGGTGCAGGACTTTCGGTCTACGTGGACGGCGTTAAGGTGGTTGAGCGCGTGGCGCCAGACACGGGGTACACCGAGGTGTTCTCTGTGTTGGACCGTGCCTTTCCGCGGGTGGATGCGGTGCGGCTGCGCCTCGGCGACGACGTGATGTATGTCCAACTCATAGAGTTAATGCGGGCCCTCGTCGGGGGCCCACAGCCCGCCTATCGCGGCGTCGGATTGCGGCTTCACGACGCCAGCACAAAGCTCGTTTACCCCATCTCGCCCGACGCCCGCCCCTCGCATCGTGACCCGGTCGTCAACTCTGCCTGGGCGGAGGTGCGTCGACGTGCAGAACGCTCAATGCGCTCGCCGACCGCCATCGAACAAGCCTACCCGCTACGTGCGATCGATCAGGAGCGAATTGGGGCGCTCGGACGTTTGCTGTCTACGTGCCTCCCGGAACTGTCCCGGCTGCCTCGCTCCGAGGTGAGCGCGACACTGCTGTTTGACGAGGGGCACGTGAATCAAGTCTCGGTGACCATGGATGGACGGCCTTCAAACAGCCTCGCAGACTTTCGACGGTGCGTGGATGCGACCACCGCGGCGACGCGCCTTCGTGCTCATCGTGAGCGGATCTCGATTCAATTCCGCTGGGAGCGCTCCGGGGTCTCCTCCTCGCGCTAGAAAGAGAACTGAAGTTCTTGCCGCTCAACCTCATCCACGGCCCGCGCGAAATTAAGGAAGGCGGGGTAGTCCTCGGCTGGAATTCCACGGAGGATGAGACCGGTGGACCACTCTTGAGTGATGAACGAGGCGCCCGCGCCTCCGTCGGTGATCGTGCGACGGTAGTGCCCGAACTCCCCATCGATGGAGTCCTCTCCTGGAACCCGTGCCAGGGTGCCGCCTTCCACCTCGATTCGGACTCGCGAAAATACGGGCGCGGCGTAGGTCACCGCGAGCTCACTCCAACGCTCGGGCAGTCGCGCGTATTGGAGCGCGGCGTTTTGTGGTACCACGCTCGCGCGGAGGTCTAGAGTGTCGGCGCCCTGGCGACCGACCCCGCGAGCGTTTGCGACGAATCGAAATACTAGCGGCTGCTCGTTTTCATCTTCGCCCTCAATCTCTACCGACTCTAGAGACAGCGTCGCGCCAGGAATTACCCGCTGCAACTCCGCCTGCTGAAATACCTCCAGCAGGCGATCTCGATCGAACATCGTCAACGCCCGCCTCCACTGGATCGCCTCGGCACCCGCGAGCTCAATCGTGCCGGTAAGGAGCCCTTCTCCTTCGCGATTCAAGCGAAGGTTGAGATCGTAGGCACGGCGGTCGGCGAGACCCTCTGGCACATCCGGCACCTCTCCATAGAGCGCGTCTGGACCGAGCGGGTCACCGGGGCGGAGGCGAATCGCCTCGCGAGCGAGCGTCATCGGATGATACCCAAACGGCACAACCTTCGACCCCGGCGCCAACGCGACCGGCGGCGCGTCGGTCTGGGTCCAGACCACCAGCAGCGGCGCGGCGTAATCTTCGACGGGTGGATAGTCGCCCTCGCGCATGGGGGTCGCAAACTGGCTCTTGCCAAGCCAGAGCTCCGTCTTGACGCCCGCTTCGTTAAGCATCCCCATCATCAGCATCAACGGATTCCCAGACAGCTCAGCGAGGGTCTGGGTGATGGCGGTGGTCATGCTCCCACCGGACTCAATATTATCGAGCACCCACGACCACACGGCGCGTGTGATCTCATCGTCATCGCGAGCGTCCTTCGTGACCTCGGCGACGAGCGATCGCAGCTCTTCGTTCCGGCGCAAGGTGAGGCGAAGATTCGCCTCGGTGATCCTGCGCCACTCCAAGATGTCGAGTTCGGTGAAGACCCGAACCATGGGCATCTCGTCGGACAAGGAGCGCGCGTCGGGTTCCGGGGTCCGTCGCATCATCTCCTCGGCGAGAAATCGAAGCTCCGTGCGGTCTCCGATAGTCGACGACGTGGCCACCGGAGGGTCGTTTCGTCGCTCCACCTGGTACGGCAGCGCCGCGGGCATATTTACGATCAGCTCACTCCGGTGGAACGGCGTGGCGGTGCTCCGAAACCGAAACCCTCCGAGGTCGATGTGACCAGGTAGCAAGACGCTCGGCGCTCGCGAAATAATGTATTCCAGTTCTACGAAGTCCCCCACCTCAAGGTCGCGGAGGCTGACCCCGGACTTGGCCGGGACCACCTCCGGCTCGACCACGCGCCCGTCGGGTTTGATGGTTCGCAGAGTCAAGAGCTGCCCTTGCTCGGGCACTCCCATCTCCCCGTACTTGTCCAATGACTCCTTGGAGTGCAAGGACACGATTTGATGAATGAGGTGACGCTGGGACAAGTCGTCGTGAATCCACACGACGTCTCGGTCAAGCACCAAAACATCCGAGGCGCCCTCGTAGCGTTCTTGTTGTGGTCCATAGTCGCGCACGGCCGCCAAGCCATCGGCGCGATGCGACAAGAGCGGATCCGTGCCCCCGCCTATCCGCTCGGCGAGCTCCAAGACACCCGGCTGCGCGGGCGTGTTCGCGAGGAGATGAGCGACGACCCGGTCGCCCGCAGCCGTTTTGCCCGTCTCGTAGGCGAGGTCGACGTAGGACGTCGCCACGGCCACATTGAGGGGGTTGAATCGCAGTTGGGTCTCCCGCACCGCCATGGCTCCGGCCAGATCCCCCAGCGCCACCAGATCGAGCGCTTTGCGGTCCAGCAGATCCATGTTGTCTCCTTGGTACTCCAGACGACGCTCGGTGATCTTCAGCGCAGCCGCATGATCGCCGCGGCGTCGCGCCCAGGCCGCTCGCCTCGCGTCGCCCCGGTCGCACGGCCGATATGCCTCGATCAATTCGTCTTCCAGATGCGCCTGAGACCTTCTTCGGGCCAAGGTCAACTCGACCCGGCGCACCCAGCAAGAATCGGGCGCGAGTCGCTTCGCACGGGACACGGCCTGCGCCGCTTGGACATCGCTGTCGCGCTGCAGATACAGGCCGGTAAGTAACACCTCCACCTCATAGAGGCGTCGGACGTCGTCTGGGAGCGCATCGACCATGGCCAGTAACTCTGGCACCTCGTCGCGTTCGAGACTCATCCGCATCAACTGAACCCGCGCGCTGGCCACGTCTGGATCAAGTTTCAGCGCGGCTTCCAAGGCGCCCTGCAGCCTGCTTGACGACGCAGCGCCGCCGCGGCTTGGCTCATTTTGTTCAAACAGCGCCCGGTGGACGAATGCCTCGGCAAAACGGGCCTCCTTAAGCGATTCGACGGTGATCTCCGCGCGGTCGTAGTCCCCCTCCCCTAGCGCTCGGGAGAGGCGGAGAAGCGCAATCCACGGGCCATAGATCGCGGGATCATAGCCCCCGCCCAAGACCATCGCCGGCTCCAATTCGACGGAAAATTCGGCGGCCGAATCCACGGCGTCGAGGGGTACAAAATCGACCGGAGCAACGGTGACCGGGACGCCTCTGCCATCGAACATATTGAGCATCGCCGTTGAGTTAATCCCCGGCACGGCGATATGCAGCTCGACGATGTGATCCCCAGCAGGCAAACGAAGCCAACGATGCGCGTCATTTGCAGGCCAGCGATCAGTGTAATCGTTTCGCGCGACCAGCTTGCCGTCAACGTACAAACGATATTCGTCGCTGGCGACCACCTCAAAGTACAAATCAGGCGCGGCGTTACTGACAACAGCGCGGAGCCTCCGAACCCCGCCGGTCGAAGCGGCGTTCCACACGCGAACACTGCAGCGATGGGCGACGAGCACATGCGCCGGATCTTGAGGCTCCAATGGCGTTAGAGGCGACAGCGCGGGGAGGTCTGCGGCGCCGAGTCGCCCCAGCAGATGACTCATCTGCCACTGTTGTACGCAGCCACGCGCCGCGTACGACGCTCCAGGATCGAGCCCCGCGTTCACCTGGATCCTAGCGGCGGCGATGGAAGCGAGGACGCCGAGGGTGGGCGAGTGGAGCGCCAACGACTCGGGATCGAGCCGGCGCAGGAGCTCTCGGTCGAGTGAGGGACGCTCCCCGATGTGCGCGAGCAGGTCACGGAGGGCCATCTCCGTGACCGCAACTTTGTGACCCTCCGTCTGGCGACTCCACGCCGAATCCTCTCCTGCCGCGTCGAGAATCCGAAGGCTGTTGTCCCGGGCCATGGGGTGGTCTAGGCGCGCGCGCCCAATGATCACAAGGGAAGACTGACTAACAACATCACCGGCAGCGGCCGCCAGCTGGAGGTGGGGCAGCGCCTCGTTTGTGGCGCCGGCGTGAAGCCACAGCAGATGCCCGAGGTCTCGTTGGGCGCGCGAATCTTCGGGGTGACGCTCGAGCCGGGATTGTAGCCGTTCGACCCGACGTGAGACCTCGTCCGACGGCATCGTGGGCAGACCTCCGCCAGGGCGCTGCGCATGGGCGCAGCCCGTGAGGATGGAGATGATGGCGAACAACACGCCCAGCCAGTGCCACGAACGCGCACGCGGCCTCGCATCCCAACGTCCCACGGAACCCGGCGCAAGCGCGGCGTTGCCGAGCGGCCGACGGCGCATCCTCATGAGGTCACCTCAGTCTCGAACACCTGGTTGAGAGCGTCGTCCACAGATTCAAGGAAACTGCGAAATTCCGGATATTCATCCGCCGTGACTCGTGGCTGATGGAAGCTCACGTCGATCTCGAATCGTGCGGTCGCGCCCTCGAAGCTCGTACGCAACACCATGGTGCCAAAGCGTGACTCCACCCTCGCAGGGTCGGGACCACTCACGAAACGCTGCCCCCTTGGCGCATGGACGACCACGGTACGAACGCTGCGGCCAGGGACACCGAGGATCAGGGGGTGGATTCGTTTCACCTGAGGTGCCAACGCGCGGACCATGCTCTGGCTCGCCTCGCGCACCACGAGTCTCAGGCCACGCGGCGTCGTGTCGGCCCATCGCGGCACCTGCATGGTCGTGCGGATGGCGACCGGTCTCAAAATATCGGTCACGGAGGTGAACTCGGCGTCCTCCACCTCCACCCCCGGAAATTCTCTGGAGTACCGCTGCGTCACGCGGGCCACCCGTTGATCCGCCGCTTCATACGTCGCGCGGAGCGCCGCTGCGCCGGTCCCTCGGACCTCCTCGGACGCGCGGACATGTGCGCTGCCGTCGTCGGACAGGCTCACGTCAAAAGAGCGGCGCTGCTCGTTGTGTTCGGCCCCGCTCATGGGGATCGTGGAGAAGGTCGCGCCCGCTCCATCTTTGACGACGAGCACCGTCGCGCCCTGATCACCCGAGGGTAGCTCCGTATCCCCTGCCCACTCCGCGGTCCCGTCGAGGTACAGATCGAACTCGGGGACATACACGATGGCGTGGTTGAACGCAGCGAGGCTGGCGAGGTCCTCTGGGAGCGGCCCTTGATCCCTCGTCCGAACCAGCACCAGATGACTCTCAATCCCTGCTTCTTGCAACATCACCTTCAACAAGCTGGCCTTGTCTTTGCAGTCACCGAATCGCCGATCGTAGACCTCGGTGGTCCGGTATGGCTTGTAGCCATGGATCCCGAATTCCAAGCCGACGTAGCGGGTGTTTCGCACGACGTGGCGATAAATCACGGCGACCATCTCACGACGAGAAGCCCCCTTTGGAAGGGTGGCCAGTGCGCGCTTCACCCCCTCCCGAATCTCTTCGTTTACGACGAGCTGGCCTTTGACGAGATCCCAGTACCACGCCCCCACAGACGCCCAATCGGCGAAGGTGCTGACATGGACATAGTCCAACACCTCCGACCAACCCGGCATCGAGGCCTCTGACTTCAGACCCGTCTGTCCCTCGCGCTTGAGTCGGTACGTCGCGCGCGAGCCGTCGTCGCTGATCGTCCGCTCGATCGGCACATTAAAATAGAGTTTCCGGTCGGCGGGGGCTTCCAACGCATAATCTAGGCGCTCGACGGGCTCCCCCGAGCCGAGCACTGTGATGTCGCCGAAGTAGTCGTCGAAGATATTTCGACGCGCAACGGCGCGCCGAGCGAAGACCACCTCGACCACATCGCCGACACGCAGACTCGGGAAATACACCTGTACTTGGCGCTTGTCGTAAAACATGCGGTACCCCGCCTCGACCATGGACGCGATGCGGGTCTCACCAAGTTCCTCCACCCGGCCGTCCGCCCGCCGCACACGGGCCCGACGGACCTCGATGTAACTCTCGCTCGGATCGTAGCTGGTCACCTGCACTCCTTGGCTCCGAACACCGCGATCATCGAGCACCTTGATGATTCGGTGGTCAATGCCCTCAGACAGCCCGTTGTCCAATACACGGGTCGCGTGACCTCGATAGAGGACCGCCGCTTCTTTCCCCTCCCAGCGCGCGGGCGCCTGGCGGTTCGCCGCCACGATCTGCTCGAGGTCGACGTCGTAACGCCGAAGAAGATCGTCTTCGGCTTGAGGATCCAGCACCGCGATAAGATCGCGGACAGCAGGCTGCTGTGGACGCAGCTCCAGCGATCGACGCAGCGCCTTGAGCCCCTCCGCCCTAGAACCCAGATCCGACAAGATGACGCCCCGAATCCGATGGAACTCCGCGTTGAGGGGGTTGAGCGCCAGCGCCTTGTCCATGGACGCGACCGCGGCGCCGTAGTCGGCCATCCCCACCTGATACTGCGCGAGCCGATTCCAATGGCTTGGAATGGTCGGTTGACGTCGCGCTTGCTCTTCGGCGATACCTCGCGCGACCTCTACTTCCCCAAGCGACACCGTGACGTCGAGCACCGCCGCCCGAATGGATCCGTCCCCAGGATATTCTCGCTGCAGTTCACGGTAGATATCGAGCACCTCCCGGGTTCGTCCTAAGTCGGCGAGGACGTCGGCCCGGCTTCGTCGCAGCATCAACGAATCAGGATAACGCGCGACCATATCATCAAACCAGCGCAACGAGGCGAGCGTGAACCCCTCGCCGTACAAGCGATACAGTCGCGCGAGTTCGATCTCGATGTCGTCTGGTGACAACTCACTCGCCCGCGCGAAGCCTTCTCTGGCGCGTCGGTCCAGCCCGAGGCTGTCGTCACGGCGGGCCAGTTCGGCCACCATCGCGCCGCGAAGCCACGCCGGAGTGGACAAATCAGCATCGCCCCGCCGCAGGCCCTCCGTAATCAACGCGCGCGCTTCGTTGAAGTCTTGGACCAGGAAGGAGGCGAGCCACGCGCTCAGTGGCGTTTTGACTCGCGCATCCATCGCCCGCCCGAACTCAGCTCTCGAGGGGTCCTCGGGCGCGAAGGGGCTGGCCCATCGATAGACGGCGGCCAACGACCGCAAGGTCCCGGCGGAGGCCTTTGGCGCCGCGGATTCACGCTCCAGGAGCGCACGGAGGGTGCGAGGGTTCGACCGATTGTCTCTCCCGCCCGCGTCATCGTCTTGACCCGTGGGCAGGAGGGCCGCCGCGGGGAGGTCCGGAGGGGGGAGCTCCTTGTCCCAGGACTCAAGGCCACGAATCGGCGCGCCACGCCGGTCGCTGACCCGCAAGAAGAAGCCCCAAAGCCCCTCCTCAACACCGAGCTTCACCAGCACACGGTGCCACCCAGCACCGAGTGTCACGTTGTGTCCGTCTTGCCAAGAGTTGGGGGTACGATATTCCTCTCCACCACCGACGTACGCCCCGTCGATCCATATTTTGTAGGCGCCGCCTGTCCCCACGTGCAGCGTCGCCTTCGTCTTCGATGGCACGCGTACCCAGGTGGTAGCGTAGCCGGTGACGTGGACGTTCGGAGAGAGAAGCTCGTCGAGGGAGACGTATCCTCTCGCGCTGTCGCTGGCTGGGCGATGGCGCCAACCGATGGGCTCAAGAGGGACCTTGCCCTCAAACGTTTGGTCGGCTCCAAACGCCTCTGTCTCTGGAGCGTAGACCGCGTCGTGGCCCGACTCACCGGCGTTGTCGAAGGGTCCCGTGACGTGCCAGCCCATCACCCAGCCCGCCGCAGTGAGAAGCTCTTGAGAGCCTCTGGCGTCCCCGCTAAAGGCCATCAGCCGAGCCAGCGCGTGTGAGGCGACCGCACGGATCAACGGGTCGTGGCGTCCATTCTTCGCGACACCTTCGAGCACATCGATCAATCGAGGCGTGGCGATCTCGCCGTACAGCGTGTCTACGAACCCGAGCAGCCCCTCTGCGACCTCGAGTCCTCCAGTCGTCGCCTTGATCAGGGCATGTCGCCGCTCCAACTCACGCTCCCACGGACCCGGAAGGCCTCGCGCGTCGTCGCGAACTCCACGCCGGATCAAGCCCTGGGGAGATGCGGCCACGAGCGCCCGCTCCTGTTCGGAAGGGACTGAGTGCGCGGGCGCCGAATTGAGCGTCGCCGCCTCGGCGGTTGCGCCCGATTGGAGCGCGGCGCCCACGATCGTGAGACCTAAGGTCAGGAGCGTTCTTTGGCCGGGGAGTCGCATGGCGCGCATGTCAGGACCTTCCAGTGTCCATCGCCCGAGCGATAATGGTACATCTGCTCGCCACGTGCCATCCTTTCTTCCGATGATTCGCCCGCTCCTCAGCACGATGCGACCCAAACAATGGGTCAAGAATCTGTTCGTGGTGCCTCCGCTGGTCTTCGCGCGTCGGGTGAGTGACCTTGACAGCGTGCTGTTGACGGTCGCTGCGGTCATCATCTTCTGCATGGTGTCGAGCAGCGTCTACATCCTGAACGATCTCGTCGACCCGGTGTCGCGGGCGTTCGAGGTTCGGCTTCCCATCATGAACGAAGATCTGATCGTCAAACCCGGCCTTTTTGCGCAGGCCGAATTGATGCCGGAGCCGCGCCTGGTCAAGACACTGGAGCGCGGAGCCGTGCTCGGTGTCGAGGGCAGCCGCTACGT
>JBDQGY010000116.1:0-13019 GCA_040265175.1 Nannocystaceae bacterium
CTCCACTACCGGCGACGGCGACGGCGACGGCGACCCCTCCACTACCGGTAACGGCGACGGCGACCCCTCCACTACCGGCGACGGTGACGGCGACGGCGATAGCGATGGCGACCCCTCCACTACCGGCGACGGCGACGGTGATGGCGACGGCGATGGCGACGGCGATGGCGATGGCGACGGCGACATTCGCACCGTGTTGACCTACGACGACCTCATCACCGGCCCAGAGCAGCCTGCCCCCGTCGACGACACCGCCGGATTTGGGATGCCCGCGGGCGCCGCCCTCCCCGACCACGTCTTCGAGGGGCGACTTGAGCTGATCGGCGAAGACGTCATCGGCAACTTCACCAAGATCAAAGACGACTACAACTACGACATCGACGAGGAGCGGCTCCACCTTCCGGAGTTCGATCACGCCTTCGTTCAAGACGGCCATGACCTGATCCCGGTGGTCCGCGGCAACGTCAACACCGCCCATCCATTTTGGACGACGCTCGTCGAGCCGGGCCATGTGTGGAAAGAGTCGAGCGACAACGGCCTGTCGCGCGCGTCTGTCCCCTTCGCGATCTTGCAGCGCAATTCAAATTGCACGCACAACGGCCTCTTGACGTTCCTGTTTGACGACACCTCTGTCTCCAAGGTGCACTATCAGATCACCCAGGAGACCTGCGCGTATTTCCAAGGGGATTTCTGGGGGCTCCTCGACGCGAACTACCTCGCGCAGTCAATCCCCTCAAGCGCGCAAATCAAGACCGACTTTGCGGCGGAGCAGGCCGCCAAGGTCCCCACGCGCCCCGTCGGCGACCTGGCCACAGACTTCCCAGGGATCGACCTCTCCACCCTCACCTCGGGCATCACCCCGATCAACATGACCCGCTACGGCTTCGTGTACAACGGCGTCAGCTACGTCAGCGACTGCGTCACGCGCTCGGGCACGTACCCCTACTGCGACGTCATGCGCTTCGGCTCCTACTCCCTCGCGAAATCGATCTACGCCGGCGCAGCCCGGATGCTCATGGAGTACAAATACGGCGTCGACGTCGGCGGCCAAATCGTAGGCGCCCTCGTGCCCGAGGCGGCGTCGGGCCCCGGCGACTACAGCGACGTGACCGTGGATCACGCCCTCGACATGACCACCGGGCACTACAAATTCGCGACCTATATGGTCGACGAGGGCGGCGCGGTGATGTCCAACGACTTCTTCTTGGCGGAGAGCCTCGCGGAGAAATCGGCCGGCGCCTTCGGGTGGATGAGAAAGACCGCCCCAGGGAACAACTGGGTGTATCGAAGTTCCGACACCTTCATCGCCACTCGCTCGATGTCGGAGTATCTGAAGACCCTCGTCAGCGCGGACGCGGACCTCTTCGAGCTGCTCGTGAACGACGTCTTTGTGCCGTTGGGTATTGGGCCCGGCGCACACTCATCGCTCCGCACCTCGGACAACGCCTGGCAAGGCGAGACCTTCGGGGGCTACGGGCTATGGCTCATCGCCGACGACCTCGCCAAGCTCACTCGCCTGCTCAACGTGGACGACGGACAGATCGGCGGCGCGCAAGTGTTGAGCCCCGCCGCCCTCGACGCCGCCATGCAGCGCGACCCCAACGACCGGGGCATGCTCACCACGGCGTCCACCCCGTTCATGTACAACAACGGGTTTTGGGCGCTGGAGTTCACGCAGGCGCAGGGCTTCGCGTGCGATTTTTGGGTGCCGTTCATGTCTGGCTACGGCGGCATCACCGTGGCCATGATGCCCAGCGGCGCGACCTACTGGTACGTGAGCGACAACAGCGAGTACGACTGGCAGGACGTGATCGCGGCGTCCGAGGCCAGCGTGGCCTCAAGCTGCCCTCCGTGAACCCGCGGCGTCACCCTCCCTTAATAATGTAGGCCGGGATGTGATAGTAGAGCGGCTTGTGGATCTCGACATCGCGTCCGTGGAAGAACTCGTCCACGGCCTTGGTCTCCCCCTCTACGGTGCCGTAGTTGTCGAGCATCACGATACCCCCGGGGACAACGCGGTAGTAGAGTTGCTCAAGCACGGTCTTTGTGGGCTCGTACACGTCGACGTCCATGTGGAGCAGCGCGATCTTTTGAGACGGGTTGCGCTCAAGGTACAGCGGGAGGGTCTCGTGCAGATCTCCGTCGACCAACTCAACATTAGTGAGTTCTTTTCGGCGTAGATGCGAGGCCAGTTCTTCCTTGCTGATCCCGTTTCCGCAGTCCCGCTCAAACCTATCCACAAATTCGCGATCCGAATCCAGCGACAGGCCACCCGGGAACTCTCCGAACGCGTCGAAGCCGATCACGCGACGGGACGTGCTCCCCTCCAGCAGATCTCGAAACGACACGAGCCGGACCAGCGAGCTCCCCTTGAACACTCCGAACTCAAGGACGTCTCCTTCGAGGCCAACGATCCGCTTGTAAATCTCGAGGTGGTTCATCAGCTTCCCTATCCGCCCGGTTTCGCAGGTCAAATAGAAGCCGTTCTCGTAGTCCCACTTCTTTTCCAGATCGACGGTGTAGTTTTTCATCGCGGACCGCCAGGGTAGTTCAAGCCCATCAAGGATGTTGAGAAACTTGTGTCGCATGCGCGCGCGATATTGACGCGGTCTCAGCGCCCGCGGTCGCGCCGTTTGGAGGAGACATCGAGGCGTCCCCCTTGCTTGACCCGCACACAGAAAATCGAGCGGGCAACCCCGACGCCAACGCGGTGGCGCTCAATCCCCCGTGCGGGTAATGCTTAAGATAGCGCGGGCGCGCGACTCAATCTCGTCCCAGCTCTCCGCCTCGACCAGCGCGCGCGGAAACAAGCTCGCCACGAACCCACACGCATAGGCCCCGGCGTCCAGCCAGGCGCCGGCGTTCTCTGCGGAGGTGCCGTTGGTGGGGACGATCTTTAAAAAGGGCATCGGCCCGAGCACCGACCGCACCCAGGCCGGTCCACCCGCCGGAGCCGGGAACAGCTTTTGAAGCTGCGCGCCGGCTCGGTGGGCGCGCAAGAGCTCGGTGGGCGTGTGCACCCCCGGCATGGCCACGACCCCGCGCGTGCGCGCCACTTCGATCACGGCCTCATCGACCACGGGGGACACGAGAAACCGAGCCCCTGCGTCAACCGCGTCGTTGGCCTGCTCCGGTGTCAGCACAGTCCCCGCGCCCACCACCACATCCTCACGCTCCGCAAACTCTGCGATGAGGTCAAAGACACCGGGTACTGTCAACGTGAACTCCACCACGCGCATGCCACCACGCACGGCGGCGTCCATGGCCCGGCGGGCACGATCCTTGTGGTCGGTACGCAGGATAGCGCTCGCGCGTTCCGTAGCGAGCAACGAGAGCAGCGCGTCGGGGGTCATGGGAGCAGCATAACCGCACACGTCCCCACGCGCGGGAAAAGATCTCCACTGCGCGAGGAGACCGCGCGACCTCGAACAACTGCTCGGACCTCCGGGACGCCCCGCGCGACGGCTGCAAGGGCCTTAGTCACCCCTGGCCCCTGCGTCACAAAAGAACGGTTCTCCCCTTGCCCAAGGGCCAGACCCGCGACTACAACCATGGCTCCCGCATGGACCTCTCTCACCTCAACCCCAGCCAGCGGCGCGCCGTGGAGACCATTCAAGGTCCACTCCTCGTGCTCGCCGGGGCCGGCTCAGGGAAGACCCGCGTGATCACGCATCGGATCGCGCACATCCTGCAGCTCGGGATCCCTCCCGACGAAATTGTGGCCTTGAGTTTCACCAACAAGGCGGCTGGTGAGATGGGCGAGCGGCTCCAACACATGGTGGGTTCGAGCGTGACAAAATCGCTGGTGCTGAGCACATTTCATAGCCTCGGTGTCCGGATGATGCGCGAGCGACCGGACGACTTTGGCGTCCCTAAACGCTTCACCATCCTCGATCAGGGGGACGTGTATGGCGTCGTCCGCTCCATCCTTCGAGAGTCGGGGATCCACGGGGTGGGGCAAGATCGACGCTTCGATCTCGGCGCCATCGTCCAGCGGATCAGCCTGTGGAAGAACGAGTTCCTAGACCAAGAGGACGTGGCGGAGCGCGCGAAGTGGGGCAGCGAATACGACGAGGTCGCCGCAGAGATCTACACCGACTACGCCTCACGTCTGCAGGCCCTCGGCGCGGTTGATTTCGACGACCTCGTGGTGCGCGTGGCCGCGACCCTCGCGGAAAATGAGGCCGCCCGCGCCTATTGGCAGGCGCGGTTCTCCTACCTCATCGTCGACGAGTCCCAAGACACCACCACCGCACACTTTCAGCTGCTCCGGTGGCTGCTCGACGAGCAGCAGAACCTCTGCGTCGTGGGAGACGACGATCAGGCCATCTACGGCTGGCGCGGCGCGAAGGTGGCCAATATCCTCGGCTTCGACATGATGTTCCCCAAGGCGCAGGTCATCAAACTCCAGGAGAACTACCGCTCCCGCGCGCCGATCTGCGACGTCGCCAACGCGGTCATCTCCCACAACGAGGCCCGCTACGACAAAGCCCTCGTGCCGACCCGAGGCCCCGGGGACGCGGTGCAGCTCGCCGTCTGCGACGACCTCGCCCACGAGGCGACCTTTGTGTGCAGAACGATCTGGAGCCTCATTAAAGACGAACTGGTACCAGGCTCCGAGATCGCGGTGTTGTACCGGTCGTCCCGCCAGGCCCGGCTCATTGAAGAGGGCCTCCAAGACAACAACCTCGAATATCGCGTTCTCGGCGGCCAGGCCTTCTACGACAAGAAAGACGTGAAGGACGTCCTCGCCTACCTCAAGGTGCTCGTGACTCCCCACGATGACATCGCGCTCCGACGCGCGCTCGATGTCCCCTCGCGGGGCGTCGGGCTCAAGACCCTGCAGCGCCTCGAGCGGTACGCGCGCGCCCACGGCAAGCGGCTCATCGACGCGGTACACAACGCCAGCGACATCCCAGAGATCAGCGGGCGACCCAAGGCCGCCCTGGCGCAGTTCTCCGCCTTAATTATGCACGCGAATCGACGCGCGCGCGCCTCACGATCGGTGGCGGAGGCGCTCCGCGAGCTGCTCGAGGAGATTGGGCTTCGCGAGCATATCCTCCGCGAGACCGGCTCCCACGAGTCTACGAAGCACCGGTGGATGGGCATCGAATGGCTGCTCGGCAGCGTCAAACGGTTTGAACAGCGAGCCATGCAGGCCGGCAAGGGCAACTGGATCGAGTACATCAGCAACCTCACCCTCGACAAGCGCGAGACCGAGGAGGAGGGGGACGGCGCGCGACAGCGAGGGAAAATTTCGCTCGCCACCATGCACTCGGCGAAAGGACTCGAGTGGTCCAGGGTGTTCGTCATCGGCTGCGATGAAGGCACGATCCCCCACGCGCGCGTAGAGGCCGCCAGGGCCAGTGACGCCATCGAGGGAGACATTGAAGAGGAGCGACGCTTGTTCTACGTGGCGGTGACCAGGGCGCGCGACAAACTATGGATCTGTCGCTCCAAGCAAAAGAGCGAGCGTGGCCGAGTGCAAGACAACACCGCGAGCCGCTTCCTCTCCGAGATTCCAGACGACGCGCTTGAGCCCCTCGACCTCCACGAGCCCGACGACACGACCATCGAGGAATTCGATGCGATGACCGCGGAATTGTTCGCGAGCTTTGGCACCACCTAGCCGCGCGCTCGCGCCCCGTAACGGGCGAAGTAGCGCCGCATCAAGAAACGCCGGAACCACGTGTTGATGCGGGGGAGATCCAGCACGAGCGAGCCGTAGACCACCAGCGAGCGCCCGCCGATGCTCACGCCGTGGGGAAAGTCTTCCCGCAGGCGATGAACACGCGGGGCCGCCCCCTCCAGCGACGCGAGCAGGTTCACCGCGGCGACCTTGGCCTGCCAAAGACACTCGATGGCGCGCTTCATCGTCGGCCAGACCGCGTCGCCATCGACGACACACGCGGCGTCGCCCACCACGAAGACCCCCTCGATTGGCGCCCCGTCCGCGTCCAGGGCGCGCAGCGCTCGATTTACCGTGAGCCAGCCGTCGCGCCGGGCGATTCCCAACCGCTCGAGCACCGGCGCCGGCCGCACCCCACCGGCCCAGACCACCAGATCTGTCGGCATCTCGAGCTGCTCCGGGGTCGTTGGCACCCGATCCTCGAAGAGGATGCCGTCCGATCGCATCTCCAACAACCGCGCCTCGACGCGCAGATCGACCCCCTGCGCTTCGAGGTGATCCGCCGCGAGCGTCCCCGCCCGTTCGCAGAGTGCGGGTAGCAAGCGGGGCCCCGAGTGGAGCAACGTGACCTCGAAGGGCCGCTGAAGATCATCGGAGCGCTGGCTCATCCAGGCAAGCTCCCCCGCCATCTCTACCCCGCTGATTCCGCCACCCACCACGACGACCCGGGGTTGCGCCGGACCGTTGGGCGCGCGCAGCCGCTGCAGCCGCTCCCGGACCTCGTCCGCCTCTTGATCGAACTTGACGCCAAACGCTCCCTCTACGCCGGGGATGCGGTGAGCCGGCGGCGCGAGGACCGAGCCGAGCGCCACCACGATCATCTCGGCCTCAAGCGCGCGGCCGTCGTCGAGAAACACCTGCCGCGCCACCGAGTTCATCCGCGTCACCGTACCGACGATCATCTCAGCGTTCGGTGCGGCGGTCACATACCCAGCGGTGTGGAGTCGGGCGTGGGCGTCGTGGAGTCGACGACTGAGCCGCTCTTGGCATAAGGGGATGTACCCATGCACCTCTTGGCGATCTACCACCCCCACACGCAAGGCCCGACCGCGGCGTCTGCGGCGGAGTTGATAGAGCACCTCAACACCGGCCATGCTGCCCCCGAGGATGAGCACATCGTACCGCTGCACCGCGGGGCTAGGCGAAGACATGCACTCGATCCCTCACCGACGCGGGGAAACGCGCGGCCACCACCGCCTGCGCTTCCGCCAAAGAGTGCCGCATGCTGCGATGGACAAGCACGAGCGCCTCTCCTGTGAACCCCTCCGACACGGGGATCATCTCGTCGACGTGCGTGTGGCCCCAGTGACGGGTCTGCTCGACGCTGCGTCGCTCGTCCCACGAGGTGACCTCGTGCACCAGCACTCGCACACCGAGCAGCTCAGGGTGCGCCTTCAAAAACTCGATCTGGGTGTCTCCGCTCACACAAAGTTGAGGCGTACGGACCGGCGATGTGAGCTCGCGCCCCGCCGCCTTCGCCGCCACGATCTCGTCTCGCGGGCGGCCTTGGAACTCCGCCTTGAGCTTGTGCGTGATCCGATCGACGCAGTACGCGAGCGAAGGGACCCGGTGGGTGGTTCGCAGCGCCCTCGCGCGCAAGCCCTTGCCCACCTCGAAGTCATCACCGGGTCCAACGGGGCGAAGATCCACAGTCAGGTCGAAGCCTTCGATCTCTCTCCACGCGCCGAAGATGGTGTTGAGCGGGGCCTCGATCTCCACGGGCACGTACACCTCCGGCGGACGACGGTCTTGGAGATGACGCTGCGAGATTAAATAGTGCAGGCCACCGAGGTGGTCGGCGTGACCATGAGACACGAGGATGCGATCGTAGGACTGCGCCCCCGGGTAGACTTGTCCAACATCGAAGAGCAACTTGAGCTCCGGGACCATCAACGAGGTCTCCACGCCGCCCTTGGCGACGCCGCGCAAGGTGAGTCCTCCCACCTTGAGTTCGCTGAGGCCACGCCGGGTCATGGCCCCATGATTACACGAGAACACCCCGACGCCATGTTCGTGACGAAAGCGCAGCCCGGGGGCACCCAGCAGGTCGCCGGCGTCTGCGGAATCTACGCCACGAAGTTACGGTTCGGCGTCCAGAGCACCTGCGTGCGCAGCGGGGTGCTGGTGGGCGAGGCGCCGCTCGAGGACTCGGCGTTCGCCGAACGCTCCGCATCGGCTTGGTGCACCGACACCTTCAACACCTCCTGAGCGGCCGCCACGACCTTGTCGGGGTTCACAGTCAGCGCGTGCTCAAGGTTAATATTTTGGGGGATCCCGGGGACGGGGTCTTGGCCGAGCACCCGGGCGACGACGCCCTCGCCCGGCGTAGCGTCGATGACCGCGCCCTGAATCTCACGGCCAATACTCGAGAACACCCGGTCTTCGTGGACCACCAAGAGTCGCCCGGTGCGCCGAACGCTGGCGAGCACCGTGTCGAGATCTGGTGGGACCACCGTGCGCATGTCGATCAGCTCGACCTCGATCCCCTCCTCCGATAAGCGCTCGGCTGCCTCGGCGCAAAACAGAGTGCAGCGACCCCAGGTCGCGATGGTGAGGTCTCGTCCGCGTCGGCGGATGGCCGCCTTGCCCAGCGGCACCCGGAAATCCTCGGGGATCGAGGGGATCTGTCCCTGAAATCCGATGGCGCGCTTGAGAGCCGCGATCTCTTTGGGATCGCTGGGCTCGCCGGGGAAAGCGTCGCCCAGCGGCATGCGATACAGACCCTTCGACTCAAAGACCACGACGGGGCCCGAGTATTCGGCGGCCGAACGCAGCATCCCGTAGCAATCACGGGAGGTGGTCGGCGCGATGATGGTGAGGCCGGGGATCGCCCCGTACAGCCCCTCCATGCACATGGAGTGATAGACCGCCCCGCCGTGCAGCGGCTCTACCGGCAAACGAGCGATGACGTTGGCGGTGCATCGCCCCCCAGAGGTCCAGAGCAAGTTGCCCATGTAGACGAGCCAGTGCAGCGTGTTGAGGCTGTAGTCGGCGAACTGAATCTCTGGCAGCGCGGTCGATCCCTCGTGCAGCGCAAAGCCCACCGCCGCCCCGAGAATCAAGGGCTCATTGATCGGAGAGTCCTGGACGCGCTCGGGGTATCGCTGATGCAGGCCCATGGTCGCCTGCATCACTCCACCGCGCTCGGCCACGTCCTGGCCGTAGATCCAGGAGACGGGACGCTCCTCCATGATGTCGCGCAGGGCGGCACGGATGGCGCCGTTGAGAGAGATGACTGTATTCGTCCCGACTGTCGCCGGCTCCGTCGCCTCGGGATAGGCGTCGTAGATGTGCTCAAAGGCGGACTCGTAGGTGGGCTCGGGTTCGGAACCAGCCGTCTCCATCGTCGACACGATGTGATCGTCGCACTCTTTGCCGATCACGCCGAGCTCGTGACGCACGTAGTAGTCCTTGCCCGTCTCCACCGCATTGCGCCGCACGATGTCCTCCGCGTCGAGAATCCCCTCTTCCACGAGCGCCTCTCCGAAATCGTTGAGACAGTCGTGCGCGTCGAAGGTATAATTGTAGTCCCCCGCGTTGCTGTGGCCGTTGAGTCGCGAGAGGTTGCGTACCCAAAACATCGCCGGGCGCTGATTGTCCATGCAGTATTTGGCCGCGGTCTGGGTGACCTCGTACATCTCCAAGAAGTCGTTGCCATCGGCGCTGAAAAACTCAAAACCAAACGACCTCGCGTAGGCCTCAAAATCCTTGATGCCCCGTCCGTCCTCTGGCTTCACGGAGATGGCCACCTCGTTGTCCGTGATCTCTAGGAGCATCGGGACCTCGAGCACGCTGGCGCCGTTCATACCCTCATGGAAATCGCTCTCGGCGGTGGTCCCGTCCCCGACAACACAGACCACCAGCCCGTCCGTTTGATGCTTCATCTTGAAGCCGTGCGCGTAGCCGACCGACTTCCCGATCTGCATCCCGAGGGCGCTCTGCACCGGCATCATGTGATAGCGAGGGTCATTGAAGTGCGCCGTCATTTGGCGACCGCCGCTCCACGGATCCGTCGACCGGCTGAGTTGCTGCCGCATGTGGTCGAGGTGAAAGTCCTCATAGCCCTGGAGCCGCGCCCACATGGACAGCAGCCCCGCGGAGCGGTAGTGACCCCAGATCGCGAACGCGTCCTTGTTGACGAGGCTGTCGAGTGCGAGGGCTTGGGCCGCGCCATGCAGCTCTTCACCGGGCCCCCAAATGGAGAACTTAATGTTCCCCTTGGAGCATTCTTGGACCACACGCTCCACGTGGAACCGAGCCTTGCACATCTCGCGATACGCCAGGCGCAGCTTGTCAGGGGTGAGTTCCGGGAACCGAGAGAGATCTTTGAGCGAGAACTTGGACATGACGGAAATCGAGCCCGCCGTTGCAGGCGGGCACCAGCCGGGAAAATATGCCACGAACCGCTGGGACACAAACGTGGAGACGGCGGCGCACTCAAGGCCGTAAAAACGGGTCTAGATGCGAGGATACCGGCGATCTCCACGGCCCGGCACGAGCCTGTGCACGCCGTTGCGCGAGTGGGCGAGCGGCGAGCGACGCGCGCCCTCAGCCTTGCGACCCGCGCGCTCCTCGATCAACCGGTGAAGAGTCTCTCGGCCACCCACTTCACCGCGTCCACGAACCACGCGTCGGGATGACGCGCGCCCCAGTGCGCGCCGAGTCCCACGAGGAACGCGATGACACTCCCCGGCAACACCACCCACCCCATCACAAAGCCAAGCCTGCCCGAGGCCTCCGTCTCGGCCGCGCCCGACTCCGTCCCCGGTTGTGATTTTTCGATTCTCTTATCTGCCATGACTAGGCTCCACTTCTTCCGCGCCCGACGAAGTCGGCCAGCTCTTGCGGGTGAGCATGCGACGAAGGTTTTGCGGGTCGATGGAGGGGGCCCCACCCGGGGCCTGCGGCGCGAAGCTCATGATCGTCCCGCTTGACCACGCGGGATCCCGCACATCGGTGATGTCCTCCGCACCAAGCAGGTGCGCCACTTCGTGCAACATGCTTCGCGTGTGAGGCAAGCTCTCTTTGGGTGACGCCACGACCACCGCTCGAGTCCCGAGCCTGCGCTCGGACGGGTCGACCACCAGCGCCGCGCCCGCAGCGTGACCTGGAATGGCTCCGCCCTCGGCGGAGTCTATCCCCTGCGCCGTCAAGACCAGCAGCAGCTGAGCTCCGTCGAGGGCGGCCTCGTTGGCGGAGACCAAGCCTTCGGCTCCGGCCTCCACGACGCCCTCGACTCTCCCCACGCCGTACAGTGAAAGCTCCACCCCGACGAGCGCGCGCAGATTCGCGGAGGTCACGCTGACCACCCGCTGGACGTAGTCGATCCAGTCGGGTCGCATGTTCACGAGCGACGCGTCCACGAGCACCCGCACCTTGAGCGTCCGCGCGGTCATGTACGCTCCCAGGAGGTCATCGGGTATTGCGGGTGTCCGCGCGATGGACGAGGTGTCGAGCGTCGGCGGAGGCGCCACGACAGCGTTCAACGGATCCCGCTTCGGGGCGGCGATACCGGCCCCCGCGATCCTCTCGCCATCGGTCGGTGAAGCCGGGGCAGCCGTGGCTGCTTCCGGCGTGTCGGTTGCTGGTCTCTCGGCATCGGTTGCTGACCCGATACGAGGCGTCGCCGCCTCGGCGGCATCCGCAGGGGACTCCCCACTCTCGTTCACAGGCGCGGCCTTCGCCGTCCCCTCGACGGGCCTCGCGTCGTCTCGTCTCGCGACCTCGTCCTCTCCTCCCATGGTCGCGCCGGCTCGGGCTGCGTCGCCGACTGCAGGATCTATCTCCGCCGGCCCACCGGTTGGTTCGATTGCGCCGTCGCCGTCGCCCCCCTCGGGCCCGACCTCTCGTCCCAACACAAACGACTCCACCTGCAGCACCGTGTCGCGATGGGCGTCACCGAGGTAGATTCCCACACCGAGCAGCCCTAGCATGATCGCTAGGGGTCCCCCCACAAGGACCCCCAGCTTGAGAAAAATGAGCGACTTTGAGTCGGACATACCCCGAGCAGTATAGGCCATCTGTCTCCTAGAACCGGAACGATGGGTGGAATATGCCCGGTCAATTTACGTTCGGCCGACGCCGGTGTGTCGTCCTCTCCACGCGCGTCTCAACCGCGGCACGTTCGGATGTTTGCGGTCATCGCGCCACCCTTTCTTCGTCCCGGTGTCTTGTCCGGATACCGAACAGACAAATCGCGGTATCCAGAGATCATGAAATCTCACGGTCTTGTTTCCCTGTGCCTGACCCTCCTTTGGACAGGAGCCGGGTGCTCCACCACAAAAGATGCCGGGGCGACCAGCTCGGACACCGCGGAGACCTCCGACAGCGGCACCACGGGCGAAACGGGCATGGAAACGGGTGGCGACTCCGCGTCTGACGGCGATGGCGATGGAACCGGCGATGGCGATGGCGATGGCGATGGCGACGGCGACGGCGACGGATGTGAAGACTGTATCGACGCGGAATGCGGCACTGAGCTCGCGGCCTGCCTGTTCGATCCCGTGTGCGAATGCTGGGCCGAGTGCACCTTTGAAGACGGAGCGCCGGAGCAAACGTGCACGACGACCTGCGGCGCCAAGCCGCCGGCGTGGGAACCGACCTACACCTGCATCATCACCGCCATCAACGAGACCTGCGCCACCAGCTGCGCCGATCCATGTTTGGGCTGTCTCTTCGCCGAGTGCTCCGACCCCCTCGACGCATGCGAGCAAGATGTCTCCTGCGAGTGCAACCTCGAGTGCTTGATCTTCGGAGGCGACCAGGACACGTGCGAGATGAGGTGTGGGCCCGCGAACATGATGCTCGGGGACGTCTTTGAGTGCTTCAACACGGCAGAGGCACCAGGTGCCCCCTGCGAGCTCGCCTGCCTCTAGGTCCCTCGGTGGGATGTGGCAACGTGGGACTCGAGACCAGATCCCCTAGCCCCGCACATCCTGAGCGCCGATCACCCCTTCGGCGTAAACGCGCCGCTCACGAGATCGTCGTCGTATTCGTCGCCGATTTTCCCGGTAGTTGCGAAGCGATACAGGGCGCCAGAGAACAGCACCCGCGCCACGGACAACAGCAACGACACCACCAGGATGTATACGACCGACAAGCACAACAGCCCACCGCCGTACCACATCGAACCGCCAGTCTCTCCTGCCATCGCGGTGGCCCCCACGGCCATGAAGACCATGGCGAAAAATGGCAACATCGCCATGATCGTCACAAAACCCAAGGACACATGGGCTGTAAGACCTTCTCCCCACGATTTCTTGAGCGCACCCACTGAGCGCTCAAGCCCCTGTTTAGGGCCGACGCCGTCCATCACCATCGCGGGCACCAC
>JBDQGY010000117.1:0-13003 GCA_040265175.1 Nannocystaceae bacterium
GGGGTGGGAGGCGAGGCTGGCTGCGAGCATCCAAGGGTGAATGTCGCGAGGGCGATGAGGGCTGCGCGCGGGCGCCACGGGATGGGAGGCCTAGTCATCGTCGCCGAACTCCAGGCTAAATTCACCGACACGATCCTCCGAGATCTCCTCTTGCGTTGGGAGCTCGCGGCCGACTTCACGAGGTGGCTCGAGCGTCGTGGGCACCGGACCCTCTAAAAAACTCTCATCCGCAATGAGGGGGGAGATCGCTGCAGGATGCGTCGCGGTCTTCGGAGCTCTAGAGAGGTTCCGGTCTGCGAGCGTGGCTTCGGAGGAGGTGAGGGTCTCGGCACCAGCGTCGCCCCCGGGCGGCTCGTCGTCTTCAAAATCGATCTCAAACTCATCGGAGTCCTCGTCGGCTCCCATGGCCGGCAGTGAGGGATATCTCGACCAGTATGCCTCGGACATGCTCGGAAATCTCGCCTGCGTCGAGGTCTCGGGCGCTTGGAAAGCAAACACCGCCACGCGGACGGTAGACCGCAAGGGTTTCGGGCCGTAGTAGGTGTCGAGGCTCTTTCCAAAGCGCCAGAGGCATTCTTGTTGGGTTCGCCGCGGGAGGTTACGAAGCAGGGTTCGCCAAAGTCGCATCGGTCCGTGAACGACAAGCGGGGTCGCAAAGAAGTGTCGCGCCGAGGAGAACAAGATCTCGGACCGACGAGAGGTCACCACATAGTCATCCTTGTTGAGGTTGAGGGTGTCCTCCATTCGAGCGCGAATGCCTGACAAGGAGGGTCGCATGCGTTGGAGGCGTTGGAGGGCGAGGGAGGAGTCGCGCAGATCCATCTGCCGGAGGGTCTCTGACAAGATGTCCTCTGCTTCGCGCCATGAGTCGCGGAGCAACATGGTGGCGGTGAATCTCCCTCCAGGCTGCAGCTTGAGTTGAAGCAGCTTCGCGGTCGCGCTCCAGTCTACGATGCGGTCACCGAGGGTGAGGTTGGCGACGATGTTGTTGTAACTTCGCGGGCCGACGTCGAAGGCCTCCTCGAATGGGGCGGCGCGGATAATGAGCTGCTTTCGATTCTCGCTATCTTGGAGTTTTTTGTGCGCGACCCAAGCCATCGCGCGGTCAGGTTCAAGCGCGATGATTCTAGCGTTGGTGTCGAGGCGAGGCGCGAGGTGTCGCGTGAGCGCGCCCGCGTAGCAGCCGAGCTCCAACGTGAGATCGGAGAGTGTAGCCGGGACCATGCTTGCCAGGAGCGGCGCGAATCGTTCATGCCAATGGGCGGACACACCTCGCGCGAGCGAGCGCGCCACCTTGGCGTCACGCGAGGAAACTTGATCGGAATGGTCCAACGCCCAATTGCTCGCGGGAGGGCGCGGACTAGGGCGCGGGTTGCTCGGGCCACGCGACCACCGCGTAGTGCAGCTGCGTCTGGACGTCGATCACCGTGCCGCCAGTTGTGCATTGGTCGGCGCTCGCGGCGGTACAGTAAGAGAAGTCGAAGGCCGCTACCCAGGGGCGCTTGGTCCAGTTGAGCCGGGGTTGCGTCACGTCGGACCATGCCTCGAGGCTGACCTCGGTGGTCGCGAACAGATTATGGAAGAAACCGATGATGCCCGCGCCGTCGTCCACGACGCCGCTCGGGTTCGTATTGAAGGTCTGCGCGCACGTGCCACCATCCGGGAGCGTCTCGCCGCCGCCGCAAAAGGGCGAGCACGTCGCGGTGTAGCTGTAGCCGAATCCGTTGCATTGACCGCCGGAGCAATCCGCCCCATAGACCTCAAATTCAGGGCCGTTGTCGCCGGGACCAAATTCCAAGGGTTGGCTCGGATCGTAGAAGAACTGCCCAGGGATTAAGTAGTCGTTGCCGCCATTGGCGAGCACGTCGATGTCGTGTTCCGGGGAAGGGTCGGCCGCTTTGCTCGCGCACAACGGCACGTAGATCTCAGCCCCGGACTGCTGGACTTGGATCATCCAGACCCAGGTGCCAACGGCGTCCTCGGTGACGGTCCCCGACGCGGTGCAGCTCTCTGCGTCCCAGACGATTCCCGCGGGGTTCACCCCGTTCCCGTTGCGGTTGGGGCAGGTACCGTTGGGGTCGCCGCCGGAGGGTTGCGCGCAGGTGATGGGCGCGTCGGTGCCACCCGACAGGCTGTCGCGGAGATCAATGGCGCCACCGGTGATCTCTACGCAGCCCTTCGGACCGGAGAGGGGATCGAAGGCGAGGGCGTCTGCCACAGTCAAGAGTTCACAGTCGGTGCTCTGTGATTCCAGAGTGACGACGTCTGTGACCTCGACCGAGATCTGAAACTCGCCGGCTTCGGTTGGCTTGCCGGCGATTTGTCCGCCGCTCGAAACGGAGAGACCTTGAGGCAGCCCAGTCACCGAGATTTGGTAGTCGGCGCTACCCCCAGAGATGTCGAGGTTGTGGACGAAGCTAGCGTCGACGGCAGCCACGGGGAAGGTGCCGCAGCTTAGTAACAACGGACCTCCACCCACATCGGGGTCGGGGATGAAGCACTCGCCCGACGGCAGCCGCTGGTAGCAGTCTGGCGCGGGTTCGTCTCGGGAGCACCCGAAGACAAAGAGAGAAGCGAGCGTCGAAACCAGGAATATATAGCTGCGGGTCAAGGCAAACTCCGTTGGCACCACCGCGGGTGCGCCGCCAGAAATTACCACGTTCGGACTCGGACTGCCGTGTTGGATGCAGATCGGCGGAATGTACCCGTCATCGCCCTCGCACGACCGCTTCTACTTCGGCGGTAGCCTTGGGAATCGACGCGGTCAACACTTCCGGAGCCCCCTCGGTGCACAGCACATCGTCTTCGATGCGGACACCGCGGACGTCTTCAAAACGCGCGAGGGCGTCGCGATCGAGGGTCTTGTCATCCACGAAGGGTCCCGCGATCTTCGGATCGTCCAAGATGGCGGGGACAATATAAAAACCGGGTTCGATGGTCACCATCATCCCGGGTCGCAGATCTCGGTCGAGGCGGAGGTAGCCCAGCCCGAACTGCGCGGCGCGGCTGCGGCCGGGCTCGTAGCCCGCGAGGTCGCCGAGATCCTCCATGTCGTGGACGTCGAGGCCGATGATGTGCCCCACGCCGTGCGGGAACAGCAGGGCGTGGGCGCCGCGCTCGACGAGGTTGTCCACGTCGCCCCGCAAGATCCCCTCGTCTACGAGGCCTCGGGTCAAGATCCGCGCCGACTCCAGGTGGATGTCGCGGTACCGAACCCCGGGACGCACCATGTCGATGGCCTTGATCTGCGACTCTAAAACGATCTCCACGATGGTCTTCTGCGTCGGGCTGTAGGTGCCGCTGACGGGCCAGGTGCGCGTGACATCACCGGCCCAGCCTTCGAATTCGGCGCCGACATCTGCGAGCATCAAATCGCCAGCTTGCATGGTGTGATGGTGGAGGTTGTTGTGAAGGATTTCGCCGCGGGTGGTGACGATGGGGGGATAGGAGGTGACCATGCCGGCGCTCAAGATCGCCCCCTCCATGGCGCCTCGGACCGCGTGCTCCGTGAGCCCCGGTCGCGTCGCGCGCATGCCCGCGAGATGTGCGGCCGCGGTGCCTTCGGCGGCACGTCGTAGGCAGTCGAGCGCCCCCTCATCGTGAATGAGTCGCGCGTCGACCATGGCGAGCGCGAGCTTGCGGTCGACAGACTCGGGATCTGACTCGAAGTCCGAGGGCGACCACCCGCGCCGCATGAGGAGGGCGGCCTGTTGCTGCTGCGTTCGCGGGTCAGGGGTCGGGAGGCTTGCGATACGATCCACGTCCCCCGCGGTGTCGATCGTCTCTTGGAGTCGATCCATGGGGTGGATCGCGTCTACACCGAGCCGCTCACGAAGCTCTTCGGTGCTGAGCGAGGGGCCATGCCACAGCGCGTCGTCGTCGTCGGGGACGTTGAGAAACAGCTCAGATTTCCCCGCGTGCATCCAGAGCGCCGCATCCGGGATGCTCGCTCCGGTGAGGTACATAAAGTGACTATTCGCGCGGTACTCGAGGGGGTTCGCGGCGTAGTTGCGGGGCCGCATCCCCCCGGCGAAGGTGAGCACGCCGATGTCAGGGAGGCGGTCCATCAAGGCCGCGCGGCGGCGGGCGTGAACGGAACTTGGTTGTGAAGACAACTTGGTCGCCATGGTCCGGGTTGTACCGCGAAGCGGGGGGGCACGCTATGCGGGCTGGTGCACGTGTCTCTGCGACGCGGCAGGTGAACGCCTCGTCGAGGCTGTGGACGTCACGTCGTGCGAGGAGTCACATTCGGTTCACCGCGAGAAGCGGCGTGGTGGGCGGGCGGATCGGCGCCGAATTCGGCCCATCTTTTCTCCCCGGAGTGGCGACGAAACGCTAGGCTCGCGCCGCGTTCATTCGCAGGTTTATCCCATGAGAATTCGTGTCAACGCCGACCGCCCTGATCCACGTAAGTTGGAGCCTGCGGTGGATCGTCTGCGTCGGGGCAGCGTCATCATCTATCCCACAGACACCGGCTATGCCTTTGGATGCGCGATGTCGAGTCGCAAGGGGATCGCCAAACTCCGAAAGCTCAAAGGTATCCACGAGAAGCATGAGAAGCCACTTACGATGTTGGTGAGCCAGCTCAGCGACCTCGGGCGCTACGGATATATGAGCACCACGGCGTTTCGCGTTGTGCGTCGGCTGTTGCCGGGTCCGTATACGATGGTGCTCAACGCGAGCGAGTACGTCCCTCGGGTCATGAAGAACCGGGCGCACGAGGTGGGCGTGCGATATCCGAACTACGAGGTCTGCCGGCTGCTCGTGGAGGGATTGGAGATGCCCTTGCTGACGGGGTCGGTGACGCCGGCGGAGGAGGATCCGGATCTTGAGGATCCCGAGATTTACCTAGACCGCTACGCGCGGGAGGTGGACGCCGTCGTGGACACGGGTCCTCTGTGGCCTGAGCCATCCACCGTGCTGCGTTTCACCACCGACGATCAAATCGAGGTGCTGCGCGAGGGCCAAGGACCGCTGCCAGGGTAGGCGCGGCGTAGGCTCGTGACGGGGGCGCTCACGTGTGCACTCGCGCGCGTGAAACGGAGTGCGCACTTTGTCGCAGTTGCGGCAGATGCTGCTGCTCTTCGCTGTGTGGTTCGGGCTTTCGTGGTACACGCGGCACATCATGGAAATTGTCCTCCCGCGGTTTCAGTTTCGCTTCATGAAGGCCCAAGGCAACGTCATCTTTCCGGGTAATTTTCACCCGGTGGGGACACAGCGCGCTGCCGAACAGATGGTGAGTCGCGCCCTCGACGGCCAGACCCACCAGCCCTCGACGGCCCGCTGGTTGCTCGTGGGCGGCTCTGGAGGTTTTGGGAGCGCCGCGCGGGTGGCTCTTGGATGCGACCTCGGAGCACACACCTTGAGCGTCTCCTACGACGGCCAGCCGAACCCCGAGAGCAACAACAAGATCCGAAAGATCGGTTCGCCAGGATGGCATCGCAACGCCGCCATTGAACGCTCGTTACAAAAACTCGGGCTCCACGCAAGCTCGCTCAACGGGGACGCCTTCGACCCCGCGTTCCGGCGAGAGACTGTCGAGGCGATCAAGGAGCGGTTCGACGGCGGGAAGATCGACGGGCTCGTGTGGGCCCTCGCCGCTCCGCGAGGGCTCGATCCGCGGACCGGGAAGCCTGTCAGCAGCGTGCTCAAACCCATGGGAAACGCGGCGACCATTCGCACCTTCACCGGCGCCGACAAGGACCAAGACCCGGTCGTCGATGAGCTAGTGCTTGAGCCCGGGACACCGGAGGAGGCGATTCGCACCCAGTTCGTCATGGGTGGCAGAATTGTGGAGCAATGGATCGACCTGCTCGCAGAGGCCGATGTGCTCGCGGAGGGTTTCACGTTGTTGACCATCAGCTACCGAGGTGGGCCCCTCAATGAGGCCATCTATCACAAAGGGCTCATCGGACTCGCGAAGGCGGAGCTCGAATTTTATACGCGCGCGCTCGACAAATTATTGGCCGACCGCGTGGGGGGCCGCGCCATCGCTGTGGAGGGACCCGCGGTGGTAACGGAGGCCTCTGGGGGCATCCCCGGCGTCCCTTTTTATATGGCCTTGACCATGGGAATTATGAAGGACCGGTTCGAAGACCCGCTCGATTCCATGCGTCGGATGTTCCGAGAGAATTTCATCGGAGAGGCGGTGCCGACGCTCGACGAGGAGGGCTTGCTTCGGATGGACGATCGCGAGCTCTCCGAAGAGGTGCAAGCGCCGTTGCGTGAACTCTACGAGCAGCTCACGTTGGGGGCGACCTTCCCCCGGGATCGCTTCGACGCGTTCATGAGCGAGTATGCGAAGACGCGCGGCTTCAACGTTGAAGGCGTGGACTACGACGCCCCGTTCGACACCGACATCGTGTGTCGCGTCAATGCGTAGCCTCGGGTCTCATCCGTCCCTGAGGGGGCCTTGTGGGCTCACATCGCGTCGATGAGATCTTGCAGCACCGGGGCCACGTGCTCCGGGCTGTCGAGGTGCACGTGGTGATGACCAGGGACCTTGACGATCTCAAGCTGGCGGACGAGGGCGACCCGTGCGCGCATCGTCTCCTCATCAAATGGGAACCCCTGCGTCGCCTGGATCAACCGCACGGGGGCCTCGATCGCGGACAAGAAGGCGTGAACATGCGCCTCGGTGAATCGCACACGAGACGGGATGCGGAGGCGAGGATCGGCGCGCCATCGCAGCCCACCGTCGACTGGCTCTGTCGCGCGCGCGGCCAATATCGCCGCGGACGCAGGTGACACCTGTTGGGCGAGCTCGAGGCGGCTGGCGGCGTCGTCGAGGGTGGGGAACACCCGCCGGCGATCTTTTTGGTGTTTGTGCTGCTGCTTCAAGGACTCGGCGAGCCGTGTGGGCGCGCCCTGTGGCTCGTCGGTGAGAGGTCCGAGGCCCTCCACGAGGCACGCCGCCCCGACGCGCGAGGGCAGCAAACCCGCGATCAGTGAGGAGATCCCGGCACCCATGGAGTGTCCCAGCAGGATCGTGCGCTCAAGCCCAAGGGCATCCATGATCGCGACGGCGTCGCAGACCGCGTCGACGAAATGATAGGAGCTCCCTGGCGCTTTATGGGAGGAAGCGCCGTGGCCGGGGAGGTCGACCGCGATGATCCTCGCATCGCGCAGCAGGGGCGCGAGGCGGGCGAAGGATGCGGAGCTGTCGAGCCAGCCGTGAAGGGCGAGGACGGTCGGGCCTGCTCTCTCCTCTCCCCAGACTTGTCCGGCGATGGTGTGGCCGGGAATCTCAACACTCAGTTGACTTGTAGGTTGCACCGATGGCGGTTGTCGCGTGTTCGCGCGTACGGATCAACCGCGCGCGACGCACCCGTAGTTGAGGGCTCGGTGTGGGGGCTAGGCCGCGCTCTTTCGCGCGCGCTTGCGGCGGTAGAGCAAGAAGATTTCCAGACTCACCGGTCCAAACCGAACGAGATCGGAGGCGGCTTCTTGCTGGTTCGCGGGGGTGACTCGGCCGGAGACGACCATGGGGATCCCCAGTTTGAGATCGGGGATGCCAATCTTTGATTTGACAACACCAGCGATGATGTTCGCGAGCTCTGAGATGGTTCCGCTCACGTCCTCTTCGGCTGCAGTCTCATCATCGGCGAGCTCGAGCATCATCCGTGCGAGGTGTTCGCAGTCGTCTCGGCTTCCGCGTAATCCGAGGAGCGCGGAGAAGTCGCCCTCGACGAGGGAGATGTAGGCGCCTTTGATTTTGCTCGCCTCCGCAGGATGGGTGGCGGCTCGGGTGATCGTCGCCTCCTCAACACCGAGGGTCTCGCAGGCGACCGTTTGGAGAGATTGATGGATCGCGGACACCCATTTTTCAGCGTCGAAGTCGTTGGATTGCGTTGAGGTAGCCATGGCTCGCGTAGGGAATGTATCGTCCACGGGCGGGGGGCCCTTCTGCGCCGATTTGGGTCGCTCAGGAAGCTCACGCCTTCGGAACCCTTGGATCGCTCGGCTCGGACCGGGCGGCACGCCGCGCGCGAGGGGCCTGATGTGGCGACTGAGCGGCCTCTAGGCCTTCGGATTCAGGAAGTAGAGGGGGTCTCGGCGCCACCTCGCGTGATTTGCGCTGACTCCAGCGAAGGCCGAAATTGGACCCATAGAAAGCTCGGGACGGCGCCTTCGCTGGCGCTGCGTCGCGATGCGTGAGGCGCACGACACCTTCATCGTGTCACCAAAGAAGCGACCGTACGCGGCGGAGAGCGGCCAATCTTTGGACGCGTGCATTTTTGAGCCGGCCTAATGCGGGCACATCCGCTCTGGGACTCAAGAAACTCGCGTGTTGTTCCGAACTAACGAAGGCGTAGGCGCAGTATGAAAATTCTCATTGTAGACGACAGCAAGGTGATGCGAAGCATCGTAAAGAGAACCCTCCGCCAAGCCGGATTCGGCAGCCACGAGGTTGTGGAGGCGGGCAACGGCGCCGAAGGCCTCGAGCGAGTGGCGGAGCACACGCCAGATCTCGTCTTGTGTGATTGGAATATGCCAGAGATGAACGGCATTGAGATGTTGCAAGAGCTTCGTGGTGCCGGAAACGAGGTGAAGTTTGGCTTCGTCACGTCCGAGGGCACGGCCGAGATGCACCAGGTGGCCATGGATGCGGGGGCCCTCTTCTTGATCACCAAGCCGTTCACCGCCGACGACTTCGAAGAAAAACTCTCACCCGTACTGGCGGCTGCATGAGCGAGGTGGATCCCGGATTGGAGCCGCGTCCATGGTTGGACGCGCTCGCGGAAGCGACGGCGGAGCTGTCGACGACGACGCTCGAGCTCGATGGGTGCACGATCCTTGGCCCCCGTAACTCCGATGGGGATCTCTCCGGTGGATACATTGCGCTCATCGGAGACAAATGCTCGGTGCAGATCGCAGTGGCAGCGAGCCCCGAGACGTGCCGCACCATCGCTGGGCGGTTGTTCGAGATGAACGCTGAGGAGTCCCAAGAGCTCCCCGAAGGCGACGTGGCAGACGCGATCGGCGAGGTGGTGAACATCGTTGCGGGCGGGGTTAAGTCCCGGATGGCCTCCTACGATGCGACGTTGCAGCTGGGTCTGCCGTTCGTCATCGAGGGCGTGATCGAATCAACCAAGCGTCTGCGTACGGAATATCTTGAGGCAGATCTCGGCGGGGGCATGAAGGTGGTCCTCGTGGCCATCGTCGATACTCGCCACGCCGCGAACGCCGCCGCGTAGCGGTGTCGTCGGACAGTCGGCGTGGGTGCGTGAGGACCGAGGACCGCGGGATTCACGGCGGACCCCGGCGCCTCGTCGCCCTGTCCACGACGAAGGCTCATCGCTCGGTGGTCGGATTGCTGCCGCCAAACCAGGCGTGCAGGCGTGTCGAGTCCTCTCGCGGAGAGAGGCCCCAGAAACGCTGTTCTTATCCGCCAAAGTCCACACGCCTCGCCGCCGCTGATGGGTCGTCAGCGGGGGACACCTGCAGCGGCGGGGGCCTTGTCGTGCGCGGTTTTTGCGGGGGTCGCGTCGCACCCGGGGCGCCGCGGGATCGCCGCTCAGGGGCAGTGAGATGGGTCGAGATAGCTTCTTTTTAATCGGACGCGATTTCTTGTTGTCAGGCCGTCCTGTTGGGTTTATGTCTCGCTGTCGAACTCGGACCCAGGGGTACTCAACGCCCCGGTAGTGCTCGAGGACCCCTAGCGTATGGCCAAAAAAACCTCAAAGCCCAGTGAAGTCGATGAAGAGGAGACCCTCACCCCTGAGATGCTCGAGCAGTTTAAGGCTCGGCTCAAAGAGGAGCGCACGAAGGTGCTCGGCAACCTTAAGACCCATGTGTCGGACGCGATTCAAGACCCCGACAAGTTCGCAGACGAATCGGATCAGGCGAGCCAACAGGTCTCGCAGACATTCTTGCTCCGTCTCGCCGACAAAGAGCGCAAGCTGCTCAACGAAATCGACAACGCCCTGGGTAAGTTTGAGGACGATTCCTACGGCTACTGCGAAGGCACCGGCGATCCTATCAGCGTCAAGCGCTTGGAGCTCCGCCCGTGGACCCGCTACAGCGTGGAGTACAAGCAGGTGCTTGAAAAAGAGAAGAAGCTCCGCGGGAGCTGAACGTCGCGTCGTAGATCAACGGGAGGCGGGCCAGGAGGCACGCCTTTCGTGTTTAACTGGCGCGGTCTGCGTCTGGTAAAGGCCAACATCGCGGCGCGTCACGTCGCTCGGGGGGAGGTTCAAGCCTGACGTGCAGGTGGCGCCGCGATCGTCAGGTGATGTGTGGCGAGACTCAGGGCGCTAAACACCTTGATGTCGAGGACAAGGCCGTCCGCGCGACGGGCCTTGAGCCAGGTCATCGCCGTGGCTCTGGGCACCACGTGCACGCGGATCTCTTCGTTGTCGACCCCACCCCCGCCGTGAACTCGGCGGAGTCCAGTGGCGAAAAACACGTGGATGTGTTCGTCGGTCATCCCCGCCGACGCGCAGCCTTGAGCGACCTCCTCGAGTCGCGCGGCCTCGAACCCGGTCTCTTCAAGAAGCTCGCGCCTGGCGGCTTCATGCGGCGTGTCGGAGGCGTGCGTGTCTCCAACGAGCCCGGCGGGGATCTCAATGGTGCGCGCGTGCACGGGGATCCTCGGCTGCTCGACGAAGACGAGCTCATCGTCGTCGGTGACCGCGATGATCATCACGGCTCTGTGACCCCCGGTGCGGTGGGCGTACTCCCAATGTCCTTCACGGCGTAGCTCGAGCCACTCACCGGTGTGGAGGGTGTGCGTCGTGGTGGGTGCTGCGGTCATGGCCCCAGCCTAGGTCGCGACGGTACGGCGACGCAAGCGGTGCGACCGGCAGCTGGCGACCTGGCCAGCCGAGGGTCACGATCATGACGACGCGGTGACCCCTGACCCGGTGCACGTACTCCCACGTGCCCTCGCGCCGGAGCTCGAGCCAGTCACCGGTGTAGAGGGTGGTGGGGTCCGCGGTCATGGGGCGAGCCTAGGTCGGCGCGAGGTTGCAGCGCAAGCCGCTGCGAGCGGCGCGTCACGGGAGTGACGAGAGCGTTCCGCGTGACGAGTCCTCACTTACGGAGTTGTGTAGGTCAGGGTCAGACACCACTGGTCGAGGGTTCCAGAGACAATCACATCGGTGTCGCCGGCGCTGAGGTACCAGTTTACGTTAGTTGGGCGTTCGTTGAACTTCGACAATGCCACGCTCGGTCTCACGGTTCCGCTGATCGCCGGATTTGTGCCGCACGTCGCTCCCACGGCTGACGCGGCGCTGTCGTCGAAGGTAGCGTTGACGTTGTCATTGCTGCTGCAAACACCCTGAAAGAGCCGAGCGGTGTTTGACTGGTCTGCAAGGTAAGTGTCGTAGTCAACCTCGGAGATGACGTCCGCAATCCAGGTGTGCGAGATCTGGACGTCAACGTTCACATCCTTGACCGTGCCGGTCTGGGTGATCGTAATCGGGCTGTAGGCGAAGCTGGTGGGCCAGCCATCGTCGGCGATGGGGTAGGAGGTTGTGTTGCACTGCGTGAGCTCGAACTCGCAGGCGGACGTGTCGATCACGCAGCTGTTACACGACAGACTCCCGCCGGCGTGGCTGCTTCCGCTGGGAAGCGTCGCGGTGTTCGAGCAGGTCGCGGTGCCGAATTCGGTCCCGTCGCACTCCTCCGTACCCTCGATGATCCCGTTGCCGCAGACCTGCTCGAGCTGGCAGGTGCTGTCGCAGCCGTCGTTGTCTGCTGTGTTCCCGTCGTCACACGTCTCTCCAGCGCTGGTGTCGGTGTTCCCGTCGCCGCAGCGCGGCGCGAGGGTGCAGTCCGAGTTACAGGTGCCGTAGCTCCCGTCGTTCGTGCCGTTATCACATTCCTCGCCGGTGTCGACGACCCCGTCGCCACAGCTCGCGAGCTGACAGTTGGTGCGGCAGGCATCAGCCAGGGTGTCGCTGTTGCTGCCAGCGTTGTCGCAGGTCTCTCCGGTCAGTGGCCCCGCGCCGTCCGGATCGGTGGTGGTGTCGGTGACCCCGTCCCCACACGAGGGGTTCGAGCAGTCCGTGCGGCAGGTGTTGGGGGCGGTGTCGCTATTGACGCCAGTGCCCTGGTCACAGGCCTCTCCGGCCACGCTGTTCGCGTAGCCATCACCGCAGCTCGAGGTCTGGCAGCCGAGGGCTGCTCCCGCGGCCGCGCCGTTGCACGTGGCGGTCTCGCCGCCGTTGCCCGCGCCGTCGCCGTCGCACTGCTCCGTGCCCGACTGGAGGTTATGGATGTAGCCGTCGCCGCAGGAGGCGAGCTGGCAGCTCGAGAGGCAGTCGGCGTTGTTGTTGTTGGACAGGCCGTTGTCGCAGGTCTCGGTGCCGGTCCCGGTGGTCCACACCTTGCTGTCGCCGCACTCCGCGATCGTGCACTCGTCGGTGCAGTCGTAGTTCTCCGCGTTGAATGCGGTGTCGCACTCCTCACCAGGGTCCACATCGATATCGCCGCACTGGTAGGTGCAGCCGGTGAGGTCAAAGCCGGCGCAGGCCGGCAGGCAGCCCAACGTGCCGCCGTCGTAGGTCTCGCCGGGGACGGTGGTGCAGTCGTTGCCGTTGAGGTTGGTGCCGCTGCACTCCTCGGTGCCGACCACCAGGTTATCGTTGCAGATCTCCTGGTCGCAGTTGGCGCCCTCCCAGCCGGCGTCGCAGTCGCAGGAGGTGTCGCCCGTCGTCGCGTTGTCGCCGGCCGCGTTGGTCGAGTTGGCCGGGCACGCGACACACGCGGAGTTGGAGACGTACTCGTCGAAACCGCAGAGGACGTCGTCGCAGGAGGTGTCGACGCCGGAGGCGTCGTCGCCGGCGGCGTTGGTGGTGCCGGCGGGACAGGTGGTGCAGACGTTGGAGGAGACGAACTCATCGACGCCGCAGAAGGTGGCGTCGCAGGAGGTGTCGTTGCCGGAGGCGTCGTCGCCGGCGGCGTTGGTGGTGCCTGCGGGACAGGTGGTGCAGACGTTGGAGGAGACGAACTCATCGACGCCGCAGAAGGTAGCGTCGCAGGAGGTGTCGTTGCCGGA
>JBDQGY010000118.1:0-12898 GCA_040265175.1 Nannocystaceae bacterium
CCACCATCCATCAGGCCAAGGGGCTCGAGTGGCCGATCTGCTTCCTCATTCATCTCGCCGAGGGCAAGTTCCCGTCGCCAATGTCTGCCAAGGTCCCCTCGGAGGTTGAAGAGGAGCGGCGCCTATTTTATGTGGCGGTGACCCGGGCTGCGGACGAACTTTATCTCAGCTACCCCACCATCGAGGAGGCCGCGGCGGGCCCGGCGCGCCTACTTCGTCCGTCCCGCTTCGTCGCGGAGATCGAATACGAGCCGGCGGTGTTTGAGCGGTGGGAGGTTGAAGAGGCGCCGATGGATGAGGGACCCGCGCCGTCGTCGTGAGCCCCCCGGGCGTCGCTACGTCTCGCGCGGCCGAAGCCGAAAACAATGATGCGCCTTGCGTTGACGCGTGAAGTCATCGGGAAGACTCCACTCGGTGACGTCCTCCACCGTCATGCTATCGCTGAGCGACTCGTCAAGTCGAAATCGACGCCGATTTGTAGAGAACACGATCTCCCCTCCAGGCGCGAGCAGGCGAGCCGCCTGCGTCAACAGATGCGCATGATCCCGTTGCACATCAAAGGTCCCCTCCATCCGCTTGGAATTGGAGAACGTCGGAGGATCGATAAAGAGCAGGTCCCAGCGTTCCCCCCGTTCGATCGCGGCGTCCATCCACTCCATCACATCTGCGCGAATGAGGGCGTTGGTACGCGGGCTGCATCGGTTCAATCGCAGGTTATCAGCGGCCCAATCCAAATATCGCGAAGACAGGTCCACGCTGGTCGTGGTGCGCGCGCCACCGATGGCGGCGTGCACAGTGGCGACGCCGGTATAACAAAACAGGTTGAGGAATCGTTTGTCGCGGGCGTTCTCGTAGAACCATCGCCGGATCGGTCGGTGGTCCAAGAACAGACCGGTGTCGAGATAATCGCGGAGGTTAACGAGCACCTTCGCGCTGCCCTCCATGACTTGCATCCGCTCACCGGCTCGCTCGATACGTTCGTACTGGGCGTCTCCCCGCTGCCGCCTCCGTCGTTTGACAACGACCTCCTCCACTGGCAGGTCAAAAATCTTCGCCGCGGCGCGGACGACGGCGTCCAGACGCGCGCTGGACTTGGCCCGCGACACCTCCGCGGGGGCTTCGTATTCGAACACCACGGCCGCGTCGGGATAGCGATCGATAGCGGCGTTGAACTCGGGGATGTCCGCGTCGTACACCCGGTAACAGTCAGGCGCTTCTCGTCCAAGCCACGGCTTGAGTCTCCGGAGGTTCTTGCGAATCCGATTCTCCACCGGCGCCTCGTCCACAGTCTCTCTCCACTGAGCGCGTCTGGCCTTCGCTCCGTCGACTATCTCTTGCGTGATTTCAAAGTGCAGCAGGTCGCACTTGATTGGCCCGTTATGTACGACATTCTTACGCGCCGCACGCATCCCAAGTCGGACGCCGAGCCCGCGATCCCCCGCCAATATGCTCGCCTTCCATCCCACGAATGAAGCGCGCAGCGCCTCACCGAGCGCGCCAAATGTCTCCAAGGCCTCCGCCTCTTCGCCGAGCCTCGCGCCGTAGGGTGGATTCACCACCAGCAAGCCCCCCTTCGACTCAGGCGCGACCTGTTCGATGGAGGCCCGCTTCAATCGCACCTGCGTCTGCAATCCAGCACGTTCAAGATTCTCCCGCGCGATGTGCAGCACCGCCTCATCGGCGTCAAAACCCTCAAAACTGCAGCGGCACGCAGCGACACCTGACGCGGCCCGCTCTCGCGCCGCAGTCACCACTCGCGTCCAGGCCGCGGCGTCGTGCTTGCGCCAGTGAGCCCATCCCCAAGAATCCCGGAGCAGCCCCGGCGCCACGTCCATCGCCATCCATGCGCCTTCTACCAGCAGCGTGCCGGCGCCACACATGGGATCGAGCAGCGTCGCCCCCTCCCTCGCGAGCTCTGGCCAACGCGCGCGCATGAGCATCGCGCTCGCGACGGTCTCGCGCAGCGGTGCTGGCCCTGCCGCGGTTCGGTATCCCCGTCGATGCAGTGGTGGACCGCTCACGTCGATGTAGATCGCCACGTGTCCGCGATGAATACGAGCGCGGATGGAGCACATGGGCGTCTCCGCGTCCACGCTCGGGCGCGCGCCAACCCGTCCGCGGAACTGGTCCACGATGGCGTCCTTAATCTTTAGGCCAGAGAACCGCTCATCTTTCAGCTCTCCATAGGTGCCGGTCACCGAGACGGCGAAGCTGTCCTCCACACCAAAGTGATCCGACCACAGGACGCTACCGGCTCCGGCGTACAACTTGTCTGGTGTGTCAGCGCTGAAGCTCGCGATGCGCACCAACACGCGGCTCCCCGTGCGAATCCACAAGCAGGTCTCGTACGCCTGCTCGAGCGTGCCGTCGAACTTTACGCCGCCCCGCGTGCGAGAGACATCCTCGATGCCGAGCGCCGTGAGTTCCTCGTGAACGAGCTCTTCGTGCCCCGCGGGCGTTGTGACAAAGCACTGCATCAAATCGGAAAGAGCCGCCCCGAAGGACGGCTCCTGTAGTTGCATGACAAAGACGACCTAGAGGTCGTGGGGTCGAACCGTGCTGCGACCGTTCTCTTTGCAGCGGGTGACCGCTTCTGCAAGCATTTGGTGGACCTTGTCCGACACAGCCGCCACAAGGCCGCCGTCACTTCGCAGGCCTGCGTCTCGGATCACATCCTTGACCTTGGAGCCTACCACCACGATTTCTTTGGATTTATTCGCTTTCGCCATCGTTCGATTGTCCTTTGTTTTCTTGTTCTGTTGCCGTTAAACCTCTCGGTGAGGCACCGAGTCCCCAAAGCATAAACCCACGGGAGCCTCCTCGGACGAAAAATTCGCCCGAAAAACGATAGCTAGGGGCCTCTATCGCATTATCGCTAGACCCCCCCCGCAGTCGCGCCTGGGATCGGCATCAAGGAAAGCGAAAAATATCTCGCAATTACAGATATTTAGAGCGATGCAGATCCGACCTCTTACGGCCAGCCGGCGCTCCAAGGCGCCTGCTCGAGCACCTTGATGACCCGCTTGTCGGAGACGTTTTTTGGCCGCTCCAAGCGGATGCGCAGCGCGGTGGATGGAGGCGCCGCCCACAATTCCGCCCACTCGACGACGGTCACCGCCCCTGCACGCCCCACCACATCGTCGTCGATCCCAAGAGCTTCGAAGGCCGCCGACAACGCCCCGGCGCGCCCATCCTCACCAAGCCGAAACAAATCGACATGCACCAGATCGACGCGACCGGTGTGCTCCATGCACACCGTGAAGGTGGGACTTCGCACCTCTTCGAGCGCCGCGATACCGAGACCTCTCGCGAGGCCCCGCGTCCACGTCGTCTTCCCCGCCCCCATCGCGCCGTCGAGCAAAATCACCTCTCCCCCACGGCACCGGTGGCCGAGCCGCTCAGCCGCGGAAATTAGCTCGTCCTCCGTCAACAATCCCGCCCCCATGGTCCGAGTCTACCTCTACGCTCGCGTCTTAGGAAGACGGTGGTAGCATCCGGTGATGGGAGCTGGCGAAGCGCGCGAACCAAAGCAGTGGTGTCGACTCATTCGCTCGTCCCTCGGGGCAATGATCTTGTACGTCGGACTCTCGGGGTGTGACGCCACGGTTGGTGTGCCGCCCTCTTCCCCTGTGGAAGAGCCGACCGCGGCCCTCCGCCCGGAGGCGATGCGGGGATCAGTCCCGCCCGACGCGCGCATCGTGGACTTCCTGATCGATGCACGCCTCGACGCGGAGGCCCATGAGATCGCCGGCACCGTCACGATGCGGTGGAGAAATCGAACTCGGCGCACAGTGGACTTCATCCCCTTTCACCTCTACATGAACGCCTTTCGCGCCTCGGACACCCGGTGGATGTCTGCCGGCCGCGGCTCGTTTCGGGGCGACGAGCTAGGGGAGGACGCGTGGGGCTATATCGACATCACCGAGGTGCGCGCCGTGGACACCGGGGGCGTGGCCGACCTCGAGCGCGGCACTGGGCCCGGCACAGTGTTGACGTGGTCTGAACTCGAGGACCCCTCGCTCATGTCGGTCACCTTGCCCGCGCCGGTCGGCCCCGGTGGAGAGATCACCCTTGAGTTGGAATTCACGACAAAAATGCCGCGAGTGTTCGCGCGCACGGGCTACGCCGACGACTTCCATTTCGCGGGGCAGTGGTTCCCAAAACCTGGTGTGCTCTCAGAGGAGGAGGGCTGGCAGGCCCACGAGTTCACCGTGTGGAGCGAGTTCTTTGCGGACTTTGGGAACTACGAGGTGCACCTCGACGTCCCCGAGGAGATGGTGGTGGGCGCGACGGGCATCCTCACCAACACCCGCGTGGAGGATGGGCGCAGCCACTACACCTACCAAGCGGAGATGGTGCATGACTTCGCGTGGGTCGCAGACCCCGACCTCGTGGAACACTGGGGAAGCTACGAGGGCATCCGTATCCGGCAGCTCTTGGCGCCCGAGTACGCTCGGGACGCAGAGGTCCACATGGACGCCCAGCTTTGGACCCTCAAGTCCATGGAAGAGCGCTTCGGCCCTTATCCATGGTCCACGATCACCATCGTCCATCCGCCCGCCAAGGCCTCTGGGGCCGGCGGGATGGAGTACCCCACGCTGTATACGTCCGCGGCCCGAAGCACCCGCCCCGGGGCTCCCCCGACCTGGTTGCTCGAAGAGCGCTTCAGCGGCATCTTCGTTACCGTTCACGAATTTGGTCATCAGTTCTTCCAAGGGCTCGTGGCCTCCAACGAACACGATCAGCCGTGGCTCGACGAGGGCGTCAACACCTTCGCCAACCTGCTGGCGTACGAGGATGCCTACGGGCCCAACCCGTGGGTGGCCAGGCTCGCTGGCCATCCAGTCACCATCCGAGACTTTGGCCGCCTGGCCAACGCCGCGCCGGCCGACCTCGAGGAGATCGACAAACCGGCGTCCGAGTTTGAGCCCGACGGCGGGGGCTATGGTGCCACGGCATACAGCAAGGCCGCGGCCACCCTCTACACCCTCCGCGCCGTTGTCGGCGCAAAACCATTTGACCGCGCAATGCGACGGTACGTGGACGAGACCCGCTTTCGCCATCCTACGGGGAGGATCCTTGAGGACACCCTCGTGGACGAGATCGGCGCGGTCGTGTCGCTCACAAGCGACGACGCGGAGCAGGACCCCGTACGCTTCGCGCTGCGTGACTATCTCGACCAAGCCCTCCGCTCCACCCGCACCGTGGACTTCTCCATCGCGAGCATCAAGACGAAACGACGCATCAAGAAAGATGGTTTTTATCGGCACGAGCATGACGGAGAGAGCTCTCTGCACCGGCACTACGGCTCCTTCGCCGAGCATGAAGCGCCAGAGAGCGAAGATGGACAAGCACCCTCCGACGCCAAAAAGACCCCACTCACGAAACTCCCCGACGAAGATGTGGAGAGCACCGTCACGATCGTACGCGAAGGAGACTTCAAGCTCCCCGTGGAGGTGCTCGTCGAGTTTGGCGACGGCGAATCTGAGCTTGTCGTCTGGGATGGCGTCGCACGAAAGACCACGCTCATGTTCCCCGGACGGCGCATTAGACGGGCGTCCATTGACCCCGCGGGTAAGCTGATGATCGAGCGAGACCGCCACGACAACACCCGCTGGGGACCTGCAAAGAAAACGCGAGGAGACGGCTTGAGCGACCCCTTCGGGCAAATCGTTGAGGGCATGGTCACCGCGCTGCTTCACGGAGGTGTGCTATGAGGCTGTCGACGTCCCTCAAGCGCGGCGTGTGGTGCATTGTTGGCATCGCCGTCCTGCGTCTCGGTATCGCCGCCTTCGCCGGCCGGCTCGGAAGCGCGGGGATCGCCCGCGCCATGGGCGGCTATACCCGCGGTCCCGAAGGATTCCTCCCGTCACTGCTCAGCGTCCTCTCCGACGCACCGTCGGCGGTCGCCGTAGTCCCCACAATCCTCGCTGCGGCGCTGCTGCTTGGTGCCCTGGCAAATCTCCTCACCGTGGGCGGCGTGCTGGCCCACCTCCGAGCCCCCGGGTCCATCGGCGCCTTCGTCAACAACGCCATCCGATGGGCGCCCGCCATGGTCACCAGCGCCCTATGGGTGAGTCTGCTGCGCCTCGCGATCATCCCCATCTACCTGGTCACCAGCAGCGTCGGTGGAACATCCGCGGCGCTCCTCGTCGGCGTCGCGTTGTGGGCGATCACCATTCCTATCCACGATCGCACCCGAGCGATGATCATCGAGGGCCGCATCACGCGTCGCTACGGACCGCGAGCGATCAAGGCGGCGGTGGTAGAACTCCCTCGCCGTCTGCGGGCCACATCGTTCGGTGCGATGGCATGGCTTGGAACCATCGCGTCCGCCGCTGGCGCGAGCGCTGTCGGGCTCGCTCTCGCCGAGAGCCCCGCGAGCGTCTGGGCCATCCGCGGACTTGGCCTGCTCGCCGTGACCTTGACGGTCCTGCGGCTCAGCCTCGCGGTCGACGAGGACTAAACCGCTCGTTCAGCGACAGACGGCAGAGCAAAGGCCTTAGCGGGGGATCTCACACATTCGCACGAGCCGCTCGAAGCGGCTCGCCACAGCGCTCTCCTCGATGCCGCGCAATTGGTCGTAGGAGAACCCCTCGACGCAAAAGCTCGCCATGACCGAACCCCACAGCATCGCGTTGCGCAGATTCGCCGCCGTGAGGCCCGTGCCCTGTTTGGCGATGTAGCCCATGAAGCCACCGGCGAAGCAGTCACCGGCGCCGGTCGGGTCGGCCACCTTGGCGAGGGGAAGCGCGGGCACGGAGAAAATGTCGTCGTCGTTGGGTCCAAAGAGCATCGCGCCGTATTCACCTCGCTTGATGACGAGGGTGCTCGGACCGAGCCCGCGGACGCTGCGCGCCGCGTCGAGCAGGTTGTCCTCACCGGAGAGCTGGCGGGCCTCCTCCTCGTTGATCATCAGAATGTCGACCTGCTTGAGCACCTTATGCAGGTCCTCGTTGGCGATGTCGATCCACAGATTCATGGTGTCGAGCCCCACCACCTTCGGGCGACGTCCCATCTGCTCAAGCACCGCGCTCTGCAGGCTCGGCTGAATATTGGCGAGGAACAAGTGATCGGTCTGCTTGTACTTCTCCGGCAGCTTGGGGCTGAAGTGTTCGAAGCAGTTGAGGTGCGTCTCGAGCGTGTCGCGGTCGTTCATGTTCTCGTGGTAGCGGCCCTTCCACCGGAAGGTGAGCCCCCCCTCGATGGTCTCGAGCCCATCCACATCCACGCCTCGCGCCACGAGGTCATCCACCGCCTCACGCGGAAAGTCCTCGCCCACTACGCCCACCAATTGGATCGGCGCCAGCCCGCCTCCCGCCATGGAGAAGTATGTCGCGGAGCCCCCAACGCTCTGCTCTCGTTCTGCGTGAGGAGTGATAATCCAGTCGATGGCAACGCTGCCAACAACCAACAAATGATTTGATGAAGTTACAGACATCTTCGTCTCCGTGTGTTGTTCCAGTTCCCTCAGTCGTCCAGCATCGAAAGGTGATGACCACAGATAAGGTCGAGCTGTGCCCGACGCTCTTTTGAGATAAGATGAGGGGCGGTCATGATTGCGTGCTCCAGCGCGCGTGGGTAGGGCAGCGAGGCGACCGCCTCGGGCATGCTGCGCGCGAGGTTGGACACCACGCGCTGGGCCAGCGCCACGTTGGCCCGCAGCACGGCGAGGACCGCGTCCACGCTGACCTCCGCTTCGCCTTCGTGCCAACAGTCGTAGTCGGTGCTCGTCGCGAGGATCGCGTAGGCGAGCTCCGCTTCCCGAGCCAACTTGGCCTCTGGAAGCGCGGTCATACCGATGATGTCCGCCCCCCATGAACGATAGAGCATGGACTCTGCCTTGGTGGAAAAGGCCGGCCCCTCCATGACGATCATCGTCTTGTCGTCATGCGCCGTCACGTCCTCTGTCGCGAGAGCCTGCTGCAGCAGCCGCGCGAGCCCGTCGTCGATGGGGTGACCAAACTGCACATGCGCGACAACGCCGTCGCCAAAGAAGGTGGACTCGCGCCCCTTGGTACGATCGATAAGCTGTCGGGGGATGACCACGTCCCCTGGAGGTATCTCTTCTTGGAGCGAGCCCACGGCGCTCACGCTCAACACGTGGGTCACACCGAGTTGCTTAAGCGCGTGGATGTTGGCGCGGGCGTTGATCTCTCCCGGCGCGTGCACGTGCCCCTCACCGTGCCGAGGGATGAACACCATCTTGAGCGGCGGCAGCCCCCCCTCTCGCACAATCTCGCCCACGGTGAGCGGACCTGATGGATCACCAAAGGGGGTCTGCACCTCCCGTCGCTCCACGCGCTCGAGCCCTGGCATATCGTAGAGCCCCGAGCCTCCGATCACTCCCAACACGACGGTGGTGCGCGCGTCGGGCGACGCTGGATGCGGTGTAGACATCGGGGCGACCTTAGCCGAGGGTTCGCGCCAACCCAAGCCCTGATCAGCTCCCCGGCGCGCCGCTCAGTGCCGCCCCTTGAGCACCACCAACGCAAACTGCCCTGCGCGCGGGCCGCTCTCTACTTGACGTACCGCCACCCCCCACGCCTCATGGAGTCCCACCTTGTCCCCCACGAAATCGGCCGTGGCCAAGGTCTCATAATCGCTGGAGAAGGCCCGGTGAAGGGCGATCTCCGCGAACCCGAGATTGAACGCGGCCTGCTCGTACCCGGTCACGGTCTCTTCCCCTCCCGCGATGCGGACGGCGAGCTCGGAGGCGATGCCCGTGAGGCCGCCGTTCACGCGAACATCTCCGAGACCGCGCTTGGCCCGCACAGAACTGACCGCTGAGAGGATGCTAACGGTCAGGTCCCCCACGGGTCGCGCGCCCGGCTCTCGGTAAAAGTTTTGGGTGACGTACATGGGGATCGGGGCGATCTCCGCAGTGGTCTCCGGGGGGCTCAAGACCACGCCAACACCGAGTCGCGTGACATCCTCCGCCAAAATATTGGCCCGATGGCTCGGGCTGTCCATCAAACTCCGGTGAATCTCGTAGGGCCCATACCCCCGCGCGACGTTCTCGCGAATCACGGCGCCGCGAAGCTGCGCGCTCGCGAACCTCTCGATCGCGCTTCCTGTTCGCGGTGAGATATGACCGACATAGCGATGCTCCACCATATCTTCGCTGTGCGCCGTGGCCACCCTTGCCGCCTCGTCGCTCCACTCGAGCGGTGCGAGCCCCTTGGCCGTCCGAACCTCATTGGTCAACTCATATAGCTGCCTCGCGAGTTGTGAGGTCGATCCGTATGCGCCGGGCTCCTCTCGAAGGTAGCGGACCTGATCCTCCAGGGCTTCACCACAGGCGACCGGAAAGTTTGCGGCGACCTCCACCCCGTGCGCGCCGTCGCACAGCACCTCTACCTGCACCACTCCAGGCTCACTCGCGCACACAAAGGAGGCATCAAAACTCCCGTCGCTCCCGAGCACAGCCGGGAGTTTTTGCAGTCGCCCTTGACCGTCCACCACCTCCACCCGCGGTGCCCGCCGCTCGCCGAGCAGAACGCCACGAATGGGTACGCGGGCGTTCAGCGCCGCGGACCGCGGAACGAGCTGCAGATCCACAGCCCGATTTAGATAGCTGATGATGAGGCGCGAGCGTCCCTCGTCGGTCGCCGCTACGCCCACCCCGAACAGCGCGCCCTCTCCCTCGGGAAGCGAAGACATGGATTCGGCGACGAGAGCGTCCAACGACGCGCGACACGCCTCGCGGCCAGGGTCGCGCGCACACATGGGGTCATTCACCTCCACCACAAATACAGAAGGCGGCGGATCTGGCAGCCCGTACCAGGCCAGCAACCCAGAGACTAGACCTGCCGGGAACTCCCCCGCGCTCGGGGCTCCAACCGCGAGCGAGCGCGTCACGGCGCTCAGCGCCGGCGCGTGGACGCGCGTGTCATTTGTAAGGGTGCGGAGCAAGGAGCGCTCTGCCGCGTTCGGTCGAAACATCGACGTCTCTCCGTATTGAATCGCCGCCTGTGTGGATGGCTGAAATCCGCGGGGCTCTAGGCCGCCCACGGATGCCCCATCCACCCCGCCCGGGGGCGCCGACGATGAGGGCGCCGCGCCGCCTCCAACACACCCCACGAGCGTCAGCATCGTGAGCAGCCACGCGGCCGCGAGTGGTCGGCCCACACCTGGCCTCCACGCGACTAGCGACGTGGCAGCAGCCGCACGGTCGCCGCCGCGTCCGCGACGTGGAAGTCTGGGCTCCACGTCGGCGCCAACGAACTCCCGAATGACCGTCCTCCCGGGCTCTTGTCGATCCGAAAGACGTTGACCTTGAGCGTTTGGTTGGGCGCCGGAGAACATGGTGCATCGGTGTGCGCGCACACGTCGCGCCAGGGTAGCGCGAACTCCACCTGCCATCCGAGTTCCTGACGAGAATCGCCCGCGGCATACTGCACAGATGCCGCGGTCTTGGCCGCCCCGTTCCACTCGGGACCGCCCTGACGATGCGCCGTGAACGCTGCGTCGAACAAGTCGCCATCGGGGGACCCTTGCACCTCAAGGTAGCTCGACCCCTCGGTCGAGAACACAAACACCTCGAGGACGTCCTCGGTCCACAAGCGCGCGTCTCGTCCCTCCAAGGTGGAGACGATGTCCGCGTCCGTCAGCGCACCCGCGACGTAGAGGAACTCCTCGTCCCAAGCCATCTTGACGTGGGTCTCTTGCGCGCCCTGTCGCTGTACGAGGCCCGCGAAGCGGCTCTCGTATAGCGGCCACCGCGCGGACGTCCAAACCGCTTCATTGAGGACACCGTCCACGACGATCGGCGCCTCCACCCGCGGTGCTTCCACTGTACGTCCCGTCCCTGTCGTCGGGATCACGCCGAGGGTCGCCACCGTCGCCGCGCCGGCGAACGGACCGCGCCCATGCCGGGCCGCGCCCTCCACCACCGTCAACACGCCGTCGCCGCAGTGAAGCTGCGCCTCGACGCTCACCGAAGGCCACACCCATGCGTCAGGCAGCGACAGCGGGAACGTCAGCGCCTCCCCTTGAGTGATCCGCCGCGAGACGGCGACCGTGCGTGGGTCCTCGACAAAATGATCTGGACCGCCGCGGTTGACGAGGCGGCGCGCGGCGTCCTCTGGAGGTCTCGCGCTCAACTCCACGCGACACGCCCGCGCGACGCCACGATCCACGATCGCCTCAAGCTCCACGTGAAACGGTTCATTGGGACGGACGACGAGGGGCAGCGAGCGCAGCACGAGGCGGGCGCCCCCCTCCCATCGCCACTCTTGTGCGCTGGACAGCGACCGATATTCATTCGACGGCGCACTCGGACCGCATCCCGCGGCGCCCAACGCCAACACCGGGAGCGCAATTTTCCCCACGACGCGCGGCCATGGCCGGTCCGCATCACGTCTGCAAGAGCCCGCTCTCAAAATCGCACCAGGGCGGCGGGTGGTCCCGGCGGCGGCGCCGCGACGCCCGCCCTGCCATCCACGCCACCGGGAGCGGTCGCTGATTGTATGGCGAGCCCTGCGATGGTGCCCACACTCACCGCGATTAACGACGCGGCGACCCAAAAATACCACTGGTGAACCACTCGATTGGACCGGGACGTCGGCGCGGGCGCCGTCGTATCGAGGGGCGTGGGGGCGGAGCGCTCCGCGCCGGACCGCTGAAAGTCCAACACCTCACGCTGCGTCGAGGCGGGGTCGTCCTCCGCTCGACCGCGCGTCAAGGCCGTCAATCGATCTGTCGCCTCCTCCCACTCGGTCCGTTGCGCCGGGGTTAACGCCGACGGATCCTGGGCAAGCCGACCCCACGTGTCGAGGGCTTCGACATAGCGACCGTCGCGCTCATCGGACTTCGCCTCCGCCGCCACGGCCGCGTAGGAAGCTGCGACCGCATCCGGCGCTGCTTCTGGCGTTCCGGAGAGATCTCTTATGGATGGCGCCGCGGCTTCCCCCACCGTCGCGCCGGCAGCTTCAAGGTCTGCGACCTCGGTCGTATCGCTGGCGATCGGGGGGGCGGCCTGCGCCCCCTTTATCTGAAAGCTCGCCAACAAGGCGCCGGCGACGGCGATTCTACGGTGAACGGGTAGCGGCAGGCGCGGTCGCATAGGCGAGTTGCATCGTATCATCTCTCGCGAGACGTGGCCGCACAGCGCGGGCGTCGCCCCCGACACCGCCCGCTGGTTGGGCGTCACCCCCCCGCGCTTCGTGTACTATTCGCGGACATGGCGCGCGCAACAAAGAAGCTCGATGACCTCGCCGTCTTATTGGAGAAAACCGGCGGAGATCCCAGGCGCCTCGAGGCCGTCAAAAAGGCCCAGGGGTTCCGACGCTCGTGGATCGAGCTGGCCGAGACGCTCTGCATGGTGCGAAAAAAGGGAGCCTTTCGAAAATGGGGCTACGACGACTTTTTTGTCTACTGCAAGCAGGAGTTGACGCTCAACAAGGCGACGGTCGAAAAACTCACCATCAGCTTCTCAACCCTCAAGCGTCACGCGCCGCAGGTGCTGGCTCGCGACGGCGTGGCGAAGACCATCCCGAGCTACGAGGCCATCGACTACTACGCGAAGGTCATGGGGGACGGGGACACAGAGGAGGACGCCCCCGACGCCCCTCGCAAGAGCCGCCAAGGGAAGCTGGCTCCGCCCCGCGTGTCGGCGGGAGTGATGGAGGAGCTCTCGTCGGCGGTCTTTGATGAGGGACAGCCGGTGGCCCAGCTGCGCAAGCGCTTTGATTCCGTGATCTTCCCGAAGCCCAAGGGCGCCGATCAGCTCGCCGCGCTTCAAAAGGCGAGCGGCGCGGCCCGCAAACTCGCGGAGATGCTCCCAGACCTCGACGGTGTCGACGAGAAGCTTCACAGTCGACTCGAGCGTGACCTCGGACAGCTCCGTGAATTGCTGGAAGCCCAGGCTGCCCCGCTGCGGGAGAAACTTAAGAAG
>JBDQGY010000119.1:0-12764 GCA_040265175.1 Nannocystaceae bacterium
GACCTGCGACGATGGCGGCGAGACGGCGGCGTGCGACACGAATTGCACGGCGGCGGAGTGTGGGGACGGGACTGTGAACGGGGCGGCGGGAGAGCAGTGCGACACGGGGGGCCAGACGGCGGGGTGCACGGCGTCGTGCACGTTCTCGACCTGCGGCGACGGCATCGTGAACACCACGGCGGGGGAGAGCTGCGACGACGGGGGGACGGCCAACGGCGACGGATGTAATTCGACCTGCCAGCTCGAGAGCTGCGGGAACGGGGTGGTGGATCCGGGAGAAGACTGCGACGACAGCGGGGAGTCCGCGACCTGCGATTTGGACTGCAGCTTCGTGTCGTGCGGGGACCTGCTGGTGAACACGACGGCGGGGGAGTACTGCGATCAGGGCACGGGAGGATCTGCGACCTGCGACTCGGACTGCACGGCGCCGAGCTGTGGGGACGGGGTGTTGAACACGGCCACAGGAGAGATCTGTGACGACGGTGGGGAGTCGGCCACGTGCAACGTGGACTGCACGTCTGCGACCTGCGGAGATTTTGTGGTGAATCAGACGGCGGGGGAGGTGTGCGATCAAGGCGCCCAGGGCAACGCGACGTGCACGTCGGCGTGCCAGGTGCCGGCGTGCGGCGACGGCGTGGTGACGGCGGAGGTGGGGGAGACCTGCGACGACAGCGGAGAATCTGCGACCTGCGATTCGGACTGCAGCGGCGCGCTGTGCGGAGACGGGGTGGTGAACACGACGGCGGGAGAGGTCTGCGACGGCGGCGGACAGACGGCGGCGTGCAACGGGGATTGCACGGCGGCGTCGTGCGGGGACGGGGTGTTGAACACGGTGGCGGGAGAGCAGTGCGACGACGGGAACACGACGGCGGGGGACGGGTGCGATGGGACGTGCCAGCTGGAGAGTTGCGGAGACGGGAACGTGGACGCGGGGGAGCAGTGCGACGACGGTGGCGAGTCCGCCACGTGCAACGCGAACTGCACGACGTCGTCGTGCGGGGATCTCGTGACGAACGCGACGGCGGGGGAGGCGTGCGACGACGGGGTGAACGGCTCCGCAAATTGTCGTGCGGACTGCCAGGCGGTGACGTGTGGGGACGGGGTGGTGTCGGATCTGGCGGGAGAAGAGTGCGACGACGGGAACTCAACGGTGGGGGATGGATGCGGCGCGACGTGCCAGTTTGAGGAGTGCGGCAACAGCATCGTGGACCCCAACGAGGCGTGCGACGAGGGTGGAGCGGCGAGCACCACGTGCGACGTGGACTGCACGACGCCGGAGTGTGGTGATTTCGTGGTGAACACCTTCGCAAACGAGGCGTGCGACGACGGGCCGGGCGAGAGCGTGAGCTGCGACGACGACTGCACCTTGCCGAGTTGCGGCGACGGAAACGTGAACGAATCGATTGGCGAGCAGTGCGACACGCAAGGGGAGTCGGCGACGTGCGACGTGGACTGCACGGAGGCGTTTTGCGGCGACGGCACGGTGAACGCGGCGGCGGGTGAGACCTGCGATAGCGTGGGTGCGTCCTCGACGTGCACCGACCAATGCACGCAGAGCACCTGTGGTGACGGCCTCGTGAACCCGGCGGCGGGGGAGCAATGCGACGACGGGGCAAGCAACGGGATTTCGCCGAGCACCTGCGACAGCAATTGTCTCAACGACGTGTGCGGCAACGGATATCAGGGTCCAGGGGAGCAGTGCGACGACGGCAACGGGGACGACACGGACGGCTGCACGGTGAACTGCGTGCTGAGCACCTGCGGCGACGGGAATTTGAACGCGGGGGAGACGTGCGACGAGGGGCAGCAGACGGCGACATGCGACGGTGACTGCAGCGGCGTGAGCTGCGGCGACGGGTATACGAATACACAGGCGGGGGAGGAGTGCGACGACGGTGGCACCGCGAGCGGGGACGGCTGCGACGCGAACTGCAAACTCGAGAACTGCGGGAACGGCCAGATCGACACCAGCGAGGCGTGCGACGACGGGAACGACGTGGACGGGGACGACTGCACCAACAGTTGCGAGGTGGCGGTGTGTGGCGACTTCGTGCAACAGACCTCGGGGGCGAATGTCGAGGCGTGCGACGGTGGGCCGGAGGGTTCCTCGACGTGCAACGTGGACTGCACGCAGAGCGTGTGTGGTGACGGGAAGGTGAATGCGCTGGACAACGAGCTTTGCGACACGGCCGGCGAATCGGTGTCGTGCAACGCGGACTGCACGCCGGCGGCGTGCGGGGACGGGAAGGTGAACCAGGCTGCGTTGGAGACGTGCGACGAGGGTGGCGAGACGGCGAGCTGCAACGCGAACTGCACGCTTTCGGCGTGCGGGGACGGGGTGTTGAACACGACGGACGGCGAGGGCTGCGACCTCGGGAGCGCGGTCAACGGTATGGTGGGCGCGGACTGCACGGGGGCGTGCGCGGTGAACGTGTGCGGCGATTCGCACCAGGGGGGCAACGAGGAGTGCGACGACGGGGGCAACAACGGTGCGGCCACGAGCGGGTGCACTGTGGACTGTAAGGATGATTTTTGCGGCAACGGGAGCATCGGGGTGGGGGAGACGTGCGACGACGGTGGCGACAGCGCGAACTGCAACGGCGCGGCGGCGCCCGTGGACGTGCAGTGCGAGGTGTCGGTGTGCGGCGACGGATATGTGAACGGCGCGGACGGGGAGACGTGTGACGACGGCGGGACGGCAGACGACGATGGTTGCAGTTCAACGTGCGTGGTGGAGACGTGCGGCGACGGGGTGGTCAACTTCTCCGACGGGATGTTGGAGGATTGCGACGACGGGCCGCTCAACGGTGTGACGGGGCAGAGCAACTGCCTGACGAACTGCACGCTCACGACGTGCGGGGACAACTTCAAGGGGCTCGATGCGCTGGAGGAGTGCGATGCGGGGGCGTTGAATGGAGACGACGAGGCGTGCACGAGCGTTTGCACGATTAACGTGTGCGGGGATGGGTTCCAAAAGGCGACCGAGCAGTGCGACGACAACAACGTGGCCAGCGACGACGGCTGCAGCGCCACGTGCCAGGATGAGTTTTGTGGGGACGAGGTGGACAACAACGTGCTGGAGGGGTGCGACGATGGAGGAGACACGCAGACTTGCAACGGCTCAAACACGGGCAACAGCGCCGTGGACTGCCAGGTGCCATCGTGCGGGGACGAGTATATAAACTCCGGGTTTGTGCCGCCGGGTGGGACCGAGCCCGAGCAGTGCGACGACGGGGCGGCCAACACGGACACGTGCCCCTATGGGCAGGGTTCGTGCAGCGTGTGTACGACGCAGTGCGTGCAGGCGGAGGTGAGCGGTCCGGTGTGCAACGACGGCACCCTGGACGTGGGCTTTGAGGTCTGCGACGTGAACGAGTTCGGTTCGAAGGACTGCAACACGGAGACGAGCGGCGCCGCGCCGTTCGGGAACCTCGCGTGCGCGGGTGACTGTCAGTCCATCGACACCAGCGGATGCAGCGCCAGCCTCGGGGTGCAGCATGTGTGGACGAACGCCGCGAAGTGGAATGAGTACCTCGAGGTGGACTATGCGACCTACGTTGCGGGATTCAGTAGCTCGGCGCCCGATATCCAGTGTGACTTTGGCTCGGACAAGTATCACTTCACGCAGCAAGAACCTCGTAACCCGCCGGGCGTGTCGAAATCGGTGTGGTGTTTCGAGGGATGGCGCGTGTTGAGGTACGAGGCGACCACCTTGGATACCTGCGGTACGAACACGACTGTGACCTCGAACGTGGGCACGGCAGCGCTTGTCGAGTGTGTGGACAATGGGAGTACGATCACCGTGGATTTTCAGGTCCTTGGACCCCTCGGCGATTTCATCGACAACACGACCGACGTGTGCAACCCCACGTGGAAGGACATGCAACTCACGGTGGAGGTGGAACTCCCCGACACAACAACGGTGTCCGAAACATCCGCACCCGAGAAGTGGTGGGACAACCCGGTGGTGGCCTTCGAGGACACCGTCCCGCTCGAGCTCACCGGGGGGCTTGCTCCCGGCGACAACCCGGTGATCGTTCAGCACGACGGTTCGTGCGGGCCGATTTCCATGTCGGGACCGGCGTTCGCCGACGCCCCCCTCAGTATCCTCAGTTATCAGGCGCCCCCGATGTATTTTGATGATTCGCTCACGCTCGGGGCGTCGGTCTACATGGAGGGTGGGTTCGAGTTCACGTTTGGGACCGTTGACCAGGGGCTGATCAATATCTATGGACCGGGATCATCGCTGAAGTCGATCGATCTCATCGGGAGTGGCGCGCCGTTGAGCGCGGAGATCTATATCGGGGACCTCGCGACCAATACGACCATCGAGGACGTCACCTTCGCGAATCCCGTCTTTGGCGGTTCCTCGGTTCGGATCGCGGATCCAGGTGCCAATGTCTCGGGGATCCTGGTGCTGGACACGGACGGAAGCCACCCGCTCCAGCGTCTGGAGATCGATGCGAACAACACCTCCGGGGAACCCAGTACCTTCCCCATCGGGTATCCGCGGATTCTCGCGCAGAACCTCATGGTCTTGGACCCCAACGAGAATGCGGTGGTCCTCGCGGGGCCAGATGTGCTCTTGCGGAATGTCCAGTCCAGTGGTGGCCTGCAAATTGGCGCGGCCACCAGCGCCGTGGGCGCAGCGCGGCGGCCGTCCATTGTGACGGGATCGAACTTCGAGAGCATCGCGAGCGCCGCCTCCGCTCTTGCCGATCCGATGGTGTTCCACAACATCCAGATTCTGTCCGCCGGGAGTACGAACAAGTTCCCGAAAAATGCCGTGTTCTCGAGGGTTTATGTCCAGAATCAACCCACGGGTGGTGACCCGCCCTACCAGAATGTCAGTGTTGTCGTAGGCGAAGGCAACATCGTGCAGGGGATGTCGGTGCAGACCGTGGACAACGCGGGGTGCTGCTACCCGACCGTGGTCGCCACGGAGCCCAACGGCACCTGGGGACCCAAGCTCAGCAGCGTATGGGTTGAGGGGGACCCTGGCGGCGTTTCGGGGCTGTTCTCGGCGTCGGCGCAGAGCACACCCACGCCGGGCACGGGCGGACAGATCGAGGCGTGGAATATGATCCTGAACGGGACCTACCCCGCCACCACGGGCTCCGAGTTCACCTGGGGCGCGGAGACCGGGTTGATCGCGGGAGAACTGTACGTTTCACAGACGGATCTGAGCGGAACATGCAACACCGTCGCGGTCACGGATCCCGATTTCCCCATGAACGTCTCGGCCAACGTCTGTGTGAGCAACGACCCGTCGCTGCTCACGATCAACGGGATCATCCCGGACAATCTCACGGACTTCCCGAGCCTGACGGGGCCCGGATCGCAGACCTGGGTTCCCTACCTTCAAGGGAACGTGCCACCTCCCGGGTCTGTATGTGGAGACGGCGTCGTCTATACGACGGAGATATGCGATGACGGAGAAACGACCGCCAACTGCAACCGGGACTGCACGCTTTCCAGCTGCGGGGACGGCTTCCTCAATGTCCTGGATGGGGAGGAGTGCGACGACGGAGACACGGTGCCCGGGGACGGTTGTGGCAGTACGTGTCTCCGTGAGACCTGCGGGGACTCTACGATTGACCCAGGGGAGGAGTGCGACGACGGAGGGCCCTCCTCCACATGCAACACGTTGTGCATGTTCAAGACCTGCGGAAACTATGTGGTCGAGTTTGATCCTGGCCTGGAGGAGTGTGACGACGGACCCACCGGAAGCCTCACGTGCACCAGTGATTGTTTGCTGAGGCCGACCCCGGTGATCACCCGAGAGCGAACCCACGCCTTCCACGACGGCGACTGGATGACGTCGCAGGCCGCCTGCGACACGTTCCTCTCCGAGAGCACCTTCTCCGGGAGCGCCGAGTGCCAGGTCACCTGGCTCGTGGGCGCGTACGAGAAGCTATTGGACGTCGATGCGTCGGGCCAGGTTGTGGGCAACGAAAATGGTCTGTGCGAATCGAACGAGACGTGCGAGTTGCTGACGGAGATCGGGTACCATACGGACGGCACGCCCGTGACTTACGTCTTCAACGGGAACAGCCTCACGAACGTGACACTCGTCAACCCCTTGCCCTAGGGGTTGCGGGGGTCGAGGCGGGCATCGGGGCGGGCGGCAGTTCATCACGGGCGTCACCCTGGAATGAGGATGGGCGACGCCGACGCGGGCTGCAGTTGCGCCATCGAGGCGCTCATGGCCTGTGATACCAGCCAGGGCCCCCAGGGCTCGTGCAGTGCCGCGTACGCGCGTGTCCGGGGAGGGCGTCGCCTAGTGAAGCCGCTCTTCGGGGAGCGTCGCGCCGGCTTCGGGGATGAACCTCAGGAAGCGTAGACCCACACCGCACAGGGACTGCAGCTCGCCGGCGTCGTCGGAGAACTGGAAGTAGTAGTGGTTGCGCACGCGGGCCATGGCGCACATGGCCGCGTCGTCGCCCGGGAACTGGAAGCGCACGATGATCTTGGTGTTCAAGGGGAGGGGCTCGTGCATCTCCACGAACATGCCGCCCTCGGAGATGTTGCGGGCGATGTACCAGCGGTCGCCGAGCTCGTCGCAAGACAGGAGCACGCGGAACACTTTGTCGATTCGCTGGGAGCTTCTTCGCTCGGGGGTGACGTCCATGCATGGATCTTGGACGGGTACGAGAATGAAGGCAAATATCCTACATCTAACTACCTATCGGCGCATTTGTTGATGATCGAGCGACGACTCGACTCTAACATTTTGGAATTACAGCTGTTTGATTGCCCACGCGGCACCGACGACCGCGGCGATTTGGATCGCGAGCGCGATGCACGCAGCCGTCGCGACGAATTGAATCGCTCCACGCAGCAGGGGGCGGCCTACGCGACCCCCGAGGATGAATCCCGGGACGGCCAGGGCGACCCCGGGCCATGCAGGAGAGAAATCGCCGAGCGTCACCACGCCCGCCCAACCGACGGCACCGGCGGTGAGGACCGCGGGCAGCAGCGCTGGAATCGTCGTGGGGGGGGGTTGTGCCCCGTGGTGGGCGTCGTCGCGGGGAGAACCGGGCGTGGCGAGGGGGGACGAGGACACGGCCCCATTGTGCCAGAATATGTCCCGGGCTGGCAGTGAGGACGGCTCAAGAAGGATCACGCAGGAATCGACGATGGGGTCCGGAGGCCGCGCGTGGAGGCCCGAGTGCGGGGCGCTTGCCATCGGGGCCGCATTCGACCATAACCCTCGATTCTCGCATGACTTCCGCCAATTCCAATTCGCCTGACACCTACCGCTCAGGCTTCGTCGCGCTCTGCGGGCGACCCAACGTGGGCAAGAGCACGCTGCTCAACGCGCTCATTGGAGATCGCGTGGCGTTGGCGACGCGGTTCCCCCAGACCACCCGGGAGCGCATGCTCGGCATCTGGAGCGGCGAGGAGTTTCAGGCGGTGCTCGTGGACACCCCGGGGATTCACCGGGCGAAGTCGGCGCTGAACAAGTTCATGGTGGACGAGGCCATCAAAGGGGCGCGGGGTGTGGACCTCGTGCTGATGCTGGCCGAGATGCCCAACATCCCCGACGCGGAGGCGGCCGCAGAGTGGGAGCCGGGTCCTGGCGCCCAGGCTGCGCTGGCGTCGCTGGTGGAGACGGGCCGTCCGATTATTTTGGTGCTCACCAAGTGCGACATGGTCAAGGACCGCGATTTGGCGTTGCCGATCATCGAGACTTGGCAGCGACACCACTCGTTCGAGACGGTGGTGCCCACCTCCGCGATCAAAGGCAAGGGACTCGACGTGCTCGAGCAGGAGGTGCTCGCCCGGCTCCCGAAGGGCCCCGCCTACTACGACCGCGACCAGCTCAGCGACAAGGACATGCGCTGGCACGCCTCTGAGATCGTTCGCGGCACCATCTTCGCCAAGCTGCGCGACGAGCTCCCCTACGCCTGCGCGGTGGTGGTGGAGCGCTACAAAGAGACTGAGGCCGGGGATCGGATTCACGCGACGGTCCACGTAGACAAGCAGAGTCAAAAGGGGATGGTCATCGGAAAGAAGGCCAGCATGATCAAGGACATCTCCTCCCAGGCGCGACACCGCATCGGGCTGCTCACCGGGAGACCATGCCAGTTATTCTTGGACGTGAAGGTGAGCCCGGGGTGGACCGAGGATCCCAAGCAGCTTGAGCGGCTGGGCTACGCAGACCGGGAGGAGGATCGGGGATGAACGGCGAATTTGATGAGGCCAGCCTTCTTGAAGGGATCGACGACGAGCACGGGGTTCCGGGACCCTCACAAATCGTGGCGATCGTCGGGCGGCCGAACGTGGGCAAGTCAACGCTGTTCAACCGGCTGACGCGCAGCCGCAAGGCCATCGTAGAGGACCGGCCAGGGGTGACGCGAGACCGTCTTTACGGCATCGCAACCTTCGATGAGTGCAGCTACGTAGTGGTGGACACAGGGGGCCTCGACCCCGAATTAAACACGGGCCTGCCCAAGCACATCCGGCTCCAAGCGGAGGTGGCGATTCAAGAGGCGGACTTGATTTTGTTCGTGGTGGACGCGGTAGACGGTCCGACTGGCGCGGACGCAGAGATCGGGCAGCTGCTTCGCAAGTCGGGCAAGCCCCTGCTGGTCGTGGCGAACAAGGCCGACAACCCCGACCGCGAGGTGGCGGGGCTCGCCGCCAATGAGCTTGGACTGGGTGAGGTGTTGCCGGTGTCGGCCGCCCACGGACGCAACGTGGGCGAGCTCTGCGAGGCGATTTTGGAGCGGCTCCCGCCGGGAGCGCAGGCGGAGACGCTCATCCCTGAGGGCACTCGAATCGCCTTTGTTGGCCGGCCGAACGCGGGGAAATCTACGCTGGTAAACGCGATGCTTGCGGAGCCTCGCGTCATCGTCTCAAGTGAACCTGGCACCACCCGCGACCCGATCAATTTGCCCTTCCGCTACAAAAAGCGAGACCTCGTTTTGATCGACACAGCGGGCCTTCGCCGCCGCAAACAGGTGGCGAGGGCGATGGAGAAGATCGCGGCGATTCGATCCATCCGGACCATCGAGCAGACCCACGTTTGTGTGCTGGTGATCGACGCGACCGAGGGCGTGCGCGATCAAGACCAGCGGATCGCGAGGATGGCATTTGAGCGGGGCAAGGCGGTGGTGGTCGCGCTGCACAAGTGGGATCTGGTGGTGCACGAGGGACAAGAGGCCCGCAACGCCCTCGAGCAAGCCAAAGAGGCCCTCGCGTTCTTGGAGTCCCCGATCATCGTGAAGAGCTCGGTCGTTGGCGCGGGTCGAGATGAGGGGGCTGGCAAATCGTTCGAACTTGAGAAGCTGCTGCAAGCGTGCCTCACGACCGCGGCAGGCTGGGAGCGGAGGATCTCCACCTCCGATCTCAATGAAGAGCTCCAAGCTGCTGTGAGGGAGCACAACCCTCCGATGCACAAGAGCAAACCGGTCAAGCTCTACTTCGCGACCCAGGCCGCGTCGACGCCGCCGCTGATCGTGATTTCTGCCAATCGTGGCCGCTGCCTCGTGCCTGCCTGGGAACGCTATTTCATCCGGCGAGTACGCAAGCGCTGGGGTCTATTTGGCGTTCCGGTGCGGTTGGTGGTTCGAGGTCGAGGCAAAGGCAACAAGGAGCGAGGCTCCAGCGGTCGGGGCGGCAGGGCCTAAGATCTGCGCCTTTTGCGCAAGCCGTGATGGCCACCCGCGAAGTCGCCGGCAGCCGTTGTTGGCAGATATGCCCCGGAAGCGCCAACGAGGTTGGCGCCTCTTTCGTGGATGATCGCTTTACCCCGTTGGATTCATTTGCAATCTTCTTGGCGCCTAACTTGCTGGAGCAGGTATAGGAAGCAAGGCGCTCGTTCTAGAAGGCGCCGGAAACTTAAAAGGAACAACCGATGCGCGCACGTCCACACGCCCCATTCTCCTACTCTGTCGCTCTCGTCACCGCGGTGGCGGCCATCGCCGGCTGCAACCCGCACGCGCTCCAGGCCGTGGAACTCGATTCGACCGCGGTCGACGAGAACGTCCTCCAACTCCAAGTCAACAAAGACGTGGACGTGCTCTTCGTGGTGGACAACTCGGGGTCGATGGCCCAAGAGCAGATCACGCTCGCGGACAACTTTGACTCGTTCATCAACGTGCTGGAGGCGGACGACGTCGACGCCAACTACAGGATCGGTGTGACCACCTCGGACAATTCCAACGTTCAGTCGGCGTGTCCCACGGATGGCATCAACAACACCACCCCAGAGGCAGGCAAGCTGGTGCTCTCGTCGTGCACGACGCGGGCGAATGAGTTCGAGTGGCCGCACTCTGCGCCCACGGTGCAGGTATACGACGAGGCATGCACGGCGCTCTGCCCGGAGTCCATCGGAAACCAGATCAGCGTGCTACCCACCAAAACCGCGCTCGACAGCGAGGCGAAGGCCCGACCGTGGATTCAGAATATCGAGGGAGTCTCCAACCTGTCGATCGATGGCGGCGCGACCGCATGGTCTGACATGGTCCAGGCGTTCCAATGCATGGGGCCGCAAGGGGTGGACGGTTGCGGCTACGAGTCGCAGCTTGAGAGCCAATACAAGGCGCTCGCGCTCGCGAAGGTGGGGAACTCCGAACAGTACGGGTTCCTACGCGACCAAGCGATCCTTGCGATCGTTCAGGTCACGGACGAGGCGGACTGCTCCGCGAACGCGGCGGTGAGCGGTTCGGTGTTCAGCAACACCGCCACCGACTCTCCCTTCTGGAACGCGGCGACGCCCAACTCTTCCATCTGCTGGAACGCGGGGACGAAGTGCGAAGGGACCGGCAGCCCGTATACGAGCTGCACGTCGCAAAGTTATAATTACCTCGGCGAAGAGATCGGAGACGACTACGACGGCGGTAACGCCGACGATCAGCAGCAAGTGCTGCTGCCGCTCAAGCGATACCTCGATCAGATCGCTGGCATCGAGAGCGACAAGGCCATCTTGCAAGGACCGGATGAGGCGATCGTCTCCGTTATTGGCGGCGTCCCGGAGGGATACTCCACCGGCGCGGCTGATCTCGTCTATCAAGACTCCGCCGACCCGACCGTGCAATCGACGTTTGGAGTCGATTACGGCTGTTCGTCCACTGTGGGTGGTGAACTCCAAAACGCGGTGCCGCCGGTGAGGCTTCGAGAGTTTGCGGAGGCATTTTACAACCCGATCGCGGACACAAACCTGACCTCGAATCTGTTCTCCATCTGCGCCGCTGACTACAGCCCCGCGTTGACCGCCGTCGCAGAAGCCATTAAGGACCAGATCAAGCCGGGTTGCTTTGAGTCGTGCGTGCAGGACACAGAGGGAGACCTTGGCGACGGGCTACAGGTGTCGTGCAAGGTTACCCAAGAAGTTCCCATCGACGGAGGGGCGACCACGCGTACCGACACTATCCCCAACTGCGCCCAGAGCCCATCAGACTCCCCGAGCAACGACGTCGGCGTCTGCTACACGGAGTTGACGGGGGATGCGATGAGCCCGGAATGCGTGGCAGAGGGCTGGAACCTCGAGTTCACCATCACTCGCAGCCCAGACTTCCCAGTGCCCGGTGGCACAGTGGTCAGCGCCAACTGCCAGCTGTCGGACCGTCCGGCAGAAGACTGCCCGAACCTCTAAGGGACGAGGACGTTTCGAAGGCTCGCGCATCAACGATGTGCGGGCCTTTGTGCGTGGTGGGCCGCAGCGTGTCACGCCTATCAGATATCTTCGGCGACACGCACCCGACAGATTTCGCGAGGGGTGCGCGCTCGATGCCACCGAGGCGTGGGGACTTGAACCCGCGTGCGAGTTGACGCAGCTGATTCCCAGGGACGCGGTTGGGGATTTCTTTCGCTCGACGACCATTCCCCGGTGTGACGAGCTGCCCGCGGAGGACCCGGCGAATGAAGCGGGGGTCTGCTACACAGCGTTAACTGGCGCGGCGATGAGCCAGCTGTGTATCGACGAGGTCTGGAACCTCGAGTTCACCATTACGCGGGACCTGAACGGCCCGGCGCCCCCCTGCGGGACATTGATCGTGGCAACCTGTGAGGCCATCGCCGCGGGCCCCGACGGATGTTCGGGAAGCGAGCCGTAGTCAATTGTGCTGGGATCACCCGGGCTTCCGCTGGTCGCTTCAGTCACCGTCGAGGATTTCGCGCACAGCCTGGACCTTGCCGTCCATGGAGCTGGCCTTGTCGGTGCGGGTGCCAAGCTTGACCGTGGTGGACAGGCGCGGGCAGCCCTCGGCGTGCAGGGTCTCGTGCACGGTCTGCAGCGCCGCGAGCACCTCAGGCAGCGGGCCCTCCACGTTGGTGCCGTAGGCGTGCAGGTGCACCTTGAGGCCCGAGGCGGCGAGCAGCTGGTGGGCCCGGGCCACCTCGGTGCGGACGCTGATGTTGCCGGTGAGGGGGATGACGCAGATATCGGCCACGGCGTGCATCGCTTAAGCCTGCGGGACGGCGGGGCGCTTCGCAAGGCGGGTCGGTGGCTCCCTACCAACGGACGCCGAGCCGGAGGCCGACGGTGAGCAGTTGGGGGAGGCCGTTGGCGCCGTCAGAGATCGAAGAGAGGAGCCCAAAGTAGCGGATCTGGGCGCCCAGGCTCCAGCGCACACCGAGCAGCACGTCCACGGAGAGAGAGAGGTTGAATTGGGGGACCACGGTCGCTTCACAGGTGCCCTGCGCGCCGCAGGCCAGCCCGAAGTCGCACACGCCTCCGCTCAAGCACGGGCGGCCCCGCTGGCCGTCCACCCGCCCCTCGGGGGAGCTCATGATCATACCGCCGCCGCCGACGTCGA
>JBDQGY010000120.1:0-12730 GCA_040265175.1 Nannocystaceae bacterium
GCCCACCGCCAGCAGGCGCAGAAGGCCGACGCCGAGGGGGCAGGGGCCGCCGCCCATAGCGAACGACGCGGGGAGGCCTTGGCGCTCGCCTCCAAAGAGGCGCGCAAGGCAGCCCTCGACGCGGCGATCCAGGCCGCATCGACGGATGTGAACGTGCGGGCTGAACAACTGCAACAGGTGAACGACGACTGGGCCAACTGGACGGGGGCCTATCGCGTGGCGTCGGTTGATCGCACGCCGACCCAAGTGCTGGCGCGAATTGAGGTCGATGTCGACATTCCGCGGCTGAAGAAGGTGCTGGCGTCCTCGCCAGTGTCCGGGGAGCACGCGACTTTTGTTTGGGGAGGGGTGTCCATGTCGGGCTGCAGCGCGGTGACGACACCGACGCAGGTGTACGCGACGCTCGTCGAGGCGGGCGTGGTCGGACGCGCCGGGAGCGCCGAGAATTCTCCGATCGAGGGGGAGCGGGGCCGCTCGTTGACGGTGTCGTTGTCGTGCTCGGATACGGGCGACGTGGCCTTCACCTACCTGCGCGGCGGCAAGGCGAGGTTCGTCGCCACGGTGGACGACGTTCAGGTCGCTCAGGCCGTCGGAGTGGGACTTGGAGCGTCCGTGACAGAGGCGGCGGCGATGGCGGTGCGGGAGGGTCTGGACGAACTTCAGATGGCTCTGGCTCGCCAAGGCGCCGCGGGGATTCGGTTGACGCTGAAAGGCTTCTGGCGGTCTTCGGATGTGGAGGGCATGGCGCGTCGGATTCGCGACGCCGTCCGGGGTGCGCAGTCGGTGCGAGTCTTCGAAATCAACGCCGACGGCGAGGTGGTGCTGGGGGTGGAGACCTCTCGCTCGGTTCGGCAGACCTACGACGCGATCGCCGAGCTAGACTATGTTCGGTCCAATGGACTCGAGCTACGAATGAACCCAGATGGAGGAATCGATGTACAGACACGCGAGACGGAATTGGAATAGCCCTCGGCGCTGGTTGCTTGCGGCGACAGTGACCTGTTGCGCGGCGGGATGCGCCAGCGACCCTTCCTCAAAATCTGTGCGCGGCGCTGGGGCGGCCGCAGGGGCGGTGCTGATCTTCGAAATTTCTGATGGAGATGACGACGCGGATGTCTTTGTGGACGGCAATTACGTCGGGCAGGTCCGCGAGGTGCAAGGGGCGGTGCGCGTGGCGCCGGGCAAGCATCGGGTGGAGGTCCGCAAGCCGGGTCGATTCCCCATTCAAAAGACGGTGGAGGTCGACCGCGGTCGACGAGAGCAGACCCGGCAGGTCCGAGGCGAGCTGTTGAGCAACCCGCTGGGGTCATGACCGCCGGGCCGCTAGCCAGCCGACGGGAGCGTCGGAGGCACGGGTTTGTCTTGGGCTGAGGTGGCGGGGCGTGGGCCTGGCACCGGAGGCAATGGCGCGCTGGCGGGCGGCGCGGCCTTGTGCGCAGGCGACGGCGAAGCAGCGTTGGGCGCCTCGCGGTCGGCGAGGAGGGCCCCCGTCGAGGGATCCCGTGATGGCATCACCACGCCCTCCCGCGACAGTCGAACGTCGCGGGCGCGTCGAATCTCGTCGCGTCGTTCCATGTACAGCTGAACGATACGACGCCCCGCGTAGTGGGCCTTGATACGCCAAGAGGGCTCGTTGGCGAGTAGCACCGCGAATGCTATCTCCGGGTTCTCGGCCGGCGCATAGCCGATGAACCAGTTGTAGTTGTACGAGGGGGCGCGCTTTCCTGTGAGGCTCCCGGTCTTCCCAGCCACGTGCGTGTTGGGCAAAAACCGCGCTCCCTTGTTGTCGCGGAAGGACTTGCGCGCCGTGCCCTCCGTGGTGGTTCGGACCATCATCTTCCCAACCTCTGTGGCGACGTCCTCCGCGAGCACTCGCTGCACCGGCGCCGCCGCGGGCAGGATGCGGTCGTCCGCGGGTCCGAGGACCTCACGGACGAGGTGAGGGGGTTGATAGCTGCCGCCGCGGGCGAAGATGGACGCGACCAAGGCGCCGTGCAGGGGGCTTTGGTCGACGTGCCAAAACCCCGCGGCGACCTTGGCTCGCTCGTTCCCGTCTCCCGGGATGTCGATGGGGCTGCGCTCCACTGGGAACTCAAACGGAATTGTCGCCTCGAACTGCATCCGGTGCGCCGTGCTCACGAGCTCTTTTTGGTCAAGCTGGCGCAGCGCGAGTTTGGCGATGACGAGGTTGTAACTTTGGGCGATGGCGGAGGACAGCGTCTCGCAGCGGGTGTCGCGGCTGGGGTTGTCTTTCAGCGCTTCATCGGTGATGCCGTGCAAGCCCCCAAAAAAGCAGACGCGCGTGGTCGGGTTGGCGTCGTCGTGTTCGAGCAGGCTCGCTGTCGTGACGAGTTTAAACGTCGAGGCCGCGGGGGCCCACGCGGTCGTCAAAATCTCGAGGGGATCCACCTCTGGATCGGCGCTCGAATGTCCCGCGAACGCCAACACTGCGTTGTCCCGGAGATCGAGCACCACCGCTGCTCCGTAGGGGACCTCACGGTTCTTAAAGATCGTTAGGGCGGAGTTGTGCAGCACTGGGTCGAGGGTCCAGAGGATGCGGTGACCGTCGTTGAGCGTCTGCACAAACGCTCGGTCAGGCTCGGAGTCCCCTCCACCTTTGGCGTCGGGTGCCGGCGCTGCGCCGAGGACCGATTCAAGTTCCATTGCGCTCATAGAGAGCCGGTCTTCCCATGGGAGGACCGGGGCTGGTGCGTCCACCTGGGTCGGCTCGGCGACCGCGGTGATCGGGGTCTTCGGCTGTTCGCGATGGTCCGGGACGGTCTGGGATTGTACGAAGTAGGCGATCCCCGCGAAGGAGGCCAGGAAGAGGAGTGCTCCGACTCCGTCTAGACGTCGCGCGGTACCAGTCACGCCTTGGCTATATCAGCGAGGGCGGCCCAGAGCAAAAACAGCGCGAGGACCAACCCAACAAGAGGCGATCTTCATCGGGCTCGTCGAATGCCGGGGCGGCCCGCGGGGGCTTCGTTGTGCGATGTGCACGCGCCTGTAGCAAACGGGGCCCACGGACCTTGAGCGCCGGACTTGTCTCCTGAGTTCGGGGTTCGCGCGTCAGCGCCCCGCCTCTCGCGCGACGTTGGTACGTCACGAATGCGCGCAATAGTCTAAGGATTGCAGGGTGTTTTCGCGGTTTTTTGAGGTGGGCTTGGCCTTTGCGGGGCCCGCGGGGTTCGGTCCTGGGCCGTGTAGTTCTCCATCCTACCTACTGCCACCGCGAAGATTGACGATGTGCCCAGTAGACAACACTTCGGGGCTGCTGCATCGTTCTGCCCCCGCGGAAATCCATGCGAGATGAAACCATCGTAACCGTCATCAACCCAGAGTTGGATGACCTCAACCAGCGCAAGCGAAAGGACTCGTGCCTGGTGGCGATCTATGGATCGAGTGATCTCGGTCGGAAGTACAGCATCGACAATCGAGAGATGTGCATCGGCCGTGGCACCTCGAACGACATCGTGGTTGGACAAGAATCGGTCTCGCGTAAACACGCGTTCGTATTGGTGGATGAGAGCGGAATCAAAATTAGAGATAACGAGTCGACCAACGGCACCTACGTCAACGACAACAAGATCCACGAGACCTACCTGCGAGACGGCGACCTCGTGAAGATTGGCCGCTCGATGTTCAAGTTCCTCACGGGAGACAACATCGAGAGCTCCTATCACGACGAGATCTACCGGCTCTCCACCATCGACGCGCTCACGCAGGTCTTCAACCGACGGTACTTTCAAGAGACGCTGGCGCGTGAGCTGAGCCGCGCGCGCCGTTACGACCGCCCGCTCGCTCTATTGATGTTCGACATCGATTATTTCAAGCGGGTGAACGACACCTACGGGCATCGGGCAGGTGACTTTGTGCTGCGGCGGATCGCGGAGCTGGTGCAGCAGCGAGCCCGCAAGGTTGATGTTGTGGCCCGCTATGGTGGAGAGGAGTTCGCGGTGATCTTGCCTGAGATCGACACTGCTGGCGGCAAGCAGTTCGCTGAGAAGATTCGCCGTATGGTGGAGGAGGAGCGGTTCTTGTTTGAGGGTCAGCCCATCAACTGCACGGTTTCTGCAGGGATCGCGGAATTGAACGCGGACATGGCGAACTCGGAGCAGCTGGTCTCGGTCACCGACGCACGCTTGTACCGGGCGAAGGAATCGGGACGCAACGTGTCGGTTGCGGTAGACTGAGCCTCGACCGAGGAGGTCGTCGTGGCAGACGAACGATCCGACCGAATTCATACGCTCTCCCAGGCGTTGGCGGACCAGATTGCCGCCGGCGAGGTGGTCGAGCGCCCCGCCTCTGTGGTGAAGGAACTGGTGGAGAACGCTGTGGACGCGGGCGCGCTCCGCGTCGATGTGGAGCTCGAAGGCGCCGGCATGGCGCGCATTCGCGTCCTCGACAACGGCCGGGGACTCCACAAAGACGACCTCGTCCTCGCGGTGCGGCGCCACGCCACGTCCAAAATTCGCAGCGTTGAGGAACTGAACGAGATTCACACGTTGGGGTTTCGGGGAGAGGCCCTCGCGAGTATCGCCGCGGTGGCGCATCTCACGGTTCGTTCACGCACGCGGGATGCCTCGGTAGGTCAGCAGCTGGTGGTGCGCGGCGGCGAGGTAGGGCAGGTCGAGGAGGTGGGGATGCCAGAGGGCACGCAAGTCGAGGTGGCGAGCCTGTTTGGCAGTGTCCCCGCGCGGCGTAAGTTTGTTCGATCGGAGGCGACCGAAATCGGTCACGTCATGGACTGTATCGTGCACGCGGCGCTGATTAAGCCGAGCGTGAGCTTCACGCTGACGCACGGCGCACGCCGGCTGTTGTCGTTTGCGGCGGCCGACCAGGACCACCGCGTGGCGCAAGTCCTCGATCGTCGAGGGCGAGGTCCCTACCACGCTTTCGATGAGGAGAGCGACGGTGTGCGGGTGTATGGCTGGCTGGGGAGCCCTGACTGCGCGGGGCGACAACGTAGGGGCCCGTACCTGGTGGTACGTCAACGGGTAATTCGAGATCGGAACCTCACGCAGATTTTGAAGGCGGCATACGGTGGGCTCCTCGAGGGGAAAGAGAGCCCCGTGGCGTACCTCGGCGTCGAGCCTCCGCATGGAAGCGTGGACGTCAACGTGCATCCGCAAAAGTCAGAGGTGCGGTTCGCGGACAACCAGCGTGTCTATGCCGCGACTCGTAAGGTCCTGACGGCGGCCATCGCGGGGGCCGGTTGGACTGGCGCCGTGGAGGAGGCTCTCGCGCCGGAGCATGGGTTTGGAGGGGCCCGATTGGCCGCCGTGGCCACGGGCGCGCGGGCTGCCGAGGCTGGATCCGCCGGCGCTCGTTGGTCGGGTACGACGCGCGCGAGGACCAGCCTCGACCACGCGACCGCGACATCCGATGGGCGCGTTGGCGATGGCGCCGCGCGAGGTCGCCCCTATCAGCTTCGCACGGCCCGCGGGGGCGAAGCTGCGCTAGGCCTTCAGACATCGCGGTCGAGTCCGTCGCCCTCGACATCACCGGAAGACTCAAGCGCGCGGGTCGAGGAGTCTGCGGTCGAAGGGCCCCGACTCCTCACGGTGCTAAATGGACCGGTCGCGATCTTCGAATACCTGGACCAGTTGTTGGCGGTGGACCTCTGTCGTCTGAGGGCACACCTTGTCCGGTCGCAGCTGCTCGCCGAATTTGGTCACGGGCGCGTCGAGGCGCAACAACTTCTGCGTCCGGTGGTGGTGACACGCAGACCGCAGCAGCGTGACGCGTTGCTGCAGTGCCAATCTGATCTGGCGGGACTGGGGATCGACCTGGCACCCTTCGGCGATGGCGCGCTCGTGGTGCGGGGGGTCCCCGCATCCATGGGGACGATCGAGGGTGACGCGGAGGTCGAGGCGTTGCTCGACAAGGTCGTGGCGTGGGCGCAGTTGCGGCAGCGGGGGAGCGGGGCGGCGGGAGATCGCGGCGCGGAAGGTATCGCGGAGGCGGTCGCCACGTCTGCCGCAGTCCCGCAGGTGGCCAACCACGGGGCGTCACGTCTCGCGAAGCGTTGGCTGAGGGATCTTGAGGCGGCCGGTGCTGAGCCGCCGTTCGCGGATATTCCAGGCGTGGAGGTCTGGTCCGGCGCGGCCTTGGTGTCGCCGGGCGGACGAGGGCGTTCGTCGTGAGCACGAGCGGTCGCGTGGTGGCCGTGGTCGGACCTACCGGGGCGGGCAAGTCGGCGCTGGCGATGAAGTTGGCGGAGCGGCTCAGCGTGGGGATCGCCTGCTGTGACTCAGCCCAAGTGTACCGAGGTATGGACATCGGTACGGCCAAGCCAACCCAAGCGGATCGTTCCATGATCTCCCACACGATGATTGATCTTGTGGAGCCAGATGAATCGTTTACCGCCGCAGAATACGGCGAGCGCCTCTGCGCGGACGGGGCAGCAGCGCGTGCGCGATTGGTCGTGGGCGGGACCGGATTTTATCTTCGCAGTGCGCTCTGGAAGATGACGCCGCTGCCCGAAGACGCGAACGGAACGACCGCGAATCGAGCGGAGTTCGACGCCGATTGGAACGCTCGCGAACAGGCCGCGCCCGGTGCGATCCATGCGGCGCTCACGGCCAAAGATCCTCAGACGGCATGTGAGATTCATCCGCGCAACTTGGTTCGCGCCCTTCGTGCGCTGTGGCTTTGCGACGTCCACGGAGAAGCAGTGAGCGCCGTGAGGCGTCGTGAGCCTCCAATTCGGCGGCTCAAGGCGCTCTTGATTTTGGTGGACCCTGGCGTGGATGTTGTCGATGCGTCCATCGCTGCACGGTGCGATGCGATGCTGGCGCAAGGCTGGGTCGCAGAGGTGGAGAACCTTCGCGCACGCGGCTATGCTCCCAGCCTGAAGTCCATGCAAACGCTCGGATACCGCCAGATCAACGCCGCGCTGAGCGGCGACCTGCCTCACCAAGAGGCTCCTAAGCAGATCGTCGCCTTGACCCGTGCGTACGCTCGGCGGCAGAGGACGTATTTTCGCCATCAGTTCACAGACGAAACGACTGTGGAGGTGACCGCGAAAGATGTCAGTCCAGGCGAAGTCCAAACACTCGTACAGCGCTGCAGCGATTTTCTTTCCGGAGAGACACCGTGAGTACCAAAATTTTAGATTTCGAACGCCCCATCGTTGAGCTTGAGGGCAAGATCAAAGAGTTGAAGCGGCTCTCCGAGGGCAGCGATGATATGGCCTCCGAGATCGAGACGCTCGAGCGGAAAGCGTCTGAGCTTCAGCAAGAGCGTTTCTCGCAGCTGTCCCCGTGGGAGCAACTGCAGCTAGCGAAGCACCCCGACCGACCGTACACCTACGATTACATCGGGGAACTCATGGAAGATTTCATCGAGCTGCGCGGCGACCGTGCGTTTCGCGATGATCCAGCGATCGTCGGGGGGCTGTGTACGCTCGGCGGGCGACGGGTGATGGTGTTGGGTCATCAAAAGGGGCGCAACACCAAAGAGAATGTGCGTCGCAACTTCGGCATGGCGCGACCAGAGGGGTACCGTAAGGCTCAGCGACTCATGCAACTCGCAGAGCGCTTTGGATGTCCGACCATCTGCTTCATCGACACCGCCGGCGCGTATCCAGGAATCGGGGCGGAAGAGCGCGGTCAGTCCGAGGCGATCGCGGCGAGCCTTGAACTCATGGCGGCGCTCAAGGTGCCGACCATCTCCGTGGTGATCGGCGAGGGTGGCTCAGGGGGAGCGTTGGCCATCGGCCTCACCGACCGCATCTTAATGTTGGAGCACTCCGTGTACTCGGTGATTTCCCCCCGTGGGTGCGCGTCTATTTTATGGAAGAACGCCGAGGCGGAGCAGGTGGCGGCGGAGCAGCTGAAGATGACAGCGGCCGATTTGCACGGCATGGGTATCTGCGACGAGATCGTGTTGGAGGCCCAAGGCGGCGCGCATCGGGACATGTCCGCGACGGCGCAGAATCTTAAGGAGGCGCTCAGCCGTCACCTTGATGAGCTCGCCGCGCTCGCCCCCGAGGAGCTCGCCGATTCGCGTTACAAGAAGTTCCGAGCCATCGGGCAGTTTGAAAGCCGCGGCGCGTGATCCAGCAAGCCCTGGTCCTCGCGCTTTTGCTCATCGCATCGGCGGCCATGAGCGCGCTTCAAGGTAGGCGCCCTGGAGGCGTGTATGGGTGGTTGCAAGCGACGCTGCTGTTGGTGGGGGTGTACGGGCTCCGGGAAGACTCTGAGGGAGTGGCACTGTTTGTGATCGTCATGAGCGGGCTGACGGTGGTGTTGCCGGCGCTGTTCGATCAGCTCGCGAAGGCTGCGTTCGCGCGCGGGCGTGCGGTCGCGGCGGTTCGCCTGTTTTCATGGAGAGCGACGCTCATGCCAGGCGCAGGACTCTCTCGACAACAAGAGATTCTGCACGCCTTGGAGTTGTTTCACCGAGAGGGCGTCGACGTCGCTGTGGGCTATCTCGCGGAGTTAGAGGCGGGGGCGGATCAGGAGTCGGTGCGGGCCGTGATTTGTGAACAGCGGGTGGCCATTTTGTTTCAAGCGGGTCGGTGGGACGAGGGCATCAAGTATTACAACCAAGCGTTTCATCCCAACTATGCGGCCTTGCGCCCCGCGCTCGCGCTGGGGCTCTTGCGGGCGTACGGCGAGTCCGGCGACCTCGAACGGGCGGGGGCGATTCTCAGTCTTCTTGAGGAGAGCGCCTTGGCGACGGACCCTCGCGCGAAAGGACTCTTAGGGCAGGCCCAGTTGACGTATCTCGCGTACGCCGGCGCGGCGACCTGGATAGAGCGTTTCATCGAACGAGGGGAGACGGAGAAGATAGGGATTAGCCAGGCCGGCAATGAACTCTATCGCGGGATCGCACGGGCGCGCGCCGGAGATCTTGGCGCCGCAAAAGCCGCGTTTGGGCGGGTCCGCGACGTGGCGACCTCGAAGGACTTTCAGGTGCTCAACGCAGCCCAGCGTTCGCTGGCGGGGCTTGAGTCGGAGGAAGACGAACACCCGCTCGCCGCGCTCGTCGATGAGACAGGAGAGCGGGTCGAGCATGTCGCCACGCGCGTGCAAGCATTGTTTGCGTCGGGGTTGGAACTTCGAGTGAGCCGTTGGCCCGTGGCGTCGCTGATCCTCGTGCTTTGTTTCGTCGTGGGCTACCTCGCGTACGTGTGGGCCGGAGGCGGCGTGAACGGGCTGGCGTCCATGGGAGCGTTGATCTGGTATGCCGAGCCATCGAGCGGGTCGCCGGCGTGGTTTCGTGTATTGACGAGCCCTTGGATCCACGGTGACCCCATCATCTTGGCGTTGAATTGTTACGCCATCTGGAGTTCTGGACGCATCGTGGAGCCGCGCCTCGGCGGTTCCGCGCTCGCGGTCATCTGCGTGGTCGGCGGGCTCGTCGGGACGATTGTCGCGCTCGCGGTCGTTGACTCGTTTCCTGCGACGCTCTGGGGGGGTGGGTTTATGGCGCTGGCGACGGTGGGGGCTTCGCTTCCGGCAGGAGGGCGTCTCGCGCGACGTGCGGGCGCCAAGAGTGCACGTCGTTGGTACGTCATTATCGGCATGTTCGCGTCGGGCCTCTCGTTGTCTGTGGTGGGACTGCTGGGGTGGCGTTCAGGCATTTGTGGCTCGGCCGTCGCGTTCGTTGTGGGTCTGCTGAGCAGCGTGTGGATCTCTCGATCCCCGGCGCGGGGTCGGTCGTTCGGGAAGGTGTTCCTCGCCGTGTCCGCCGCTGCGACTGTGGTGGCGTTCGGCGGCATTGCGCGAGGTGCCGGCGCGTCTGACGACTCTATGGGAGCACCCTGCATTCACGAATCCGTCTACTTCTCCAAGGGACTCGGTGCGTTTGGCGTGAAGCCAGAGGCCTCTGAGGTGTTCGGGGTGCCCTCGCTGAAGGGGGGGCTCGTGGACGAGCTTGCGCTTCGCACGGGCAACTATGTGCAGCTGGGCGTCCTCCCGTCGACGACGTCTCCCGACGCGCTGCTTCGGCCAAAACCCGGGACAAATCCGGCGGTGTTCGAGTCGCTACTTCCCGGCTTCAACGAGCGGTTCTCGGTGAAGCGTGGCGCACAGACCAAGGACGTGACGCGCACGATCGAACCGGCAGTAGGTTCGGGCCCCGTGGCGTTGTGGGAAATTTATCGTGGAGGTGAGGTGATCGGAGAGGCGTGGTTCGTCCGCCGAGACGATCACGGGCCGGTGATCGCGTTATTTGGAACGCCCTACCGCGCGCTCTCAGGTGTGGATGTCCAGCGCTACGTTTCTGTCGTGGCGGCGGGGGAGGCGCCTGCGACGGGCGCGACACCCACCTGCATGGAGGCGGAAGCCATGGTCACGGCGCCCTAGGGGGCCTGCGCCGGGGTGCATGCTCTTTTCCTGACAGCGGCGCTACACTCTTCCACGGTTCATGTCCCGGTCTCGCACCACGGTTTCTCCGCCGATGCTCGCGGCGCTGTTTTTCCTCTCCTTGAGTGCGCACGTCGGTATTTGGCAGGTGTTCGAAGTGTTGGTGTCGCAGCGCGCGGCGGCGAGGGAGCGCGTCGTGTCTAAGACACCGCTGCGGGTCGCACTCGTCCAAGAGGAAGAGACGCGAGAGGAGCGCGAGCGCATTCCGGAGCGCGTCGTGAAGAATTCTCGCCTCGAAAAAGAGCTCCGCCCCGATGACGCCGCGCTGCTTTCCGAATTCGACAATCGGGTCGAACGCGAGCGGCAGGCCCCCCTGTCTCGTGGGGAGGCGGGGGCCGCCGGGAACGCCTCGGCCCAGCGCCCTCGGCGTGATCCGTCTCCGTCGCAGAAGCGTGACCGCACGGCGCCCCAAGAAAAAGAGAGCCCCATTCGACGCACGTCGAACGCGACGCAGGACACAGATATTGACGAGGCGCTCGTGCTGCGTCCAGAGGACGCCGGCATGAGGAGTGGCCCGTCCATGCCGACCGCGCCTCCCGTCGCCGGAAGCACGCCCCGCGAGCTGCGCTCGGATCCGGAGACGCTGCGGGGCTTGTTTGGGCAGCCAGGTTCTATCGACCGTGTTGACGGCATCGAGGAGGGGCAAGAGAACCTCTTCAACACCCGGCGGAGCCGTTACGCGTCGTTCTTTAACAGAATTCGTGACGCGGTGTCCCAGCGGTGGCATCCGGAGGTCGTTCACAAGAAACGGGACCCGTATGGCAAAATCTACGGGGAGCAGCCCCGGCGAACCGTACTCCGGGTGCTCTTGAATCCCGACGGGAGCTTGCACCGTGTCTACACTGACGTGGCCTCTGGCGTCGACTATCTCGACGAGGAGGCCATCCGCGCGATGCGGGCGGCGGCACCATTCGTGAATCCTCCCTCACAGCTTGTGGACGCGGGGACGGGGAAGATTGAGTTTACGTTTGGCTTCGTCCTGTTGATCGACGGAACGAAGAAAATCTTTCGCTATCGGCGATGATGATGCAGACTCGATCTGTGGAAACTGCACCGGACAATCAACTGCTGTCAGACCCCGAGGTCGCGGACGCGCTTCGCGAACTGAGCGGCTGGTCCGTTGAGGCTGGGAAGCTCCGGCGAACGTTCACGTTCCCCGACTTCAGCGCAGCGATCGCGTTCGTGGTGGAGGTGGCGTTTGACGCGGAGCGTCTGGAACATCACCCTAATTGGTCAAATGTGTACAACCGCGTCGACACGGTGATCTACTCCCACGATCTCGGAGGCATCAGCGAGCGCTGTGTCGCGCTCGCGAAGGCGATGGACGCAGCGTCCGCGACGTAGCGAAAGGTCGCCGTCGGCGCGACCGGGGGGTCACTCAGCGTTGTCGGCGGGTGGGGGAGGCAGGCTCTCCAGGATCGCCTTGAAGTCGGCGTTGTCGGGCATCATTTGAAGGGCGCTGGAGCAGACGGCGCGACACTCATCAAACATGTTGGCGTCTCGCATGGCGCCTGCGAGGGACACAACGGGCTCGACCTCGCGTGGGTTGAGACTGACGAGGGCCCGAAGGTGGTCGACCGCCTCGGCGGCGCGCCCGAGTTTCCGAAGAATCGCCGCGAGAAGTTCGCGGATTTGGGATTCGTTGGGCCGGAGCTTCACAGCGTTGTTGAGGTGCCCGAGCGCCGCAGCGTCTCCCTCGACGCCTCGGACCGCGAGTGCGAGCATGAGGTGAGGCTGCCAGTACATTCTGTCGCTGGCGATGACCTCTCGCATAAACACGGCCGCGCTCTTTAGCTCGTCCTCGGTACCGCTCTCGATAGAGGCGACGGCGGCGTCGTAGCGGTCGTCGAAATCTGGGAGATTGAGCGCGAGAAGTTGTCGTCGCGCGAAGGCGTCATCGTCCAGGCCGCGACGGGGGAGCTTGAGCATCCGATCCAGTACGGGGCGGGCGCGCTCGGGATCGTCGCCGTCGAGATAGAGGCTGGCGACCGAGGTCAGCACGTGGGCGCTGTCTTGGTGAAGCTCTCCAGCTTTGAGGAGCAGGTCGCGGGCGCGTTCATCTTGCTCGTCGTCCCAGAGGTCAAGAAGCATATCGAGGCTCGACTTGGCGACGTTGGGTTGCTCGATGGCCGTGGCGAGCAGGCTCATCGCCTCGGTGCGGTCCTCGGTCCCAGCGTCGGTTTCGGAGTCGCCGCGGTCCCACAGTACATTGGCGAGGTCTCCGAACGCTGAAGGGACCTTGCCTTCGTCCACGGCCCGGCGCAAAAACGGCTCAGCCTCGTCGAACATGTCGGCGTCGATCATCAGGGCGCCGAGGTGGGCGCAAATCACCGGGGAGTCGCTGCCGCGCTCAA
>JBDQGY010000121.1:0-12574 GCA_040265175.1 Nannocystaceae bacterium
ACATTACAAATCGAGAGGTGGCAGGGCAGCGTCGCGACACTGCACCCTCGGAGCCACCGCGGCGCCATGCTCGCCGACCACACGGCCGGACGAAACTCAGGTCCGACGTCGCCGGGTGAAACAAAGACCCAGCAGGCCGAGCAGCATCACGCTTCGGGGAGCGTCGTCGCCGTCGGTGTCCGCGCTACAGCTGCAGCCGTCGCTGCCATCCTCGGAGGAGGAGCCGCTGCCACTCCCGGTCTCGCCTTCTCCGCCGGTGTCGCCGTCACCGCCGTCTCCACCGGTCCCGCCGTCGCCGTCGCCGTCGCCGTCGCCGTCGCCGTCGCCGACCGTGACGGTCGCGTCGGGGTTGATAAGCATGGTCATGGACGAGCTCCCTTGGCTGTTGGTGAGCACGACGCTGCCGGGCTCGTAGCCGACCAACTCAGACACGTCGAGGATGCCAGTGGATTCGGCGGTATCTGTGGTGCTCCCGATGAGAGTGCCGCCGGTGCCGTTGGGTTCCATCCACCAGATTTCGCCGCTGCTGTTGTCCTCGTTCACGAACACCAGCCCGTCGGGATAGCTCACACCGTTGAGCGTGGTGGCGCGGGTCCAGTCGATATTGTCGGCGCTGTCGAGCACCCCCGTACCTCCGCCGTTCGGAGCGATCTCCGTGATGGAGAAGCTCGAGGCTGCGGGATCGAAGCCGTCGCTGAAATCCAACGAGAACACGAGCGCGTAGGTGCCATACAGTTGGTTGGCGAGCACCACGCGGGTGGGCGCGTCGGGGCTGGTGTCGACGTCCTCCATTTTTGCGGCCGCGAGGGCGCCGGTAGTGCCCGTCTGAAAGCCGCCGTCGTTCGTGCCGCCGTTGGCCGGGAGGTCCCCGCCCAAATAATAAAAACTCCCGTAGGCGAGTCCGTTGCGGGCGAGGAAATCCGTGGAGGGATCGCCGTTGATGTCTTTGCCCTTCTCTCCGATGTACATCTGCATCGCTTGGCTCCCACCGTCCGGGGAGAGCAGCAGCGCGACGTAGTTGGTCTCACCGGTGTCGACCAAGGCGGCGTTCTCCCACGCGTCGAGGCGGATGCCACCGTTGCCGCCGGGGGCGGAACCGATGACGTCGCTGAGCATGTACAAGTCGCGATTGACGAGGTCGAGGGCGAACAGGGCACCGTCGCTGACCTCCTCCCCGGTCACGTAGATTTGGTCGACGAAGCCACGGTCGGTTCCGAAGGTGTCCGCCTCGTAGGACTGGCCTGAGCAGAACCGTGAAAAAGCAGTGTTGGCGGTGCTGTCCGTGGGGGTCCATGTGGCGCCGGCGTCGTCGCTCCAGCGGCCGTAGGCCTGCCGCGCTGAGAGCACGAAGGATTGCCCACCCAGACCACCGCTCTCGATCATGTTGGCGACCGCGGCTTGTAGGCTCGTGAGGTCCACGTTGATCTCGCTGATCGACGCGTCTCCAGTCTCGTGGTTGCTCAAGATTCGGAGGGTGTCTGGGTCGACCATGTAGGCGCCGATTCCATCGAAGGTGCCGGGCATGGCGTGGTCAAAATCATCTCCGGGAGGATTGTCGCCCTGCGAAATGACCTCAAATGCTTGCCACCCGTTCGTGGTGCTGATTCGCAAGGTCCCATTGCCGTCGAGGGCTGAGACGGCGCTCGGAGCGAGGGCGACTCCGGTGGCAGCCAAGAGGAGTAAAAGGGTGCGGGAGGAGGTCAGCATCTTGCGTGTCATGGTACGTGTCCTCCCCGATAATGCGTCAAGGAGGGCTGAGTTGGAATCGCGGGTTGTGGCAGAGAGTTCGCCCTGCGACAGATACTCCGTGGAAGCGAGCCTGCGCGAGGAGGGGTCCGCCGCGCCTGTCCAGCGTGGGCGCGGTGGGGCGGGCGCGGGTTCAACGCCCCGGGGGTACCGCGGCCCGGTGGGGACGGCGTGGGTGGCGCGGTGTCCCCCGTCACGCCGGGACGACCGAGTCCACCTTGACCTCTTCGAGGCTAAAGCTCGACTGCACGTTCGACACCCCCGGAAACTTGAGGATGCGCTTCATACAGAGGGTAGAGAAGTGGTCCATGTCTTTGGCCACCACCTTCATCAAATAGTCGTACGACCCGCTCATCGCGTGGCAGTCGAGGATGTGCGGCTCCGCTCGGACCCGCTGTAAGAACTCCTGGGTCGCCTTGTCTGATTGTCGCTCCATGGTCACTTCCACAAACGCAGTGACCACCAAGCCGACCATGCGTCGATTTACCCGGGCGGCGTAGCGCTGAATTACGCCGGACTTCTCTAGATTTTTGACGCGACGAAAGCACGGGGACTCGGACAGGCCCACCCGGCGCGACAACTCGGCGTTGGTCATGCGGGCGTCTTGTTGAAGGGCCGAGAGGATCTCTTTCTCCGCATCATCGAGCTTCATGGGAGTAATATTTCATAAATTAGCGAAAAACATCGAACTTTATTCCAATCAAGGCGGATTACAGGCACAAAAAGGCAACATTTTTCGCTGAATGGGACATATTTAATCATCCATGACGACGAACCTCCCCAATCCCATGGGTCTCGACGGCTTCGCCTTTGTGGAATTCACGGCTCCCGAGCGGGGGCTACTCGAGCCGGTGTTCGAGAGGCTCGGCTTCACTGCGGTGGCCAAGCACCGCTCCAAAGACGCGGAGCTCTGGCGCCAGGGGGACATCGATTTCATCCTCAACTACGAGCCCGACAGCGCGGCTGCATTTCACGCGCGCGAGCACGGTCCGTCTGCCTGCGCCATGGGGTTTCGCGTGCGGGATGCCCAGCGCGCCTACGCCCGCGCGCTCGAGCTTGGCGCGCAGCCGGTGGAGGGCGCCGTCGCTCCTATGGAGCTGCGGCTGCCCGCCATCAAGGGCATCGGCGGCGCGCCGCTGTACCTCATTGACCGCTACGCGGACGGCGCCTCCATCTTTGATATCGACTTTGTGTTCTACAAGGGCGTTGAACGGCGCCCCAAGGGCGCGGGCCTCGAGGTCATCGACCACCTCACGCACAACGTCTACCGCGGCCGCATGGATCACTGGGCGGAGTTTTACGAGCGCCTGTTTAACTTCCGCGAGATTCGGTTCTTCGACATCCGCGGCGAGCACACCGGCCTGCGCTCCAAGGCGCTCAGCGCCCCGGACGACCGCATCAAGATCCCGTTGAACGAGGAGGCGGAGTCGGGCGGGCAGATCGAGGAGTATCTCATCGCGCATCGCGGCGAGGGCATCCAACATATCGCTTTCTCGTGCAGCAACCTGGTGGACACCATCGACCGCCTGCGGGGCCTGGGCGTGCCGCTGATGACGGCGCCCCCAGACACCTACTACGAGATGCTCGAGGAGCGCCTCCCCGGCCACGGCGAGCCCACCGACGCCCTGCGCGAGCGCGGTATCCTGCTCGACGGCACCACCGAGGACGGCGAGCCCCGCTTGCTGTTGCAGATCTTCTCCGAGCCCGTGGTCGGCCCGCTGTTTTTCGAGTTCATCGAGCGCAAGGAGGACCAGGGCTTCGGCGAGGGCAACTTCCAGGCCCTGTTTGAGTCCCTGGAGCGCGACCAGCTGCGCCGCGGCAGCTTGGAGGGGCGGGCGTGACCCTGCGCCGGATCCACCACGTGGCCTACCGCTGCCACGACGCCGCCGAGACCGTCGCGTTCTACCAGCGCCACCTCGACATGGATTTCGTGCTGGCCATCGCCGAGGACGAGGTGCCCTCTACCAAGGAGCCTGACCCGTACATGCATGTGTTCTTGGACGCCGGCATGGGCAACGTGCTCGCGTTTTTTGAGCTGCCCAACTCGCCCGACATGGGCGTCGACCCCAACACCCCGCAGTGGGTGCAGCATATCGCCTTTGAGGTAGATTCCCGGGAGGCGCTCGCGTCGACCCAGACTCGCCTGGAGGCCGCTGGCGTCGAGGTGCTAGGCCCGGTCGACCACAGCATCTTTGAGTCGATCTACTTCTTTGATCCCAACGGGCATCGCATCGAGCTCGCGGTAAACACCGCCAGCGACGCGGACATGCGACGCCTGCACGAGGTGGCGCCCGCCATGCTCGAGGAGTGGAGCCGCACCAAGCGCGCTCCACAACACGCGGCGTGGCTGCACGCCACGAAGACCCCCGCCACCGGTACTCAACCCAACAACACCCAAGGAGCCCCATGAAACTCGCAAGCCTGAAAGGAGGGCGCGATGGCGTCCTCGTCGTCGTCTCTCGCAACCTTGAGCACGCCGTTCGCGTCCCGGACATCGCCGCGACCATGCAGTCCGCGCTCGACCGCTGGGCCGTGTGTGCGCCGCTGCTCGAACAACGCTACGCCGACCTGAACGCAGGTGACTTGGACGGGGCGTTTGCCTTCGAACCCGCGGGCTGCGCCTCGCCGCTCCCGCGCGCCTACCAGTGGGCCGACGGCAGCGCCTACCTCAACCACGTGGAGTTGGTTCGCAAGGCCCGAGGCGCCGAGGTGCCCGCCAGCTTCTTCGAGGACCCGCTCATGTACCAGGGCGGCTCCGACAACTTCGTGGGTCCGCGTGATGACATTCGTCTTCAAAGTGACGCCTGGGGCCTCGATTTCGAGGCAGAGGTCACCGTGGTCACCGACGACGTGCCGATGGGAGCGACGCCGGCGGAGGCGCTCGGACACATCAAGCTGGTGATGCTCGTGAACGACGTGTCGCTGCGCGGGCTCATCCCCGGGGAGCTGGCCAAGGGCTTCGGCTTCTTCCAGTCCAAGCCCGCTTCGGCGTTCTCTCCGGTGGCAGTGACTCCCGACGAACTGGGCACCTCCTGGGAGGCGGGCAAGCTGCACCGGCCACTGGTGAGCCATTACAACGGAGAACTGTTCGGCAAACCCAACGCCGGCGAGGATATGACCTTCGATTTTGGTCGCCTCGTGGCTCACGCCGCGCGCACCCGTGATCTCACCGCGGGCAGCGTCGTCGGCTCCGGCACCGTGTCCAACAAGCAGGGAACCGAGTACGGCACCTCCATCTCCGAGGGTGGCGTGGGCTACTGCTGTATCGCCGAGCTCCGCTGCATCGAGACGATCCGAGACGGCAAGGCCATCACACCGTTCATGTCCAACGGTGACCAGGTCCGCGTGGAGATGTTCGACGGCCAAGGCGCGAGTATCTTCGGCGCCATCGAGCAGACGGTGACCATCGAAGGGACGCCTGCATGAGCGCCGCGGGTCGCACGGTCCTCCACGACTACTGGCGCTCGTCGGCGAGCTACCGGGTCCGCATTGGCGCGGCGCTCAAGGGCCTGTCGCTGGAGACGGTGTCGGTGGACCTGCGCACCAACGCGCACCTGCGCGGGGCACTCGACACCCTCAACCCGCAGCGCCTGGTGCCGGTGCTCGAATGCGAGGAGGGGGCGCTGACCCAGTCCCTCGCGATCCTTGAGTATCTCGACGAGCGCTACCCCGAGCGCCCGCTGCTGGCGAGCGATCCGTGGACGCGGGCCCAGCAGCGCGCGCTCGCCCAGGTCATCGCGTGCGACGTGCACCCCGTGTGCAACCTGCGGGTGCTCCGGCGCCTGCGCGACATGGGCCACGACGAGCCCGAGGTGCGGGCGTGGATGCACACCTGGATGGCCGCGGGCTTCGAGGCCCTGGAGGCCCGGGCTGGCGACGCCGCGTTTTTGGGGGGCGAGGCGCCCATGCTCCCCGACCTGGTGCTCGTGCCCCAGCTTTACAACGCGCGCCGCTTCGAGCTGGACCTGCGCCCGTACCCGCGCCTGCTGGCCATCGCCGATCGATGCGAGGCGTTGCCCGCGTTTCAACAGGCCGCGCCGCGGGCCCCGAGGGCCGCGTGAGCGCGAACGTCGGCGGTGGGGCACCCGCCCGGCCGTAGGAGCGCGCCTCAGCCTTCCCTGGCGCGTTTGAGCCAGGTGCGGTCGATGACCACGGCGACGAGCAGACACGCGCACCCGAGACCCAGCAGCACGGCCACGGCCGTCGCGGGGTTCATGGCCGCGGGGCCTTGAAACTCAGCGAGGTCGCCAAACCGCACCAGGAGGCCGAGGCCCACGCAGGCTGTGCCCACGAGCGCGATGAACAGATAGGCCATCCTCAAGAGCGCGGGGGCGTCCTCATTGGCGGCGGGGGTGGGCCACACGATTCTCTTGGCGCCCACGAGACCGATGATGGCCACGGCCACCGCGAAGCGCTCCGTGCCGTGCCCGGCGTCGGCGGGGAGGAGCCACAACGTGGTCACGATGGCCAAAGACGCCACCAGCAGGTCGAGGGTGTCGAAGTGCAGCCGGTTCGTGTCCACGTGCCAAGGCTAGCACCAGGTCCCAGGTCGTGCCTGAGGCCGTGCCTGACGTCGTACCTGAGGCCGCACACACGTCGCGAGGCCTCACGGCGTCGATTTACGCGGCTCGGCACGCGGGCCCGCGCCTGCTGGCGATCTCCGATCGATGCGAAGCGCTGGGGCGAGCGGCAACGACGCGGGCGGCACCGACGCGGGCAAGACCTACCTGATGCTGGGTTCGGCCATCACAGCGGCCGCTGCGGGCACCACGTTCGACCTGAGCAACGCCTCGTACAGCTTCGTGGGCGAGGCGGCCGGGGACGAGAGCGGCATCAGCGTCGCGAGCGCCGGAGACGTGGACAACGACGGCCAGGCCGACCTGCTCATCGGGGCGAATCGTTGGGACGTCAACCAGGGCACTTTCAGCTCAGAGGGCAAGACCTACCCGATGCTGGGCTCGGACATCACGGCGGCCGCGGCGGGCACCGCATTTGACCTGAGCAACGCTTCGTACAGCTTTGTAGGCGAGGAGTTGTCTGACCAAAGCGGCCGCAGCGTCGCGAGCGCTGGGGACGTGAACAACGACGGCAAGACCGACCTGCTCATCGGGGCGCCTTTCAACGACGAGGGCGAAGACGGCCTCGCCACCACCGTCGAAGAGGGCAAGACCTACCTCATTATGAGTCCTTTTTAGTCGCCACCTGGATCGAAAAACCGACAGCAACCGCGAAACCCCGAACCGAGGGTCGTTACGGCGGTAGGGGCGTGCGACCTCCGTGTTTGTCGTTGTTGACGCGGAGAGTTGTCAGGCCGGCGCGTCCGCGTGGAGGGCTCGGGCGCCAGTCACCCCGGCGAGCGCCACGCCGTAGCGGGCCCTCAGGTCTCCCACCGACAGGGTCAACAGCTCGTCGTAGAGGCCCATGCTCGGCGCGGGCAGGCGAGGCGTCCTCGAGGCGCGGCGCCAGGCGGCGATGGTGCGCCGCGGATGAACGAACAGGCCCGAGATGCAGCCGCTGGTGATGATGAGTCGGACGTAGCCCCCGAACACGCCGATCCCTCGGCGCAGCTCCCAGGCGGAGATCTCAAACTCGCCGGCGGGATCGGTGCCGTAGCCGGTCATCACATGGTGCAGGTCGTGGAAGCGCACGGCCAGCCGGCGCGACGGCGGATTGGGCACAGTAAAGCGCATACCCCAAAAGTTCACCGTGACCTGGGGCTTGTCGTACTCCTCCCGCGAAAATCCGTTCTCGGCGAGGTAGGCGTCGAGGGCGTCGGGGACAGACATGGTCGCGTCGTACGGATGCTCCAGGGAGGTGCGTGCCACAGGCTCATCATGTGCCCTGAGACGGCGGCGTCAAGGGGCTCTCCACGGAGTCATCGAGGGATCGATGGGGTTCCCCGGTCGCGCCTGGCCGGCGGGTGTAGCAACGTGGAGGGGAGCCAGTGTGAGGGCCTGGGAGCACGCCGCCGGTGACGTACGGTGGACGGTGCCTTGCGGTGCGCTCCCGTGGTAGCGTGCTCGCCGCCATGCCCTACGACTTCGACCGCCTCGAGCGACACTGGCAGTCCTTTTGGGACGAACACAAAACCTTCCGCGCCGACATCGTGCCGGGCAAGCCCAAGTACTACGTGCTCGACATGTTCCCGTATCCGTCGGGCGATGGACTGCACGTGGGGCACCCCGAGGGCTACACCGCCACCGACATCGTAGCCCGCCACAAGCGCATGACCGGGCACAACGTGCTGCACCCCATGGGCTGGGACGCCTTCGGCCTGCCCGCGGAGCGCTACGCCATCAAGACCGGCACCCACCCCGCGCGTCGCACCGCCGAGTGTATCGCCAACTTCAAGCGCCAGCTCGGTCGATTGGGATTCTCCTACGACTGGGATCGCGAGATCGACACCACGGATCCCAAGTACTTCAAGTGGACCCAGTGGATCTTTTTGCAGATCTGGAACTCGTGGTTTGATCCCGAGACCCGAACGGCCCGGCCCATCGAGAGTCTGCCGATCCCGGCGGAGGTGGAAGCCGAGGGGCAGGTGGCCGTGGCGTCGTTTCGCGACGAGCACCGGCTCGCCTACTTAAACGAAGCGCCGGTCAACTGGTGCCCAGAGCTTCGCGTCGTTTTGGCGAACGAAGAGGTGGCTGAGCACGTTGACGCGGGCCGCGAGGTGGTCCGTGTGCCCATGCGGCAGTGGATGCTGCGGATCACGAAGTACGCAGAGCGACTCATCACCGATCTTGAGGGGCTCGACTGGCCGACGAGCGTGCTGGAGATGCAGCGCAACTGGATCGGGCGATCCGACGGCGCGGAGGTGGAGTTCTCCCTCGAGGGGGCACAAGACGGGGGCATCACCGTCTTCACCACCCGGCCCGATACGCTCTTTGGGGCCACCTACATGGTCCTGGCACCGGAGCACCCCTTGGTCGCCATCATCACCACGGACGATCAGCGAGCCAAGGTCGACGCCTACGTGGACGCCACCTCGCGTCGTACGGAGCGGGATCGGCAGACCGCGGCGGCGGACGCGGAGAAGACCGGGGCGTTTACGGGGGCCCACGCGATCAACCCGGTCAATGGCGCCAAGGTCCCGGTTTGGATCTCCGACTACGTGCTCATGGGCTACGGCACCGGGGCGATCATGGCCGTGCCCGGGCACGACGAGCGTGACCACGCCTTCGCGAAGACATTCGACCTCCCCATCGTCCGAGTTGTGGACGGGGGTGAAGGCGACATTCAAGACGCTGCGTTCGTGGGCGCGGGCGTCGCTGTGAACTCGGGCCTGCTCGACGGAAAAGGCACAGACGACGCCAAGCAGGCCATGATCGCCCACCTTGAAGGCGAGGGCACGGGCCGGCGCCGCGTGACCTACAAGCTGCGCGACTGGCTTTTCTCGCGGCAGCGCTACTGGGGGGAGCCGTTCCCGCTGGTGCATCAGCCCGACGGGCGCGTGACCGCCGTGGACGAGGCGGACCTGCCCGTGGCGCTCCCCGAGATGGAGGACTTTAACCCCAGCGAGACCGGCGAGCCGCCGCTGGCCAAGGCGGAGGGCTGGCGAGACGTTGGAGGCGGCGCGCTGCGCGAGACCAACACCATGCCCCAGTGGGCGGGGAGCTGCTGGTACTACCTGCGCTACCTCGACCCCACCAACGGCGACGCGCCGTTCTCCAAGGAGGCCGAACAGTACTGGATGCCCGTGGACCTCTACGTGGGCGGAGCGGAGCACGCGGTGTTGCACCTGTTGTACGCGCGCTTTTGGCACAAGGTGCTCTACGATCTCGGCCACGTGAGCACGGTGGAGCCCTTTGGGCGGCTGGTGAACCAAGGCATGGTGCTGGGTGCCACCTACTTCCCCAAAGACAAGCGCCGCGACGAGGACGGCAAGCCCGTGGTGTTCTTGCCGGGCGACGTGGAGGCCGACCCGCCGGGCAGCGACACCTTCGTGCACAAGGAGACCCGCGAACCCCTCACGGTGCAGTGGGACAAGATGTCCAAGTCCCGCGGCAACGTAGTGAACCCCGACGTGGTCATCGCCGAGTACGGCGCGGACACCATGCGGCTCTACGAGATGTTCATGGGGCCCCTCGAGCACAGCGCGCCGTGGCAGCCCGAGGGCGTCGTGGGCTGCCATAAGTTTCTGCAGCGCGCCTACCGGCTGTTCTTCGCCGACGCGCACCCGGACGAGGCGGGGGGCGAGGTGACCGAGTCGGTCCGGCCCGTCGCCGACGGGGACGGCACGGATCGCCAGCGCCGCCTGCTCGCGCAGATGATCGACCAGGTCAGCGACCGCACCGATCGCATGTCGTTCAACACGGCGATCAGCGCGATGATGGTGTTCGTCCGCGACGTGGAGAAGGGGGGCGAGCGGCTCACCCGTGGCGCCGCTGAGGACTTCGCCAAGGTGCTCTCGCCCTACGCTCCGCACCTCGCGGAGGAGATCTGGCAGCGTGCCCTGGGGCGTGAGGGCAGCGTGGCCTTGCAGACGTGGCCCACCGCGGACGCCGACTTCTTGCACGACGAGACCTGGACCCTGGTGCTGCAGGTGAAGGGCAAAAAGCGCGGCGAGCTCGAGCTTGGGAGCGACGTGGACGCCGGCGACCGCGAGACGATTGAGAAGCTCGCGCTCGCCCACGAGGGCATCGCCAAATTCCTGGTGGATGAGGCCGGGAACGCCAAGGCCCCGCGGCGCGTGATCTACGTGCCCGGCAAGCTGGTCAACGTGGTGCCGTAGACACTCGACGGCGCTCGGATGTTGTACGGAGGCCCCGCCTCACGGCCACAAGAGGCATGTGCGCGGCCATCACCGGCGTCATGGCGGTTTGCTGCTAGGCTCCCGAGGTGAGCCCGCCAGACGACTCAAAACTGCAGTGCACGCGGGGTGGATCATGGGGGGGCTGGAGATGAGCGCCGCCGGTGCGGGCGAATCAGGGCTTCACACTGTCGATATCGAGCATGTCGATGGTGCGTTTCGGTCGGTGCAGCGGCTCACGTCGGCGGGAGTCGCGGACATGCCGGCCCTCGTGGACCGGTATTTTGGCTGGCTCCAAGAGTTTTTCTTCGGTGTGGTCAGGGTGTTGGGGCGGAGCAGAGATGAGCGGGTGGTGATGCGCGTGCTCGGGGTGCCCGCGATCCGACTCCGCCAACTGTCGCGGACAAAGGAGCGGGTGGTGTACGCGGTCGAGGGGGGCGTGCTGGCAAAACCGGGCGGAGAGTTCGTGTTCGCGTCTGGTCCCGGCGACGACGCGGTCGCCGTGCTCCACGGGTTCCACCCTCGTCTCCCACAGTGGTTGTACAAGCGCACCCACGGCCCCGTGCACGCCTCTGTGATGCGCAGATTTTGTCGATCGTTGGGGGTCGGGCCATGAGCGTGCGCGTCCTCCTTACGGGAGCGACCGGCTTTGTCGGGAGTCGAGTTTTCCCCGCCCTGGTTAAGGCGGGTTTTGACGTCGTGTGCACCTCGCGAGATCCGGCGAGGGCGAAGAATCGGTATCCGAACCGCACGTGGGTGCGTTTGAACGTTGAATTGCCCGAGACGCTCGCGCCTGCCATGGAGGGCGTCGACGTGGTGATCTATCTGGTGCACTCCATCGGCACGGCCGCCAACTATGGACAAGTCGAGCGCGCCTCCGCGTGTGCGGTACGGCACGCAGCAGCGGCTGCGGGCGTTCGTCACGTTGTCTATCTTGGGGGCGTTGAACCGGAGGGCCCCCCCTCCAAACACCTCAAGAGCCGACTTGAGACAGGGGCGCTGCTTCGCGAGGGCGAGGTGCCGACGACCGAGCTGCGCGCCGGGATGATCATCGGGGAGGGCAGCGAGAGCTGGCAGATCTGCAGCGACCTCGCGCGGCTGCCCGCGATGATTCTTCCTCAGTGGCTCAAAACGCGCTCGGAGCCCGTGGCCATCGACGACGTGGTCGCCGCGCTGACGTTCGCGGCTGGAATGTCACCGGGGTCGTCAACGGTCTACGACCTTCCCGGACCGGATGTGGTGACCGCGCGCGCAATTCTAGAGCGGATCGCGGCGGCGAAGGGGGCGCGTCCGCTGATGATTGAGGTGCCCTTGTTGACTCCGCGGCTGAGCAGCTACTGGCTCCGCTTCGTCACGCGGGCGGATTACCGGATCGCCCGGGAGCTTGTCGCAGGCCTCACCAGCGACCTCCTTGCGCGTCACGAGACGCTCTGGTCGAAGATGCCGGGCTTTCGCCCGACATCCTTCGATGACGCGATGTCGAGGGCGCAGCAGCACCCTTGAGCGCGCTCGCGAGATCAGGGATCAACGATGTTGAGTGTGCCTGTCATCGACGAGTGGAACTCGCAGTTATAAAATAGCTGCGCGGGCGCGGTCATCGGCACCGTGAAGGTGATGGTGCCGGAGGCGGTCCCGTTGTTCGTGACACCGTCGCTGTAGTCATTGGCCGTCGTGTTGCCTTGCACGGACTTGATCCAGAAGGGATGACCTGGTGCGTTGAGGGTGAAGGTGTAGGTCTCGCCTCGGGTCAACGTGACGTCGGGGTTCGACGCGCCGTCGATGGTCCACGACGTGGCGCCTTGGTTCACCACATCAAAATTCACGTCGCCGTCGCCGTCGCCGTCGCCGTCGCCGTCGCCGTCACCAGTGGTGGAAGGGTCGCCGTCGCCGTCGCCGTCACCGTCACCGTCGCCGTCGCCGTCGCCGTCGCCGTCCCCGTCGCCCACAAGATCCCAGGCGATGTCGTCAGCGAACTCGACGCAGGTGCCGCCCGGCACGGGGGTCGAGGTGTAGGTGCCTGCTTCGATGTCAACCTCAACCATTCGAAGGTTGCTGATGGTGCCCGCGCTAGCTTCA
>JBDQGY010000122.1:0-12572 GCA_040265175.1 Nannocystaceae bacterium
GCGCGGCCAGCACCTGCTCGCGTGCCTCATCGCCAATCACCCGGTGCAGGTCTCTCACCATCGAGGGGTACGGATCCGGGCCCATGACGCTGCCGATCAGATAATGGGTGTCCTCCACGTTGGCGACCCAGTCCCTGAGGGCCTCGTTGATCGCATCTTTCAAGGTGGCCGCCCCCGAGTGTACCGGCCGCACCTCGGCGCCAAGCAGGCGCATCCGGAAGACGTTGAGAGACTGCCGCGCGACGTCTTCGGCGCCCATGTACACCACACACGGCATCCCGAAGTAGGCGCACACCGTGGCGGTCGCGACGCCGTGCTGGCCGGCGCCCGTCTCGGCGATAATGCGTCGCTTCCCGAGCCGTTTGGCGAGCAGCGCTTGACCGACACAGTTGTTGATCTTGTGCGCCCCCGTGTGGTTGAGGTCCTCTCGCTTGAGGTAGACCCGGACGCCCTCTCCGAGCTCCTTTGAGAGCGCCCCCGCCAACGTCAGCGGGTTTGGACGCCCGACGTAGTCGCGCAAAATACCCCGATACTCGCGCTGGAATTCGGAGTCGGCCCACGCCTTTGGCCACTCCCTGGCGAGCTCCTCCACGGCGGGCATCAACGTCTCTGCGACAAAGCGGCCCCCGAAGCCGCCAAAGTCACCGGACAAGGGGGGGGCATCGGAGACGTCCAAACCTGGCGCTGCTGCAGTCATGAGTCTCGGTTGTGACAGATGCACGCCAAACGTGCAATGCGATCCGCGTCCTTCGTGCCATCACGGACCCCGGGGTTTTCGGCGCCAGATGCGACATCCAGTCCCGCAGCGCCCACGACCGTCTTCGCCTCCAGCGCGTTGCTCGGGGTGATTCCTCCGGCCAGCCACACGGGGGTCGGAGCCAACATGCGCACCGCGGACGCCGCCCACACCCAGTCCGTGCGCGCACCCTCACCCCCGTAATTGGGGACGTGCGCGTCGAGTAACACCCACGACGGAGGAGGGCTCGGTGGGTCGAGTTGAGCCAAGTCGGGCGTGCCCCGCACCACCCAGATCCAGGGGATCCCCAGCGCCGCGACGGGCCCAGGAGAGGCGTCTCCGTGGGGCTGCACGTAGTCAAGCTGCACAGCGTGCGCGATCTGCTGGACCTCGTGGGGCGCATGATCCACGAACACCCCGACGACCTTCAGCGGCGGCGTGTCCCCAGGTCGATGGGCGGCCTCGCTCAGTCGCTCCGCCTGCGCGCGCGACACGACGCGCTTGGAGCCACGCCAAAAGTTAAGCCCGATGGCCTCCACGCCCGCGGCGCGGCACGACGCCACGTCCTCCAACCGGGTCACCCCGCAGATTTTGAGCGCGCACGACATCACAGGGACATGAGATCCATCAACGCGAGCCCTGGGTCCGCCGCGCGCATGAGGTGGGTTCCAACCAGCGCCGCGTCCACTTCCGCCTCGCGGAGCCGCTGCATGTCCGCGCGGGAGCGGATCCCAGACTCTGCGACGTAGACAAAGCTGCTGGGGACCAACTTCCTGCATCGGATGGAGCGCTCAAGATCAACCTCGAACGTCCGCAGGTCGCGGGAGTTTACCCCAATTATCTTGGCGCCCGCCGCGAGCGCGCGCTCGACCTCGCGTTCATCGTGCGCCTCGCACAACACCGCGAGTCCGAGGCTGTTCGCGTAGCTCACGAGCTCGCGCAGGGTCGGTGGCGCGAGCGCGGCGACGATCAACAGCACCGCGTCCGCCCCGGCGAGCCGCGACTGCACGATCTGCGAGCGCTCCAGGATAAAGTCCTTGCGGAGCACGGGCACCGAGACCGCGCGCCGTACCGACTGCAGATCATCGAGGGTGCCTTGAAAGTGCCGATCAGTCAGGACGCTGATGCACGCGGCGCCCGCGTCCACGTATTGTGCCGCGATTTCGACGGGGTTCGCGTGCTCACGGATCACGCCCTCCGAGGGAGAGGCGCGCTTGAACTCCGCGATCGCACAGGGCCGAATGGTCCGCCGCAGCGCGGACATAAAATTCATGGTGGGTGGCAGGCCAGACAGCTGCGCCTCCAAAGTCGCGATGGAGCGGTTGTCGTGCTCAAGCTCCGCCCGCTTGCTCGCGAGGATCTTGTCGAGGTATGTGCCGCCGTCCGTCATGGATTCACTCCGCCTGCGCTCGCCGAGACGCCGCCACGAGTCTATCAAGGATCGCCCGGGCGGAGCCATCGTCGAGCGCTCCTAGCACCTGCCGGGCGGCCGCAGGTAAGGATTCGAGGGGTTCGTCTCCGGCCACGAGGAGGGCGAGCGCCCCCGCGAACGCGACGCTTGTTCGATAGGCCGCCGTCGCCTCGTCTCGCGCGCCATCGAGCAACCGGCGGAGCGCCGCCGCGTTGTCTTCGGGACCGCCGGCGCCCATGGCCCGAATGTCGACGCGGGCGAGCCCTGCGTCCTCCGGCGTGATCACGCGGCGCCGCACTGTGCCCGCGCGCCACTCCCAAAGCGCGGAGGGCCCCTCCGTGCTCACGTCGTCGATCCCCCGATCCTCCCACCGACCTCCCGCGGCGGGGATTGTCCCTCCGCGAAACATACCGTGCACCACGAACGCTCGCGTCGCGCCGAGTCGACCTAGCACCTCCGCGATCGCGTGACCGTGGTGAGGGTCGAAGAGCCCCATGACTTGGCGGTCGACCCGAGCGGGATTGGTCATGGGCCCGAGCAGGTTGAAGATGGTCGGGATCCCGAGCGCCCTGCGCACGGGGGCCGCGTGCGCCATGGCGGGATGGAGCGCGCGCGCGTACAAAAAACCCAGCCCGAGCTCGTCGATACACCGACCCACCCCGGCTGCAGAGAGGGCGATGTTGACGCCCAACGCTTCGAGCACATCGGCGCTGCCGCTCTTGCTCGATGCCGCGCGGTTGCCATGCTTGGCCACCGGCACGCCGAGCGCCGCGGCCACCAAGGCCACCGCCGTCGACACATTACGTCGAGGGACCCCGCTCCCCCCTGTTCCGCAGGTGTCGATGGGCATCCGCGAGGTCGGCACCTCCACCAAGGCCTCTCGCATGGCCCGCGCCGCACCCTCGATCTCGTCGACGCACGGCCCCTTGGTCGCCATGGCGGTCAACAGCGCGGAGATCTGCGCTTCGCTCATCTCCCCCGCCATCAGCGCTTGAAACACCGCCGTGCTCGTCGTGGCGCCGAGGTCTGCTCCGCCCTGTACCTGCGCGATCGCCTCCGCCGCCACCGCGCTCATAGGTCTTGCCTCGGCGCGCTCAAGAAGTTGCCGAGCAAGGCGTGACCGTGCTCGCTGAGGATCGACTCGGGATGAAACTGTACGCCGTACACGGGGCGGCTCACGTGCTGCACCGCCATCAGCTCCCCCGTGGCGGTTCGGGCCGTAGCCACGAGCGACGCGGGCAAGCTCTCCTCCGTCACGATCAAGCTGTGGTAGCGCGTCGCGGAGTACGGCGAGGGGATGTCTCGAAACACCCCCCTCCCGTCGTGCTCCATGTCCGACACCTTTCCGTGCATGATTCGAGGCGCTCGGACGACCTTGGCTCCGTGCACCTCGCAGAGCGTCTGATGGCCGAGACAGACCCCGAGGGTCGGCAGGTCGAGGTCGACGCAGACCGCCCGAGAAAGCGCCTGGCACACCCCACTTTGCGCCGGCCGACCAGGCCCCGGCGACATCAGCAGATGCGTCGCCTCGTGCGCCCGCACCTGCGCCTCCGTGATCTCATCATTGCGGACCACCTCCACCTGGGCGCCGAGCTCGAGCAGGTATTGGACGAGGTTGTACGTGAAGGAATCGTAGTTATCGATGACCAGCACGAGCCGGCCATCGCCCGGGCGCTGCTCGTCGCTCATCGCAGGCATAAGTCGTCGTTTCATGAGTGCCCCCTCGCGGCCTGCCTCGCCATGTCGATGGCGACATGGACAGCGGACGCCTTTTTATGACATTCCGCATCCTCGTGCGCAGGGACCGAGTCGTAGACCACCCCTGCGCCCGCTTGGACAGAGACAACCCCGCCCCTGCACACCGCGCTACGAATGCATATCGCAAAGTCCGCCCCGCCATCGAAACCTAGGTAGCCCACGGCGCCGCCATACCACCCCCGCCCCTCCGGCTCGAGCTCGTCGATGATCTCCAGGGCGCGCACCTTCGGAGCCCCGCTCAGCGTCCCCGCCGGAAACGTCGCCTTCAGCGCGTCGAGGGCAGAGACGTCCTCTCGCAGCGTCCCCGTGACTTCGGAGACGATATGCATCACCTTGCTGTAGCGCTCGATCACGAACTGCGCACTGGGCCGCACCGTCCCCGGTTCACTCACCCGCCCCACGTCGTTGCGGCCGAGGTCGATCAACATGAGGTGCTCGGCCCGCTCTTTGGGGTCGGCCAGCAGCTCGCGCTCGAGCGCCTCGTCCTCCTCGGGCGTGTCGCCGCGGCGGCGAGTTCCAGCGATGGGTCGCACGGTCACCTCCCGTGAGGAACGATCCACGCGCACCAACACCTCTGGTGACGCTCCTACGAGTTGAGTGTCGCCGAAATCAAACGCGTACATGTACGGGGATGGGTTGGTCACCCGAAGCGCGCGGTAGACGTCGAAGAACTCAAAATCATCATCGCGTGTGTCGAAGCGCTGGGACAACACGACCTGGAAGATGTCTCCGCGCTCGATATAGGATTTTGCCCTGCCGACCAACTCTTGGAACGAAGGCCCCCTGGACCAAGCCCTTGAGGGAGCCGCGGCGGTGGTCTCCGGCGCCGATGCCTCGATGGGGCGCGACGCCCCCTCCCCGCGCAGCATCGCCACGACCCCGTCGATTCGTTCCATGGCGGCGTCCCACGCGGCCTCAACTCCACCGTCGTCCCGGGGACACGCGGAGGCCACCACGATCACCTCGCTCGAGACGTTGTCGAAGATCACGACCGTGTCGGTGACGAGGAGTTCCACCGCGGGGAGGTCGCCATCCTCGCCGCGGGGCGACGGGACCTCCTCCACGCAGCGCACGAAGTCATGCCCGAAGACCCCGACCCATCCGCCCCAAAATCGGGGAAGCGAAGGCGCCGGCGCCGCTCGAAACGTGCCCAACACCTCCTCGAGCCGCTCGAGCCCCCCGCTGGCAGCTGAGATCTCAGGGGCCGAGAACCCTGCCCCCGGCGTGAGTTCCACCCGCAGCTGCCCGTCCTCCATGCGCCCACCGGCGCGCGCCCGTGCCCCCACCCCGATGAAGGAATACCGCGCCCACCGCTCTCCACCGACCACGCTCTCGAGCAAGAACGCAGGAGAGTGCCGCGCGCGCACCTTCGCGTAGGCGCTCACCGGCGTCTCCGTATCGCAGACAATGGTCCGCCATAACGGCTGCAGGGCGGCGCTGTCTTCCTGCGCAGCCCGGCGATACGCGTCTCGCTGTGACTCCATCCTCGGCACTGGCGCGAGCATACCCGCCTGTCGCAAGAGGACAAGCCAATTGACAGCCTGGCCTCCGCGGGGGATGAAGGAGCCATGACCGCACCGCAGCCGAGCCTGTCCGACTATGACGCCGAAATCGCGGAGATGCTCCGCAGCGAGGACGAGCGCCAACGAGACTCGATCCGACTCATCGCGAGTGAGAACTACGCGTCGAGGGCGGTCATGGAGGCCTCGGCCTCCACGCTGACCAACAAGTACGCCGAGGGCTACCCTGGTCGCCGCTACTACGAGGGCATGGACGTCATCGATCCGCTGGAGTCGCTGACCATCGAGCGAGCGACCTCGCTGTTCGGTGCGGAGCACGCGAACGTGCAGCCCTACAGCGGATCCCCAGCCAACCTCGCGATTCTACTGGCGCTGTGTGAGCCCGGCGACGTGACCATGGGGTTGTCTCTCCCCGCCGGTGGCCACCTCACCCACGGATGGAAAGTCAGCGCCACGGGCATTTATTATCGCTCGGTCCAATACGGCGTTCGGCGTGACGATCAGCGGATTGATATGGACGAGGTCCGTTCGATGGCCCTCGAGCACCGCCCAAAGTTGATCTGGGCGGGTCACTCCGCGTATCCGCGCCTCCTCGACTTTGAAGCCTTCGCGAGCATCGCCAACGAGGTCGGGGCCCACCTCGTCGCGGACATCGCTCACATCTCAGGCTTGGTCGCAGGCAAGGCGCACCCCGATCCGGTGCCCCACTGCGCCGCCGTGTCGACCACCACCCACAAAACGCTTCGAGGCCCCCGCGGCGGCCTCATCTTGTGCCGGCAAGAACACGCCAAGGCGATCGACAAGGCGGTCTTTCCTGGTCTCCAAGGGGGACCCCACTGCCACACCACGGCTGCGAAGGCGGTCGCGTTCAAGGAGGCGAACACCCCTGAGTTTCGCGCCTACGCGGCGCAGATTGTCTCGAACGCGAAGGCCCTCGCCGACGCCATGCTCGCGCGAGGGATGAGCCTCGTCACCGGTGGCACCGAGAACCACCTCCTCTTGGTGGATCTGACGAACCGCAACATCGGTGGGCGCTCCGCCGCCCGAGCCCTGAATCATTGCGGGGTGGAGCTTAATGCCAACTCCATCCCTTTTGATCCGCGAAAGCCTTTTGATCCCTCCGGCATCCGTATCGGCCTCGCGGCGCTCACCTCTCGCGGCATGACCGAATCGTCCATGCCCACGGTCGCGGCGTTCATCGACGACGGAGTCCAAGCGGCCGCCAAGGGCGACGGTTCCGTGCCCGATGACTTCGCGGCGAAGATGCGCGCTCAGGTCAAGGAATTCCTCTCCGGCTTCAGCGCCCCGGGGCTATGATCCGCCGGGCCTCAGGCCCTGCTACTATCCGCCCATGAGACTTCGTCACTACGTGGGGTTCACGCTCGCGGCCTCTCTCCTGGGCTGTTCAAGTCCTGCAAACGCTCCCGCCCCAGCGGGAGATGGGACGGGTACCAGCGGTGAATCAAGCGTTGTGGCGACGCAAGAGGAGCTCACGCGGGCCCACCGCGACAGCCTCGCGCGAATCATCACGCCCGCGGTGGAGGCGCTCTCCGTCGATCAGCCCGTTCGGTCCGGCGCCGCAGGCGTCACCCCCCTCGCGGGCCCCGGATGGTTCGGGACGCGGCGGACGAACGCACAAGAGGCGCTCACAACACTGCTCACCGAGGCCCGGGGTATCGACAGCGCGCGCCTCGAACCTGAGGATGCACAGGCGCTCTTGGGCCTGCGCTTCGCCTTGGAACGAGCCGGCCGCCATGCGGCGAAGCCGTCCATGTCTTATGACCCCACGTGGATCACTCGGAACGTGGGGAGCTTGCTCACCGAACTTGAGCATCGACACCTCACGTCGTCGTGCACCGAGGCGTCGTGTGTCGCTCCCCTCCGCGACGCTGTGTTCGGACTCCAAGGAGCGCGCCAAGGCCTCAAGCGGACCTCGCACGCCGCGATGCGAGGCGCTATCGAGGATTTGCAGTCCCTTGACGATCGCGCACGCAGGCTGCGAGACAGCGTGGAGGCCGCCTCGCCCCCAGGTGGAAACCTCGGCGCCGGGATGACGCGCACCGTGGAGGCCTTGAGCGCCGAACTAGATCGTGTCCGCAAGGACTGGAAAACGCGCCTCGACGGGCTGGGGGACCTGCCCCAAGAGCCGTGGAGCGCCTTGAGCCAACGGCGTCCTCCAACCCACATTTTCCGGCTCCCAGACACCGTCGACCACCTCGTCCTGCGCCGGGTGTTGGGCCGCGAAGAGCACGTGGAAGACGACACCCGATCTCTCCTTGAGTCGGCCCGCCGCAACCTCGCGCGACTCGCTGCGATGAAATCGCTCGTACAGGTGCCCCCTTCATCCCCGCCGACCGTCCTCTCCGTTCAGCGCTGCGAGACCCTCCTCGCTCGCCTGAACGCTGCGGTGAAGGTCGCGACCCCCGCCCCGCTCTCCTGCGAAGCGATCGCTGCGCTGCAGGGGCCAACAAAAATCTCCGACGACGAGGCGCTGCTGCTGATGCTCGATCACGGCGTGGTTCGTCCCGAGCGTCGCAAGCAACAGGCGAATCAACCCCCGCACATCCGCCTCGTCGCAGGCGAGATGGCGCCACGTGCCCACCGCTGGATCTCCTTGATCGGCCACGCCCACGCCGCGGCGCTGCCCGCAGTCGAGGTCCGCGCCATCGAGGGAGCGACGCTCGATCTGTGTCGGGCGAGCGCCGCCCTGCTGAGGCATGGAGAGATCCCCCTTCGCGCGAGACGTCGCGGTGAACCCAGCACCGCGATCGAGGTTCACACCCGAGACACGGCACGCACCTGGCTCCAGGCGAACTGCCCGGGCGTCCCAGAGGCGGCCATGTGGACCTTTGCCGGCACGCACACCTGGGAGGCTATCTTCGGCGGGGGGATGGTGCTGCTTAATAAGGAGCCGTACGTCATGGCCGGACTCGACGCCTTTTGGTGGACACCGCTCGGACTCACCATCTCGTTCGCCATCCCGGATCCAAAGAGGCGGGGTGCAGCGCAGCCCCGCTCGACCCCGTCTGACGCCGGCGCGGTCACCGTGAGCTTGGAGGATTTGTGAAGCTCGCCGAGCTTCTCGCGATCCTCGACCCCGCGCTAGCACAGCGCATCGCCCAAGGGGCGTACGAGGAGGTCGCGGCGGTGCTCGCCGACCGAGGTGAGCATTTGCATGCGGCGGTGCTTTGGGAGACGACTTGGGACTTCGAGGGCGCGTGTGCGGCCTACCTCCGCGCGAACGCCCTGCTCGATGCGCTCCGATGCGCGCTCAGTTCGGGCAACGCCACGCTCGCCGACGACGCGATCGCGGCCATCACGGCGGGCCCCGTGGCCACGCGCCGCGAAGCCGAGTCGCTGCTGCGGCAGCGGGGCCAATCGGGCCTCTTGGCGAGCCTCCTCTCCGCACCCGACGCCGATCCTGCCGCTCGCAGCGAGGCCCTCGCCGGCGCAGGAGACCTTCTCGGTGCCGCAAAGTCTCTCACGGACGCCGGCAGGTACGACGAAGCGCTCCATCGACTGCGCCCCCTCGATCACGAGCGCTCTCCTCTCGCGCATCTCGAGCTCGCAGCTTCCCTCCACTGGAAGCTTGGTGACGCCGAGCGCGCCGCCCGACTGGCCCAAGAGGCCCTGCGACGAGGCGCCTCGAAGTCCCTCAACAGCCACGTGCTGGCCCCCTCCCTGGTCGCGCTCGGACATGGACTCGCCGCCGACATCGCGCGGCGACGGGACCCCCAAGACGACGGAGCGACACCCGCAACGAGCGCGCCTCAACGCGGGCGATACCTCGTCCAAGGTGTCGCTCCCCACCCCTTTGTCGGACGCGCGCTGCTCGCCGTGGACACCATTGAACACCGAGAGGTGGAGATTCACGACCTCTTGTCGGAGAACGGCCAGACGATCCACGATAGCGCAGAGGCCGTCGAGGTCGTGCGCGGATTCATTGAGACTGCGCTGGCAGCATCCGAGCTTCGACACCCCGCGTTCCGCCCGGTCCTGTGGGGAGACGCCTCCGCTGGTATGCTCATCTTGGAACGCGGATCGACCACGACCCTGCGGTCATTGATTCGGCCCCCCGGGCTGCTCCAAGACCTGCTCCGAGTGAAGTCCATGATGCTCTTTATGGTCCGAGGACTCGCCGCCGCCCATGACCGCGGGCTGGTCCACGGAGCGCTGTTCCCCAGCCTGATCGTCTTTGACCCCGCCGAGCGGCCCCTGCTCTCTCCGTTCGGCTTGCATCGGTTGTCTGGAATTGTCGCGACACGCACGGGCAGCCTCGATGAGCTCCTCTCTTTGACCGCGCCGGAGGTCAAAGCAGGTGGGACGCCGACCCCTGCCTCAGACGTCTTCTCTCTTGGTCGAATCTTGGCCGCCCTGTGTTTGGGACACATCGCTGAAGAGATGTCGGCGTTGCCTGACGAAATCGGCGCCCTGGTCACCGGCATGACCTTGGAAGACCCGGCGGCGCGCCCCTCCACCCGTCAAGTTTTGGCGCAGCTGGCCTCGGCTTCGAACTCAACGCGACGCGTCATCGTGTCCCCACGGCCGACCCCGTCACTCGGTGTGCCGGCGATGGCGACACCCTCGGAGGTGTCGCCCCCGTCGCCGCTCCCGCACGTCGTCGCGTTCGCTCACGAGTCCTGGAGCGACGACGAGTTGGAGATGCTCTGTAGCGAGAACCATGGCTTCATGCAGCCCATCCTCGATCGTCAGGCGCGGCGCTTCATCATCGCCGCGTGGCCCGAACAATGCGCGCACATCCACGCGACACCAGACTTGGACGGCGCCGCCGCGCGCACATTCTTCGAAGCCCTCGAGCAGCTACCCGACCCGCTCATCTTCGCGTTGCGAACTCGCATGGCACACCCGAGCATCGTTCAAACGCCGGCGGGCGATTGGATGCTCGCGCTCGACAAACTGCTCTGTCGAGGTCCCGAGGAGCCTCGCAAAGCCGCGAAGGTGCGGAGCTAGTTATCCTCTTTTTTGAAGCTCTCGATCAAGTGCCGAACGAAGTCGGAGATAAATTGATCTTGGTCGTAGATTGGCATGAACGGGTGGCGCTCGCTGAGCCTGCCGGCGTTCAGTAGATTGCAAAGGCCGTGCACTGCGGTCCACATTTGCATCGATGACTTGTCCACGTTGAACCCATCACGCCATCGCTTTTCGTCGAGTCCCTCCTGCAAGCCACGCCGAGCGAGCAGCAACGGGCCGGTGATGTCCTCCCGTTGTTCGGCGGAGAGGTTTTCCCAGTTGGGCTCTTGCTCGGACATCACCTTGTACATCCAAGGGTTCTGCCTCGCGAAGACCACATAGCGCTCGGTAAACGCGATCATCCGATCGACGGGGTCGTTGATGTGCGCACACAGCCGCAGTTCTTTGTTCAGCGTCCGTGCCGCGTGTACACGAACCTCCTCAAGGATGTCGGACTTGCTCTCAAAGTGCTGGTACAGCGCTGTCGCGCTCACGCCAAGTCGGGAAGCGATGCCCCGCATGGTGAGCCCTTCCTCACCAAGTTCCGTCCCAATCTCAAGACTCGCCTTAATGATCGCTCTCCGCAGCGTCTGTTTGTCCATCGCCATGGTGTTAGACTAACACTCAATGCTACCCCGTGCGCCCTCCAAGCCCCGCAACCTGCGGTCGCAATCGCGAACGGCGCATGTGTCCTTCTCCCCCCACTATCGCCGCTCCCTGCTCGCGCTCGCTTTGCTCGTGGGGGCAATTGCGATCGTTTCCGTGCCAAACACCGTTCAGCCCGGAGATGCAGGTGAATTCTCCACAGTGATGCTACGCGGAGGCATCCCGCACCCGTCTGGCTACCCCTGGATGCGGATGCTCGGGGCAGCGGCGCAGGTACTCGAGTCCATCGGTGTGCCGTCCGCGACGGCCGCAGCGGCACCGTGCGCATTGCTGGCAATCGCCGGATTCATCGCGACCGGCTACCTTCTGGCCTCAATTGTGCCGTCGACATACGGGGCGGTAATCGTATCATTCCTCGCAGGTAGTCCTCTCTTCGTTCGTCACGCTTACGACGCCGAGGTTTGGGGGCCTCACCTCTTTTTTTGCGCCCTCGTCTCGCTGTGGTGCTGGCAGCGACGAAGCCCACTCCTCATCGGCCTCGCGCTCGGGGCTGCCGTCGCCAACCACCTCACCGCCATTTTGCTGCTCCCGATGGCGGCAGGAGCCGCCTGGCCAACCGATGGCGGAGCCAAGGAGATCTTGCGGGCCGGATTGTATGGCGTCCTCGGAAGCTCCATCTGTCTCCTTGTCTTTGGAACCCTCGCTCTCGGCGAGGGAGGGGCGTGGCGGTGGGGAGACACCGAAACATGGTCAGGGTGGTTTCACCACGTCACGCGGGGTGATTTTGGCTCCTTTCAACTCAGCATCCAAAAACACGGTGCGCCCCCCCTCACAGCTCGACTGTCGCGGGTGCTCACGAGCCTCGGCGACACCTGGACAGTGGGCGCCGTGCGGTCCCCCTGGGTGGCCAGCGTCTTCCTCGCCACAGTGGCTTGGTGTTCCCAACTGCATCAACGCGTGCCCCGGCCACTCTACCTAGGGTGGGTATCGTGCCTGATTCTCACAACTATTGTGTTTCCTTCCGCACAAAACATTGATCCCACAACCCCCTTTGGACAATGGATCAACGAGCGATTTGATCTTCTCCCCGCACTCCTCTGGACGCCAGCATTTGCCGCCGCCCTCCACCGTCTTGAATCCTACATCTCCATCCAGCGCGTTCGCGCCATCTTGATTCCAGCTGCCCTTACCATCCTCGCCGCTCAATTCGTGCGTTCGTGGCACGAGCGGCCGCAGCGACTCCGAGGAACTGAAGTCTATGCGCGCGACATGCTCGAGAGCCCAGGGACGCCAAACGCGATCATCATCGGTACCGACGATCACCGCACGTTCCCGGCCCTTTATGTGGCTGAAGTATCCCCAAGCGCCAGCCAAGCCCTCTACATCGACGCAGCGCTGCTCTACCACCCGTGGTACCGCTCGTGGATCTTGCAGCGACGTCCCGATCTGCCGATCCAAGAACTTCCTGTCAAGACGATCACTGCGATTTTGAAGACACCAGCGCTCCAGGACACGCCCGTGTACCTGTCCAACATATTTAGCAAGCCCTCTGGCCTGATGCCGCTTGTCC
>JBDQGY010000123.1:0-12475 GCA_040265175.1 Nannocystaceae bacterium
TTGCCCTCGAGGTACTCGGCCGGCACGGTCAGCTTGTCGACAGTCGATTTCTCCATGTCGCGGACATGCTTGGCGGTGATGCGACGGCCTTCCTCGACGATAACCTTGCGCCCGAGCTTGATATCAAAAGTCGCGGTCTCGCCGCGCAGGATGTCTTCGACGAGCAGACGGGCGAGGTCCTCGTGGAGTGCAACCAGGTGCTCGACGAGGCCAAGGTCAACGCGATCTGCGAGGCCGGTCTCACCGAGTTCTGCACGCTGTACATCGACAACTTTAACGTGGGCTCGTTCCTTCGCGACACGCTTGAGAAGGACAGCATCACCGCGCCAGAGGACGCCGTGATGGAGATCTACCGGCGCCTTCGCCCCGGTGATCCCCCGACCCAAGAGACCGCGCAGAACCTCTTTGAGTCGCTGTTCTTCCGCCCCGATCGCTACGATCTCTCCGCGGTCGGTCGCCTCAAGCTCAATCACAAATTTGGTATCGACGAGGGCGACCTGCAGACCCTCTCGCGTCGCGACATTATCGAGACGGTCCGATACCTCATCGAGCTACGCAACGGCCGAGGACAGACCGACGACATCGATCACCTCGGCAACCGCCGCGTCCGCGCGGTCGGTGAGCTCATGGAGAACCAGTACCGGATCGGGCTCGTCCGCATGGAGCGCGCGATCAAGGAGCGCATGAGCATGTCGCAAGAACTCGACGCGACCATGCCCGCCGACCTCATCAACGCGAAGCCGGTCTCCGCGGTGGTCAAAGAGTACTTCGCGAGCTCGCAGCTCTCGCAGTTCATGGACCAGACCAACCCGCTGTCCGAGGTCACCCACAAGCGTCGCCTGAGCGCGCTCGGACCCGGCGGCTTGACCCGTGAGCGAGCGGGCTTCGAGGTGCGCGACGTTCACTCCACGCACTACGGTCGCATCTGTCCGATCGAGACGCCGGAGGGGCCAAACATCGGACTGATCGCCTCGCTGTCCACCTACGCGCGAATCAACGAGTTCGGCTTCATTGAGACGCCGTATCGTTCGGTCGACGGCGGCAAAGTGTCCGACGAGGTGTCGTACTTCTCGGCGCTTCAAGAGCAGGGCCACGCCATCGCGCAGGCCAACGCCGAGATCGATACCAAGGGCGACCTCACCAGCGACATGGTGCAGACCCGTATCAATGAGGACTTCAAGGGTGTCTCTCCGAACGAGGTGACCCTGATGGACGTCTCTCCGAACCAGCTGGTGTCGGTGGCGGCCTCCTTGATCCCGTTCTTGGAGCATGACGACGCGAACCGTGCGCTCATGGGTTCCAACCTGCAGCGCCAGGCGGTGCCGTGTCTCCGGACCGCGGCGCCCCTCATCGGCACCGGCATGGAGTCCCACGTGGCCCGTGATTCTGGTACGACGGTGGTCGCCGTTCGCGACGGCATCGTTGAGCACGTCGACGGCGCTCGCATCGTCGTCAAGCCGGTCTCGGGCAAGGGCGAAGAGCGCAGCATCCTGGGCGCCAAGCCGGACATCTACAACCTGGTGAAGTTCCGACGGAGCAACCAGAACACGTCCTTGAACCAAAAGCCCATCGTCCGCGTCGGCGATCGCGTCAAGCGCAACGACGTCATCGCGGACGGCTCGGCGACAGAGCGTGGGGAACTCGCGCTCGGCCAGAACGTCCTCGTCGCGTTCATGCCGTGGCAGGGGTACAACTTCGAGGATTCGATCCTCGTGTCGGAGCGGCTGATCCGCGATGATGTGTACACTTCGGTACACATCGAAGAGTTCGAGTGTGTGGCGCGGGACACCAAGCTCGGCAAAGAAGAGATCACGCGCGACATCCCGAATGTCGGTGAAGAAGCGCTCAAAAACCTCGACGAGGCCGGCATCGTCCGAATCGGCGCCGAGGTGGGCTCTGGTGACATCCTCGTTGGGAAGATTACCCCCAAGGGAGAGACGCAGCTGTCTCCGGAAGAGAAACTCCTCCGGGCCATCTTCGGCGAGAAGGCGGGCGATGTGCGCGACACCTCGTTGAAGCTCTCACCCGGCGTCAGCGGAATCGTCATCGACGCGCGGGTGTTTGCGCGACGCGGCGTAGAGAAAGACACGCGCGCCGAACAGATCGAAGAGTACGAGCGCGACAAGCGTCTCAAGGACAAAGACGACAACATCAACATCGTCTCTCAGGGATACTTCCGCCGCATTGGCGACATCCTTGAGGGCAAGGTGACCGCGGCCAAGTTGGTGTCTGACTCGGGCGATGTGCTCGTCGAGTCTGGGACCACGCTCAACAGCGCGCTGCTCGCTGGCGTGCCGCGCAAGTACTGGCATCAGTTCTCGCTGACGACCGCCGAGGACACCGAACTCGTGGAGGCGCTCGCGCGTCGCCTCGAGCGCGACATTGACGAGATCGACACCGTCTATCGCGAGAAGATCGCGAAGCTCTCAAAGGGGGATGAACTCCCGCCCGGCGTGATCAAAATGGTGAAGGTCTACGTCGCCATCAAGCGCAAGCTTCAGGTGGGGGACAAAATGGCAGGCCGCCACGGCAACAAGGGCGTCATCTCACGGGTGCTCCCGACTGAGGACCTCCCGTACCTCGAGGACGGCACGCCCGTCGACATCGTGCTCAACCCGCTCGGCGTGCCCTCGCGCATGAACATCGGCCAGATTCTTGAGGTGCACCTCGGGTGGGCTGCTCGCGAGCTCGGCGTGCAAATCGACACCTACCTCGAGACGAACTTCCAGACTGATGTCCTCCGGGCGCAGCTGAAGAAAATCTACGAGAAGCGAGAGGCCGTGGACTTCATCGAGCACCTGCCGGACGAAGACGTCGTTCGCTTCGCAGACAAAATCCGCCGCGGTGTCCACTTGGCAACGCCAGTGTTCGACGGCGCCAGCGAGACGGAGATCAAAGGCCTGCTCGAGAAGGCAGGCCTGCCAACCCGAGGCCAGGCGATTCTGTTCGACGGCCGCACCGGCGACGTCTTCGAGGAGGACGTCACCGTCGGCGTGATGTACATGCTCAAACTGCACCACCTGGTGGACGACAAGATCCACGCGCGGAGCATCGGGCCGTACTCGCTCGTGACCCAGCAGCCGCTCGGCGGCAAGGCGCAGTTCGGTGGGCAACGCCTCGGCGAGATGGAGGTCTGGGCGCTTGAGGCCTACGGGGCCGCCTACGCGCTCCAAGAGCTGCTGACGGTCAAGTCCGACGACGTCCAGGGGCGGATGCGGATGTACGAATCGATCGTGAAGGGTCAACCGACCATGCAGCCTGGGCTGCCGGAGTCCTTCAATGTGTTGCTCCGTGAGCTTCAAGCGCTTTGTCTCGATATCGAGATGGTCAGCGTGGACTCCGAACAAGCATCCCGAACCCCGCTGCCGGCTGCTGAATAGAAAGACTCGAAAAAGAGAGGAACAAAACCATGCGTGACATCTTCAGTTTTTTCGAGAAGCCCCAAGAAGAAAACCACTTCAACGCGCTTCGTATCGTCATTTCTTCACCCAAGTCGATTCGTCAGCAATCGTTTGGCGAGGTTAAAAACCCTGAGACGATTAACTATCGGACCTTTAAGCCCGAACGCGACGGCCTGTTCTGCGCGAAGATCTTCGGACCCATCAAGGACTACGAGTGCCTGTGCGGCAAGTACAAGCGCATGAAGCATCGCGGGGTGGTGTGCGAGAAGTGTGGCGTCGAGGTCATCCACAGCAAGGTTCGCCGCGAGCGCGCCGGGCACATTGATCTGGCGACCCCCGTGGCTCATATCTGGTTCCTCAAGAGCCTGCCGTCGCGAATTGGCGCGGTGCTCGATCTGCCGCTGACCAAGCTTGAGAAGGTGCTGTATTGCGAATCGTACATCGTGCTCGACCCGAAAGAGTCTGGCTTCGAAGAACGACAGATTCTCACCGAGGCTGAGTACGACGAGGCTGTCGCGGAGCACGGCTACGACGGCTTTGTGGCTGGCATGGGCGCCGAGTCCATCAAGGTCCTGCTCGAGCGACTTGACCCGGTCGTCACTGCGCGCGAGCTCCGACGAGAGCTGGCGGAGGCGACGAGCGAGGCGAAACGTAAGAAGGCGGCCAAGCGTCTGCGTGTGGTCGAGGCTTTCCGCAACAGCGGGAACAAGCCCGACAACATGATGCTGGAGGTGATCCCGGTCCTGCCACCCGATCTGCGCCCCCTCGTGCCCCTCGACGGCGGTCGATTCGCGAGCTCTGACCTCAACGACCTCTACCGCCGGGTGATCAATCGGAACAACCGCCTCAAGCGACTCAAAGAGCTCGCGGCCCCCGAGATCATCATTCGCAACGAGAAGCGCATGCTCCAAGAGGCCGTGGACGCGCTGTTCGACAACGGTCGTCGCGGAAAGACCATCACGGGTCCAAACAAGCGCCCGCTCAAGTCGCTCTCCGACATGTTGCGAGGGAAGGGCGGTCGCTTCCGTCAAAACCTCCTCGGCAAGCGCGTCGACTACTCCGGGCGCTCCGTGATTGTGGTGGGTCCAGAGCTTCGTCTCCACGAGGTCGGGCTCCCCAAGAAGATGGCGCTCGAGTTGTTCAAGCCGTTCATCTACAACAAGCTCGAAGAGCGTGGTCTCGTGACCACCATCAAGAGCGCCAAAAAGATGGTGGAGCGTGAGTCCTCGGAGGTGTGGGATATCCTCGATGAGGTCATCAAGGAGCACCCCGTCATGCTCAACCGCGCCCCCACGCTGCACAGGCTGGGCATCCAGGCGTTTGAGCCCGTGCTCATCGAGGGCAAGGCGATCCAGCTTCACCCGCTGGTCTGCACCGCCTTCAACGCTGACTTTGACGGCGATCAAATGGCGGTGCACGTGCCGCTGTGTATTGAGGCGCAGATGGAAGCGCGCGTGCTGATGATGTCCACCAACAACATCCTCAGCCCGGCCAACGGGAAGCCCATCATTGTACCGTCGCAAGATATTATCTTGGGTCTGTACTACATGACTCGCGAGCGCCCGTTCGCGAAGGGCGAGGCGAACGACCCGCAAAAAGACAACTACACCGTCGGTCACTTTGGCTCGCCCGAAGAGGTACGCATGGCCTTCGATCACGGCGGCTTGCATTTGCAAAGCAAGGTCAAGGTGCGCATGACAGCGGGCGGAAGCATGGAACAGAGCACCTGCGGACGCGTGTTGCTCTACGAGGGAGGCATTCCCAAAGAACTCCCATTCGCCATGGTGAACAAGCCGCTCGGTAAGCGCGCGCTCAACGACCTCATCGACCTTTGTTACCGGGTCTGCGGTCAAAAGGCGACCGTACTCATGGCCGATTACCTTCGCAACACCGGGTACACCGAGGCGACGAAGGCGGGCATCTCCATCGGCGTTGATGACATGGTCATCCCCGACAGCAAGCGTCGCATCATCGACGACGCCAAGGGCGAGGTGAAGAACATCATGGGGCAGTGGAACGAGGGTCTCATCACGTCCGGCGAGCGCTACAACAAGGTCGTCGACCGCTGGGCAGAGGTGTCCGAGCGCATCGCGGACGAGATGATGGAAGGAATCTCCACGCAGATCTTCCGCTCCGCAGATGGAAGTGAGGAACGCTCTGGCGATTCGTTCAACTCGGTCTTCATTATGGCCGACTCTGGCGCTCGTGGCTCCCGCCAGCAGATGCGTCAGCTCGCGGGAATGCGCGGCCTCATGGCCAAGCCCTCCGGTGAGATCATCGAGCAGCCCATCACCACCAACTTCCGTGAGGGCCTGAACGTTCTGGAGTACTTCATCTCCACGCACGGTGCTCGGAAGGGGCTCGCGGATACGGCGCTCAAGACCGCCAACTCTGGGTACCTCACCCGACGTCTGGTGGACGTGGCCCAAGAGGCCGTGGTCACCGAGTTCGACTGCGGCACCGGGCAAGGCCTCAAGGTGTCCGCGCTCGTCGACGCGGGGGAGATCGTGGAGCGCCTCGGCGATCGTGTCCTCGGTCGCGTCGCCCTCGATCCCATCTACCGACCAGGCAGCGATGAGATCATCGTGGACGAAGGAGAGGTGATCGACGAATCGCACGTGAAGTTGATCGACGCCGACGGCATCCAGTCGGTGTTGATCCGCTCGGTGCTCACCTGCGAGGCCATGCGGGGCATCTGCGCCAACTGCTACGGTCGCGACCTGGCACGCGGTGGCCTCGTCGATGTGGGAGAGGCTGTCGGAATCATCGCCGCCCAGTCCATCGGCGAGCCGGGCACGCAGCTCACCATGCGGACCTTCCACGTCGGTGGTGTCGGTAACGTTCAAGCGGAGCAGAGCTCACTCGAGGTCCGCTTTGGCGGCACGGTCAAGCTGGTCGACGCGAAGTTGATCGAGCGAGGAGGCAAGGAGCCTGCTGTCATCGCCAATCGGCACGGCAAGATCCAACTCCTCGATGAGATGGGACGGCTCCGAGAGGAGTACGACCTTCTGTACGGCGCCAAGCTGCTCGTGCGCGAGGGGGAGAAGGTTGAGACCAATCAGACGTTGGCAGAGTGGGATCCCCACTCGTTGCCGATCCTCTCCGAGGCCGACGGTGTGGCGGAGTACGGCGACATCATCGAGGGTGTCAGCATGAGGACCCAGGTGGACGAAGTCACCGGATTCTCGAGCATGGTCATCACCGACAGTCGCGACAAGACCGCTCGCCCGCGCATCGTGGTGAAGGGTCCGGACGGCGAGGTCGCGTTGACGGGTGAGGACCACCCCGCGCGGTACTTCTTGCCGGCGGACGCGACCTTTACGATCGCCGAGGGCGATCCGATCAAGGCTGGTGACGTCATCGCAAAGATGCCTCGCGCCGCCGCCAAAACCAAGGACATCACGGGCGGGTTGCCGCGCGTGGTGGAGCTGTTCGAGGCGCGGACACCCAAGGACCACGCCATCATCGCGACCACCGATGGTGTCATCTCGTTCGGCAAGGACAAGCTCGGCAAGCGTCGCGTCATCGTGACGCCCAACGACAGCGACCCTCACGAGTTCCTGGTGCCCAAGAGTCGGCACCTTCAGGTGCGCGAGGGCGACCGTGTCCGCGCGGGCGAGAAGCTGATGGATGGTCCCGCGAACCCACACGACATCCTCGCGGTCATGGGGGAGAAGGCGCTCAGCAGCTATCTCCTCAATGAGATCCAAGAGGTGTATCGACTCCAGGGTGTGAAGATCAACGACAAGCACATCGAGGTCATCATTCGTCAGATGATGCGTCGGGTGCGGATCACCAACCCGGGAGACACAAACTTCTTGGTAGAAGATCACATCGAGCGAAAGATCTTCGACGAGGAGAATCGCCGTGTGAAGTCACTTGGCGGACAAGGGGCCAGCGCCGAGGCGTTGTTGCTCGGGATCACCAAGGCGTCCCTCTCCACCGAGAGCTTCATCTCGGCGTCGTCCTTCCAGGAGACGACCAAGGTGCTCACGGAGGCCTCCTTGCAAGGCAAGATGGACTACCTGCGAGGTCTCAAGGAGAACGTGATCATGGGCCGCTTGATCCCCGCAGGGACCGGTCTCAAGGTCTACGAGCGCCTTCACGACACCTCCGACGATGCGAGCCAAGGCATGAAGGAGTCGGTCGCACGTCGCACGAGCGAGCAAGACGCGATGCTCGGTGTCGAGTAGCGCTCTGAGCCACCCTGGCCCGAGGAGGCGTCCGATGCGTGCATCGGGCGCCTTGTTGCGTTGGCTCAAGGGCCGGCCCCGCGGGGGGGCGCCGCGGACTCCCGGGGCCCTCGCGATGTGGCAATTTGGGCCGGGATCGCCCTTGGATCTCAAGAAGGACGCTCAGGAGCCCCTCACCCTGCACGAACCGGGAGTGGCGGCTTTTCGAGGATGGGGCGCCATTCCACGGCATATCCCCGATCGTGGGGATCGCGCAGCCCGCTCAAAGACTGCTTGATCACCTGACCATTCTCCATATACTCCCGCTTCCTCCGTGGGGACTCACCCCCGGCGGCGTTGCAACAAGCCATTTAGCCTCTCGCCAGAGAAAAAACTCGAGAAATCGATGCCTACGATCCAGCAGCTCGTCCGCAACGGACGCCACAAGCAGCCTAAAAAAGCGACCGCACCAGCGTTAAAGGGATGTCCCCAGCGACGTGGTGTATGTGTGCGCGTTTACACCAGCACCCCCAAAAAGCCGAACTCCGCGCTGCGTAAAGTCGCTCGTGTTCGACTCACCAACGGCATGGAGGTGACGAGCTACATCCCCGGTGAGGGGCACAACCTCCAAGAGCACTCCATCGTCCTCGTGCGCGGTGGTCGTGTGAAAGACCTTCCAGGTGTCCGCTACCACATCGTCCGCGGAACCCTCGACACCACAGGCGTAGACGGCCGCCGTCAACGCCGCTCAAAATACGGCGCGAAGCGACCGAAGTAAGGAACGAACGTTATGTCGCGCAAAGGAATTAAGTCGAAGGCCAACAAGCGTCCCAAGCTTGAGATTCGCTACACGGATCACCCCGCAGATGTGAACCGAAGCATCACCAAGTTCATCAACGTGTTGATGAAGGACGGAAAAAAATCCATCGCAGAGAAGATCATGTTCGGTGCATTCGAGATCATCTCGGAGAAAACCAAGGATGATCCGGTCAAGACCTTTGAGAAGGCCATCGCGAACGTGCGGCCCCGCCTCGAGGTTCGCTCACGACGCGTGGGTGGCTCCAACTACCAAGTTCCCGTTGAGCTCCGACCGGAGCGTAGCGAGGCGTTGGCGTATCGATGGCTCGTGGGTTACTCCCGCAGCCGGCCCGAGCGGGCCATGCACGAGCGCCTCGCCAACGAGATGCTCGACGCATCCCAAAACCGCGGCGCGGCGGTCAAAAAGCGCGAAGACGTGCACAAAATGGCGGATGCGAACAAGGCGTTCGCCCACTACCGCTGGTAAGCGGTCCTGCAGGAGCCTCCCTACACACGACCGCTATTTTCAATCATTTTGATGCTGACTGGGCACCGACCAACGGTGCCGTACTAAGGCGTCCCCTCGACCGGGCCCTCTCGCTGTCACACCCCCTCCTCGCAGGAGACGGATGACAGGAGACGAGGCCCACCGTCTGTTGCCCGCGAATCAAACCTTCACCAAGCTAGCCCGTTGAACGCCATGAACCCCTCCATCGACATCACCAAGATCCGAGATATCGGAATCATGGCGCATATCGATGCGGGGAAGACGACCACAACGGAGCGAATCCTCTACTACACGGGCGTATCGCACCGAATTGGCGAGGTTCATGACGGCGCCGCGGTCATGGATTACATGCCGCAAGAACAAGAGCGTGGGATCACCATCACCTCTGCGGCGACGCGCTGCGAGTGGAATGACCACCGCATCAACCTTATCGATACGCCAGGGCACGTCGACTTCACCGTGGAGGTGGAGCGTTCGCTTCGGGTCCTCGATGGCGCGGTCGCTGTCTTTGACGCGGTCGGCGGGGTGGAGCCTCAATCAGAGACGGTGTGGCGCCAGGCGGATCGCTATGAGGTCCCGCGCATCGCCTTTGTCAACAAGCTAGACCGGACGGGAGCGACGCTTGAGCTCACGGTCGACATGCTGCAAGACCGACTCGGCGCCCATGTCATCGTGACCCAGCTTCCGATCGGGTTGGAGTCGGACTTTGAGGGCATCATCGACCTCCTCCGTATGGAGACAAACCGCTGGGAGGGGGACTTGGGCGAGTCTGTCATCGTCGCTCCCCTCGACCCCTCTGACCCCCTTTACGAAGACGCAGCCTTGGCCCGAGAGGCCATGGTCGAGGCGATCGCCGACGTCGACGAGCCCACGATGGAGCAGTTCCTTGAGTCGGGCAGCGAGAGTCTCTCCGTGGACTCCTTGGTAGAGGCGCTTCGCCGCGTGACCATTCAAAGCAAGGGGGTCGCGGTGTTGTGCGGCTCCTCGCTCAAGAACAAGGGTGTACAGCCGCTGCTGGACGCGGTGGTGAGCTACCTGCCATCGCCCCTCGACCGGCCGCCAGTTAGCGCCCAGCGCCTCAAAGATGACGTCGTCGTGGAGCGTCACCCCTCCCTTGAAGAGCCGTTGCTCGCGCTCGCGTTCAAGGTGGTCGACGACGCGCACCGAGGCTCGCTGGTCTTCACGCGGGTCTACTCGGGAGAGCTCGCGCTCAAGGACCAGATCCAAAATTGCACCAAGGACCGCAAAGAGCGGGTAAGCAAGCTGCTTCAGATGCACGCGAACAAGACCACCGAGGTCGATCGCTGCGGACCCGGTGACATCGTCGCTGTGGTGGGGACAAAGTTTACGACGACGGGTGACACCCTCATCTTGTCCAAGGACAAAGAGCAAGTCGTGCTCCCGGGCATGCAGATTCCCGATCCCGTCATCTTCCAGTCTATCGAGCCGAAGACCACGGCGGACCGCGAGAAGCTGAACGCTGCGATCGCCAAGTTCACCCGGGAAGATCCAAGTTTTTCGGTGCGAGACGACGAAGAGTCCGGGCAGACCCTCATCGGCGGTCAGGGCGAGCTCCACCTCGAGGTCATCGTGGAACGCCTCCGTCGTGAGCACGGCGTGGAGGCCCGCATCGGTAAGCCTCAGGTGGCCTACCGAGAGTGCGTGGGCGCCCAGACCCGCAAGGAAATGACCTACGACCGCGAGATCGGCACGAAACGACAGTTCGCCCGCGTCGAGTTGGTTCTCACCGCGGCCGAACGCGGGGCGGGAAACGCGTTCGTCCAAGAGCTCTCGCGTGAGCAACTCCACGAAAGACGGATCTCTGAGCCCTTCTTGGCGGCGATCGAAGAGGGGGTTCAGGACGCATTGAGCCGTGGCCCACTGCTCGGGTATCCAGTGATCGACGTCGAGGTACGGCTCGTGGACGCCGCCGCCCACGACACGGACTCGAGCGATGTGAGCTTCCGTGCAGCGGCCTCAATGGCCGTGAGCGAGGCGCTAGAGGAGAGCAGCGCCCGTTTGCTCGAGCCCGTGATGGAGGTGGATGTGGCCGCCCCAGAGGATTTCACGGGGGCCGTCCACGCAGATTTGAGCACGCGGCGTGGCCGCGTCCTCGGGATGGAGCCCCGGGGCGTCTCGCAGGCGATTCGTGCAGATGTGCCCTTGGCACACATGGTCGGATATGCTACCGCACTTCGCTCAGCGACCCAGGGTCGCGCCAGTTACTCGATGCAGTTCGCTCGATACTCGGAAGTTCCCAAAGATCTTCAGGGCGGCCTCGTCACCAGCATCCGCGGCTACTAGGCCCACTCAAAAAACAACGCGCCGCCGCACACATTTTCAACCCCAACCACCAGCAACAAAGCAACGTTTAGAAGCAGCAAGGAATACCGTCATGTCGAAGGAAAAGTTTGTACGCGACAAGCCCCACGTAAACATCGGAACGATCGGACACGTGGATCACGGAAAGACCACGCTCACCGCAGCGATCACCAAGACCTTGGGGAACCGCGGCTGGGCCGAGAAGGTGAACTTTGAGGACATCGACAAGGCGCCCGAGGAGCGCGAGCGCGGTATCACGATCTCGACGGCGCACGTGGAGTACAACTCCGAGGCGCGTCACTACGCGCACGTGGACTGCCCTGGCCACGCCGATTACATCAAGAACATGATCACCGGCGCGGCGCAAATGGACGGCGCGATCCTGGTGGTGTCGGCACCCGACGGCCCCATGCCGCAGACGCGCGAGCACATCCTGCTCGGACGTCAGGTGGGGATCCCCTCGATCGTGGTGTTCCTCAACAAGGTCGACCAAGTGGACGCCGAGGACGAGGAGATGCTTGAGCTTGTGGAAGAGGAGCTCCGCGAGCTGCTCAGCAGCTACGAGTACGACGGAGAGAACACCCCCATCGTCCGCGGTTCGGCGCTCAAGGCGTTGAACTCGGATTCGTGGGAGAGCGACGAGTGCAAGTGCATCTTTGAGCTCATGGAGGCGTGTGACTCCTTTATCCCCGAGCCCATGCGCGAGCTGGACAAGCCATTTTTGATGCCGGTGGAGGACGTGTTCACGATCTCCGGTCGCGGCACGGTGGTGACCGGCAAGATCGAGCGTGGCAAAGTGATCGTGGGCGAAGAGATCGCGATCATCGGCCTCAAGGACACGCACAAGACCACGGTGACCGGCGTTGAGATGTTCCGTAAGCTCCTCGACGAGGGGCACGCGGGAGACAACGTGGGTTGTTTGCTTCGTGGGATCAAGCGCGACGACGTGGAGCGCGGCCAGGTGCTGGCCAAGCCCGACTCGATCACGCCGCACACGAAGTTCATGGCGTCGGTGTACGTGCTCAAGAAGGACGAGGGTGGACGTCACACGCCGTTCTTCAAGGGCTACAAGCCGCAGTTTTACTTCCGCACGACGGACGTGACCGGCCAGGTCATCCTCCCCGAGGGCACCGAGATGGTGATGCCTGGAGACAACATCGAGTTCGAGGTGAACCTCGGCAAGACCATCGCCTGCGAAGAGGGCAGCAAGTTCGCCATCCGTGAGGGTGGACGTACGGTCGGCGCCGGCGTGGTGACCAAGATCCTCGAGTAAA
>JBDQGY010000124.1:0-12468 GCA_040265175.1 Nannocystaceae bacterium
ATGTGATGGTGATGGTGATGGAGATGGTGATGGTGATGGTGATGGCGATGGAGATGGAGATGGCGATGGCGATGGCGATGGCTGCACCCCGAACGCCGGATGTACGGCAGACGAGTATTGTGCTGTCGATGTCGGGCTCTGCGGAGGGTCTGGCATGTGCGAGACAAAGCCTCAGGGCTGTCCCGATATCTGGCTCCCCGTCTGTGGATGTGATGACGTCACCTACGGTAACGATTGCGAAGCAGCGTCGGTCGGGGTGAATGTTGCCTCCGACGGTCCTTGCGGAGATGGGGACGGGGACGGAGACGGAGACGGAGACGGAGACGGAGACGGATGCATGACGAACGCGGACTGCGGGACGGGGCAGTGGTGCTCGCTCCCCCCCATGATGTGTGCCGGCCAAGGGACCTGCGCGCTGATCCCGAACACGCCATGTCCAACCAATTTCGATCCAGTCTGCGGTTGCGACGGCACTACTTATAGCAATAGTTGCGAGGCCATAAGCGCGGGCGTCAACGTCGAGTATGACGGTGCGTGTCAGATGAACGGTATTACCTGTGGCGGCTTCGCAGGCATTCCGTGTCCACCGGATCAATACTGCAACTACGGGGTTGGCATGTGTTTGGTCGCAGATCTCCCGGGAGTTTGTGACCCGATGCCGGACTTTTGCCCGAGCATTTTTGATCCCGTCTGCGGGTGCGACGGAATGACCTACAGCAACGCGTGTGAGGCGGCTGGGTCAGGAATGAACGTCGATTACGAAGCGGCGTGTGCGCCGTAGCGGTTCGCGATAACCGAATGTTGACAAAAAGAAGGGGCGCTTGAGGGCACCCCTTCTTTTTCGCGAGCTGTGGTCTTGATTAGCCGCAGTCGTGACCTTGGATATTCCCTTGCCAGCCTGTGTCTCCGTTGAAGTATCCAGCGTATACGCCGTCATAGAGGTACACAAAGGCGTTATCTAGGTCGCCGCCGCCTTCACCGTCGTCACGCAGGCAGACGAGCCCGGTGCCGCCACCGGGAACCGCTGGGTTGGTGGAGTTGTAGTTGAAGAACACCTCGTACTCACCCGCGAAGCAGAACGAGCAGATCTCGATCAGTCCGTTGTTCTCTACGAAGTCAGTGTCACTGCAAAATCCCGCGTCAAGGACGGTGCCGTTCGCTTTCACGCCGACGCTTTTGTCGTGGAAGTTTACGTGGCCGCTCGCCGCAACGCTCTCGTCGCACTGATCCGCGTTGAACCCAAGGTTCGCGCGGCCGCCTGCGGCGCCGTCCATGAAGCCTCCACCGGTCACTTTGCCGGGGACTTCGCAGCCAACGGTCATCATCAATGCGGCAGATCCAATGATTGTTAATATGTGTGTTGATTTCATCGTTATTTCCGTTCTCTACTGTGTGTTATCTGTGTGTCATCGAATCATCAGGTAAAATCCTAATGTTGATCCGACTCTAAAAGGTGGGTGTGCGGAACTCAATGTTGCGACAGGGTCCCGTTCGGTCGCGGTGCACCGGATTGAAACATGGCCAACCGACCAGCACGACAGTCGAAATGAGAGGAGGACGCTGGCAGAGGCCGTTCGTTGGTAGGCGACCTTTCGTTCTTTTGGTCCGCCCATAAGTGTCGGGGGACAGCGTTTTGATTCGACTTTGAGGCGCGGAAGATGCGACTGTTCGTGGACGCGTGCAGGGTCGACGCCGGGCGTGGTGCCACCCGTTGACATAACGCGCTCGAACGACCTGAGATCGTGAAAGGGCGGCTCCGGTGTGTTTCAAGACTAGACGGTGTATGGGCAATGGCCCGCAGCCCGGAATTGTATGAGATTGCTGCGAGCTCCTTCGGTGAGGTGATTCCGAGACTGGGACAGAAAACCCCGCGTACGACGCAAATCGGGTCGGTATGGCGCGGGGCTGCGGACAGGTACGACTCGACCGCCACACCTCGAACCCTTGTCGAATCCAGTGGACCTAGGGCTGGAATCTCGGAGATCAACCTTTGCCGATGGCCAGGTCGTAGTTGTCAGCAAACCTGTCGTCCAGACAATAAAGATGAAGGCAGCGCAGGTGTGCGGGGCAGGCGTGGCTCTCGCGTTTTGCGGTACGTCATGGGCCGAACACCGGCTCATACGAGATCTGGGTCCGTATTTACGGCAAAAAAAAGAGAGAAGCGCGTGAGCGCTCCTCTCCCGTGTGTGTCGTTGCGACTAAAATCAGCCGCAATCGTGGCCTTGGATATTTCCTTGCCACCCTGTGTCGCCGTTGAAGTATCCCGCGTATACGCCCGAGTAGAGGTATACGAAGGCATTGTCGAGGTCTCCGCCGCCCTCGCCGTCATCGCGGAGGCACGCGAGTCCTTCGCCGCCGCCTGGATTCGCGGGGTTGGTCGAGTCGTAGGCGAAGAACACCTCGTACTCGCCGTCGAAGCAAAAAGAGCACTCTTCATTGGAGCTGAGCAGCACCGGCGAGCAGAATCCCGCGTCGAGGACGTTGCCGTTGGCTTTGACGCCGACGCTCTTGTCGTGGAAGTTCACGTGCCCGGATGCAGCGACGCTCTCGTCGCACTGGTCGGCGTTGAATCCGAGGTTTGCGCGACCGCCGGCGGCACCGTCCATAAATCCACCGCCCGTGACTTTACCGGGTACTTCGCAACCAACGGTCATCATCAATGCAGCAGCTCCAAAAATTGTCATTACATGTGTCGTTTTCATCGTCTTCTCCGTTTTCTACTGTGTGTCATCGTGGCACCGAGCTAAGTCTCGATACCGTGTGCAAGCACTCTAGGAGTAGACCTGTGGAACGCTCAATGCTGTTTTCCTCGTTCGCTCGATTGCCATGACTCAAAATCAACCACGAATAACCGACCGGCACGACGGTTGATTTGAAAGTACAGCCGCAACGAATCTTGGGGTCGAGTGTTCTCGCTTTCGTTCCGAAAACAGCCCGATAACTGTCTGTATTCAGGTGCGTAGGGACGATCAAGACGGCGCGCCGGTAGATTTGTCTCATCGTGCGCCTTCGTCAGCACCCCCTCACGTTGAGTGCTTGTCTTGTCGTGCGGAGACGTCTTCGAGCGACGAATGAAATCGTCGGATTTTCGGTCCAGAACGAGCCGCACGTCACATAAAATCACCCGGGCCGGAATTGTAAATTATTGCTGCGCGGTCCGAGCGCGCCTCCATTTCCAACGTGGGACAGAACCTGCCGCGTAGGCCGCAGACAGGCCATCTAGGCGGGAATGTCGCCGATTCAGCGGGCAGAGGTTTGGCACCGTTTGGATGTCGAGGTTCGAGGGATCATCACTTTTACATTCGCCAAACAATCGCTTCACAGACAACCTCGCAACCTCGATCGTAGGCTCCTTTGCATGGCAGGAACGACGCAACGATTCATCCTCGGTTTTTCAGTGGCACTGCTCGGTGCGGGTAGCTGGTGGCTCACCACCTCCTCGGAAGATGGCGCGGAACAAGCAGGCAACACCGACGCGAGTATGGGCGAGGACGACAAGCGTAAACAGACGGGGGCGAGGAAACCGAGCGACGACAACAGTGGGTTGGGTGGGTTGGCGGCGTTGACCTCTGAGAAAGGGGCGTCACCCAAATTTCGCAAGCCAGACCGTGAAGGCATGGAGGCGCTGACCGGTGTGCTTGGCGGTGGTTTCGGTTTCGATGGGGAGGCAGCGGAACGTGATGAAGACGCGTTCCCGCGGCCTGCAACGGTTGAAGAGGCCCGGGAGATGTTTTCAGATGCACGCGCAGCGATTGAGACGGAGTTAATGGGCGAGGGACCGATCACCGAAGAACGCAAGCGTGAGCTTCGGCATCGCTCAAATCTCGCGCTTTCGGATTTGCAGGACCAGCTAGACTTAGATACGCCGGAGGGCAAGGCGGAACTCAACGACGCCCGCCGTTCTACCCGGACGTCGATGATCGATCTTGGACCCTTGAAGCTGGACCACCGGGAAGAGAGCGCCCGTGGAGGTGCAGCCCCGACTCAGGAAGGTTAGGACGACAGCTCCTCGTCCGGCGTGCTCGGGTCCGGGTCTGCTTTGTCCTCCGCTGACAAGAGGGCTCGGGGCGCATCTTTGTCCAACTCCTTGAGCCTGTAGAGGTCGATGGCGTCGTCGAAGCGGTTTCCGGTTCGAAGGACGAACTGGAGGGGTACCGCCGCGTGTCTCGCGGGTAGGACCAGTCCGAGGAGAGCGGCACCAAGCGACAGGGGAGCGAGGAAGATGTCTTTCGCCCCCTCGAGCGCGAGTTTGAGATTAAAGCGGAGTGTGGCCTTGATGATCTGACCCCGTGTGACGGTGAGGCCATGTGAGTCGTCCAACGGATTGTTCGTCGCTTCAGGTGGCATGCAGATAGTCCAGCGTGCGAGGTTACAGTTTGCGGTGCTCGCGTCACGAGACGCCGGCGCGGAGTCTTAGTTTTTTGCCGAGAAGCTACATCCCGAGGAGTAGCTTGAGGGTAGCCCGTTGCTGTACGGAGAGCTCACGGTGCCCCGAGGATGATCGCGGAAGAACTCGAAGAATGTGGTCGGGCCCATGGAGGACGGGACGGTGTGGCCGCCCGCGTGCTCGCACAGGATCGTGTCGTGGCCTTTGGTGTTCAAGAACATCACATCTGCGACGGCGTAGGCGGAGAAGTCGAGCTCAACGACACCGGCGACGCCAAAGGTGTCCATGGGGCCTCCGTGAACGAAAAGCTGCGGGTACTTGTTGTCCGTGAGATGTAATGGCCAGTTGGCGACGGTGCCGATCAGGCCTGCGACGTTTTCGGGGTTGCTCCAATAGCCCCCGGAGTAGGTCGCGATGGAGGCCATCTGGTCCCCGCGCATCGTGCCGAGCATGTCACTGAGGATGGAACCGAGGGAGAAGCCCATGGAGTGAACTCGCTCTTCGTCGACACCGTACTGTTGTTCGAGGCAGGCGAGCACGCCGTCGAAGAGATCGACTTCGATGCTGCCGTTGGCCACATCGAATACGTCCCAATCGAAGTTTTGAGCGCCGAGTAGAGGAACCTCCAAGAAGAGATCCGTGTCCTCCGGGGTGACGCCGATGAACGGATAGCTCGGATCGTCGACATAGGGAGCGACCAGACCGCGCATGTTCGCGGCGGTGTCACCGAGACCATGCCAATTGAAGATGACCGGCCAGGGTCCTGCTGAAGAGACGTCACTCGGTAGGTCCAAGTAGAACTGACGGGTCACCCCGTCGATGATCATCGTGCTCAGGCCGTCTTGCACCTGCGAGCAATCGTAGTTGATGTCGCCGTCGCCGTCGCCGTCGCCGTCGCCGGCGCCGGCGCCGTCGCCGTCGCCGTCGCCGTCGCCTGTCATCGACGTGTCTGTCTCGTCGTCACCGGCTTCGTTTGAGTCACCGTCACCGCAGCCGGGGAGCGCGAGCGCGGTCAGGAGGGCGAGTGTGGAGAAGCGGGTGGGGAAGCGACGTCGAAGGGAGTCCCAGTTCATTCGCAGACGCTAGCACGGACCCGCGACAGAACCCACGAACTCACCCTACCGCCGTCGCCTTCACGGTCGCGCGACAGGCTTCGTCGGGGGGCGTTGGCCAGAGAGGAGGCCGTCGACGCTTTTTTTGCACAAGCCAGCAGCGTTGGGGATGGTGGTTGGTAAGACGCAAAATCCGAGTGAATTGTCCGGGAGCCTCGCGCCGATGGCGGTGACGAGACTGCCGAGGCTGCGCGACTTCATCTCGAGATGGACGTAGGGGCTCCCGGTCGTGGACTCGGTGGACTCGGGGGGCGCCTTTTTGATCATCTCCCACTCACCCTCTCGGTATACGGTCGCGAGCGTGCGCGCCGAGGCATCGGCGAAGCTCTGCGAGCCGTCGACGAGTGGCGTCGCGTCCGGTGGAAACAAAAAGAGACCTCGTGGGCGGCAGCGCCATTGCGTATAGCGTTCGTCCGCACGAAACACAGTGCAGTCGTCGAATCGAACGGATCCAGCCTTCGCGGTAGCTTGGCTCGAGGGGAGCGTCGAGGATGTATCTGCGGGCTCCCGCGCTGCCGCACCTCGCGTCTCGGTCTCCGCGGCATCACCGGAGGGAGGCGGGGGAGCCTTCGAACACGCGGTGATCGAGGCGGCGAGACACAGGGTCTGCAGCGTGCGGTCAGCTCCGCGACCAATACGTCGCAGGTGTCGCCGGAAGAGGGAGGTGTGTGCGTTCATCATGGGCTCAAGAAGAAACGGAGGTCGACGGCAAGCAGGACGTCGACCTCCGGTGTTCGTTCGCGCTTGCGGCCTACGGAGTGCAGGCGCTGAAGTCGAAGGTGCAATCGCTGGCGCAGGTCACCGTGCCGGTACCTTCTCCATAGTCGGCGCAGTCGGTGTCTTTGGTGCCGTCCATGTCAGCGTCGGGGAACTGCGCGAGGTCGCAGTCTTCCCCGGGCTCGAGGGCGTTGTTTCCACAGGTCGAAGAGCATCCGGAGACGTCGTAGGTGCAGTCTGTTGCGCACCCCAACATGCCGGCGTCCAAGTACCCGAGGTCACGGCAGTCGACGACACCATCGGGCTCCGAGGTCGAGCCGATCACATCGTTTCCGATGGTCGCGCCGAGGTCCGTACCGTCACAAAACTCGACGCCGTCGGGCTCGGCGACTCCGTTGCCGCATACCGACAGGCATCCGCTGGTGTCGAACTGGCACTCGTCTGCTGCGGCCGGCGCTCCACAGGCGAGCGCGCCGTTGTCTGTGTCGTCCATGGCGTCGGCGCCCGCGAAGCCGAGGCTCCCGCAGTCTTCGCCGTTGAAGTCCGTGCCTTCACACTGCTCGCCCGCGGTGATGTTGCCGTTGCCGCAGGTCGATGCGCAGGTGGAGGTGTCAAGCTGACACATGTCACATGTCGTCATTCCCGAGTCGAAGCCCAGGTCCTCACAGGTCTGCATCATGCCTGTCTCGCAGGTCTCGTCGAAGTTGACGATTCCGTCGCCGCACTCCTTACTCCACAGACACATATCGTAGCCCCCGCCGAAGCCGCCGCAGGTCATGCCCGCGGGGCATTCGTTCATCGCGTCGCACTCAAGCACGCAGGTGCCAATGGAATTCATATTGCCATCGATTAGCCAGTCCGTAACGCAGCTCCCTTGTCGGTCTGTGTTGGGGTCGATCGCGCACTCGCAGCTGCTCTCGCAAAATGCGGTGTCGAGACAGAGGGCGTAGTTGGATCCTTGGACGCACCAGTCGCCGCCGGCCGAGGTGCATGCGTTGCTTCCCTGGCCATCGCTGGCGTCCGCGGAGCAGTCGGAGCTGAGAGCGTCGCCTGAATTGTCGGGTGTGATGCCTGTGCAGTCTTCACCGTCGCCGTCACCGTCGCCGTCACCGTCGCCGTCGCCGTCGCCGTCACCGTCGCCGTCGCCGTCACCGTCGCCGTCGCCGTCGCCGTCGCCGCTGCTTGAGGAGGTCGTGTCATCTGCGAGGGTCGTGGACTCATCACCTGAGTCGGATTCACACCCGTTGAGGGAGAGCAGAAGGAGGCTTGTGCAAGTGAGGATGGATAAGAATCGGATGGTCATGGTGGGTGCCTTCAGGGTCAGACTTTACTGAGCGGCCAAATCATGCACGGATCTTTGTGGAGCGTCAAACCTGCGCGACTTCACGGATGGTTCCCTTCTGCCGATGTTCGGCCACCAAACGGCGTGGGAGTGTCTCTCCGTAGAGTCATCGCCGAGCGCTGCACCCAGAGGGCGACGGAATTCGAGTAGGATGATGGACCGTGGATGCGACGATGAACATGAGGGTTCGGGCAGGACAGGCGATGGACGAATGCGTGAGCGCGTCATCGCTCGTCGTGCTCCGGGTCTGCTTCGGTGTCGCCCTGAGCGTCGAGGCGCTGCGTTATGTGTTGAACGACTGGGTGCAATCGCACCTCGTGGGGCCGACCTTTTACTTCACATACCCAGGCCTCGGATGGGTGGCTCCAGCGTCCGTGCCCGTGATGAACACCGTCATCGGCGTTCTCGTCGTACTCGGTGCGCTGCTCGCATCAGGCTGGCGAACGCGATGGGTCGCGACAGCCAGCCTCGTTTGCTGGGGCTACATCTTCGCCATCGATCGCGCGCTATATCTCAATCATCACTACCTGGTGTTGAACCTGCTGGTGCTGTGGTGCTTGATGCCGCGCGTGCGCCGTCGCGGCAGCGTCCGCTTCGTGTGGGTGGGCGGGGTTCGTGCGCTGTTGCTGGTTGTGTACGTGTGGGCGGGGGTGTCGAAACTCGACGCGGATTGGGCGGCTGGAATCCCCGTAGCCATGGGGACGGGGGGATTGCGCGTCCTCCCGTGGATCGGCTCCTTCTTGGTGTCGCGGCCGTTCGTGGTGGCGACGTCCTGGGCGCTCATTGTCATCGAGATTGGCGCGCCGGTGTGGCTTGGCCTCCGTCGGACGCGCCCGTGGGCGATGGCGGCCTTCGCCTCGTTTCATGTGGCGACGGCGTTCTTTTATGACATCGGAATCTTCCCCTGGCTCTCCCTCGCGCTGTTGAGTACTTGGCTCTCGCCGGCGTGGGCAGGGTCGAGGCGGGCTGTGTCCGATGAACTTGACCCCGGACAGGACTCCGGTTGGCGCCGCAGATTGTTGCTGGTTTTTCTCCTCGTTCACATGATCGCGCCTGTCCGCGCGCTGTTGGTCGGTGGGAATCTGGCATGGAACGGCGGGGCTCAACTCGCGAGTTGGCGACTCCTGACCGCCCAGAAAACCGGGTGGTGTCGGTTTGAGGTCCTGGAGGTGAACACGGGTGATCGATGGGAGGTCAGCCCACTGTTCGAGCTCACCGTGTGGCAGGCGGGGAAGCTCGCGCGCAATCCCGAGATGATGTTGACCTACGCGCGCCATCTCGCGAGGCGAGCCCAGGCGTCCGGCGCAGGGCCGGTCCGGGTATTTGCTCGCAGCGGAGTCTCACTCAACGGCCGCGTACCCGCGCCTGTCTTCGATGAAACCATGAATCTCGTGCCAGAGCTGACCTCGATAGACGCTCCGCCTCTCGTGGCGGCGACCCACGTCCTTCCGCTTCAGACGGGGTCGCCGGTGGAATCGGTGAGACTCCCCGACGGCTGGTGGGAGGCGAATATGTGGGGTGCCGCCGCGATTCTTCAACAAGTAGCCAGCGCAGATCAGTCCGGCGACGAAGCCGCGGCGCGGGAGATGACGACGTTGCTCCCGCTTGTGGAGGAGATGTCGTTGAGCGAAGCGACCGGTTCTGCGTTGGCGCTGCTTCGGTTTGGGCTCCGTGCGGAGGCGAGCGAGATGCTTGAGCGGCCCGCGCATTCGCATGAAGACCTGTGTCCCTTAATGCTGCGGGTGGAAGAGGCGCTTTCAATGCTAGGGGAGGGAGAACTCGGCGAACGAGCCTTGCGTCGCTGCGCCGCCGAGGTTCGTTCGCCCCTCGCGCTCGGCAAGTTGGCCGACCGGGCCATCGCGACGGGCGATATTGTCGACGCCCAGCGCTGGCTCGAGTTGATGGTCATCGAAGACCCCGCCGCGCTCGAGCCCAGCCTCAAGCTCGCAGAGCTGTACGCCAAATACTTGAACCGACCCCACGAGGCGCGCCGGCTGCTCGACGCGGCCGCGCTTCGGCAACCCGCACACCCACGGGTGCTCGAGGTCCGACGCGTGTTGGATCGACTCACTGCCACGCCCTCGGGAGATTTTTAGACAACGAAAAACGCGGCGAAGAGGATGTCTTCGCCGCGCAGAGTTTGTAGCTCGAAGGGATGGGCTACGGTTGGAGTCGATCGGCCACGGGTGCGGTGGGGGGTTCTCCCACCGGCGGTTGTGGATTCGCGGTTGCCTCAAGCCAGGATTGTGAAGGCTTCCCCAGCTCGTCCGTGTCCTTCGCCTCAAACCCGTGATCTTCGTCGGCATGGGCGCGGTGGGCGTCCGCGAGGACCACCGCGGCTCGGGCGGCCTCCGCTTCTTGCAGTTGTCGATGTCGCGTATCCACCGCGTTGAGCTGCGCCTTGATGGCCGAGGATGTCGAAACATCCGCGCCTTCAAATACCCGCTGAATTCCGCGGTTCGCCGCCTCCATCACGGCAGGATCGCTGTCGCTTCGGAGGGCCAAAAGCCGGGAAGCGCTGGTCGCATCCTGTGCATTTCCGGCGAGGTGAGACACCGCGAGGCTTCGAATCTCAGCCGCCTCGTGCTCGGTGGTGAATGGGACAAGCGCGGTCATTCGCTCCGGGTCCGCGTGGCCGCTCGCTTCGATGGCGACGAGGGTCGTCGAGACTATCGTTGGTGCGAGTTCCGCGTCTTCAAGCACCCGATACAAACGACTCGTCGCCTCTTGGGTGTTGAGAGCACCAAGGGCGGCGATGGCCGCCGCTCGTGTCTCGCTCGACTCAAGCGACTTGGAGGTGAGCTCACCCAACGCGTCGATGGCGTCGACAGCTTGGAGTTTCTTGGCCATCTCGACGTCCCCGAGGGCGACGATGGCCGCAGCTTTTACCCCAAACATCGCCGGTCCCGACGCAAATGCCGTGAGCGCCGATCGCAGGGTAGGAAGCTCTGTAGGAGATTTCCTGAGCACTCGCCGTGCCACGGCGAGCGTGACGAAGATGTGCTCCGTCGCGCACCCCTCGGTAGCGGAGAGCCGCTCGACCAACAGTGGCTCCACCTGCGTTGCTGGAAACGCTGAGAGTGATTCAAGAGCCCGCGTACAGACCCGGGTGTTGGTCTCGGTTTGCAGCAATGAAGCGAGGGCGTTGAACGCATCCGGTGAGGAAGGATACATCGCGAGGGCAGCCGCCGCGCGCCGACGGACGTAGAGCTCCGGGGCCTTCAACGTGTCGAGGGCGAGGGTGAGCCCGCCTGGGACAGCCCATCGTTGGAGCGCAGACATGCCCGCCTTTCTCATGGACTTGTCTCTCGCGTTGATGGCGGCGCCGATCCGCTTTGTCGCGGAAGGGTCACCAACTCTTGCGAGGATCGCCAAGCCGATAGCTACGGAGGCCGGTGTCGAGGCGTCATCGACCATCGATGTGCCGAGCTCGACGAGGGTCTCGCGTTGAGGATCCAGGTCCAGATCCTCTGTCATCACGACGACGCGGAGCGCGGCTTCTCGCACGGACGCCTCGGCCGTGTCCATGTTCGCCAAGATGGTCGAGAGCGCAACGTCCGAATCGAGAGAGAGCCCGGCGAGGAGGAGCCTCCGCGCGCTCTGTACGTCGGTAGCCTGAATCGCGCGTGTCGCAAGTTCCGTCGCCGAATCGGCTCGCTGCTCTGCTTTCATATGGAGCAGCCCTCGCTGCGCCAACTTGCGCTCGGCCCATCGAGGGCTGGCGACGCGAGCATGTAGCGGAGCGAGCGTTGTGAGCTCAAACGATGATGTTGAAGCCTCCTCACGAGGAGGCTTCATGGTTCGTTGACCGTCGGTTTCGACGACGTTGCCGTCTCGAACATCAGCTTGTTCGGTCGTGGTGTTTTGGCATGCGGGACAAAGGAGCATCACGCTTGTGAGCGCGATGCATGTCCCTATATGTTTTCGATACTGCATGGTGTGCCTTTTTTTGGGTAGTCAGGTGGATTTATCGAACGTAGGCACAATTGAAGCGAATTCGGTCCATGTATCCGAAGTAGTCATCTCCATCGAATCCGCGCGCGACTCGGTTGCTCGGACAGTCCTGGCTGCCGTCGTCGTCGTAGGAGGTGACTGCACCGGAGAAGAGGTTTGTATGGACGCCGTAGGCATATGCTGCGGCGTAGATGTTGCCGTTGCTCTGAATGTAATTCGACAGCACCTGGATGCTCGCGGAGACGTAATTCGTGAAGACGTCTTGCGCGTTGAAGATGACGCTCCCGTTCATGTTGAGATTCGTGGTCGCGGTATGGTTGCCGAGGTTGTCCGAACCGCCGATACCCGACAAGTTCACGGAGTTGCCGCTGGAGATCGCGAGGGTTGTCCCCGACAACGACAAGCTCTGAAGCTCGTTGGAGGGGTTGCTGTCGGCGTCATTGACGTTGTCGATGCCATCCGTGAATCCGCCAGGGATGCCGGGCAGCGTGGACCAGCTTTGCAGCTCATTGGTCGAGCTCAAGTCACCGTCCGCCGCGATGTGAGCGTTGATCAGGCCGGTGTTGCTGGTGATGCCGCTCGCGTTCGCCGCGATGTCGACGTCGTTGGACGCGATGGCCGCGGAGTTGTTCGCGATGTCGGAGGCGTTGGCGGCGATGTCGGTGTCGTTGGATGCGATGGCCGCGGAGTTGTTCGCGATGTCGGAGGCGTTGGCGGCGATGTCGGTGTCGTTGGAGGCGATGTCTGCGGAGTTACTCGCGATGTCCGCCGAGTTACTCGCGATGCCCGCGGCGTTGTCCGAGATGTCGGAGGAGTTGGTCGCGATGTCTGCCGAGTTGGTCGCGATGTCTGCGGAGTTGGTCGCGATGCCCGCGGCGTTGTCAGCGATATCCGAGGAGTAGGTCGCGATGTCTGCAGAGTTGGTCGCGATGACTGCCGAGTTGGTCTCGATGACG
>JBDQGY010000125.1:0-12434 GCA_040265175.1 Nannocystaceae bacterium
GCCGATGGGCATGGTCGACCTGCGAAGTCGGGTGCGAAGGTGGTTCCGGCGACGGCCGAAGCTTCTTGGCGTGCGCGCGAAGTGGGCCGAATACGGCCTCGATCAAATCAACGAGGAGGCGAGCGCATGGCTCCGTGGCGAGAGCGAGCGACCGCCGAGGGCGCTCCTCGCCAAAGACGGACCGGTGTGGGATCGCAGCTTCTCTCTCGACACCTCCGAGGAGGCCTGCGAGGAGCTCGCGCGGGTGTTGACTCAAATCGGCGTCGCGCGGATGGTCGTGGGGCACACCGTCCAGTCTCAAGGAATCACCAGCGCGTGCGGCGGCCTCGTGTGGCGCATCGACGTCGGCATGTCTGCGCACTACGGCGGCGCTCCCTCGGTGCTTGAGATCGACGGAGACGAGGTCCGCGTGTTGCCTCCACCGCTGAACTAGACAGGGCGAGGCTTTCGAAGTTGAACGAGGGGAGACGAGCCTTGTGCACCTCCTACGGCGTCGACACCTGGAGATGTCTCGCCATTCTTTGGGCGATCAGGGGTGGAATCGCTCGCGCGTGAAAGCCACACCTTCGCCACGTCGCGATCAAGGAGATGCGACGGGTTAACTTGCTTTAGGGCGTGAAGCATGACGGAGCGGACATTTGGGTTGTCGCGCTCAAGTTGATCGAGGAGCTCTGTCATGGCGTCTCTCCGGAGCCCGGACTGAGAGCCGCACAAGTTGCACGGGAGGATTGGATATTCTGCGAGGCTCGCGTGTTCGATAATGTCACGCTCGGAACATTCAATCATCGGTCGGATCACGTCGAAGCGGCCGTCGTCCGTGCGGTATGTAGCGGGCATCGCTTGCAGCTTTCCGGCGTAAAACAGGTTCATCAACAGCGTCTCGAGCGCGTCGTCTCGATGGTGTCCGAGGGCTATTTTGTTGCAGCCGAGGCGCTCTGCGGCCCCGTATAGGATGCCGCGGCGCAGTCGCGAACACGCGGAGCAAAAGCTCTTCCCCGTCGGCACGAGGTCCACCACGGTGGAATAGGTGTCTTCGCGGACGATCTCATAGCGCGCGCTGTTGGACTCGAGCCACGCCTGGAGCGGGGCGCCGTCGTAGCCTGGCTGCACCTGGTCGAGGTGCACCGCGGTCAAGTGAAATTTGATCGGGGCGCGCCGCTCTAGATCTGAGAGCAGCTCGTACAGCGTGTAACTGTCTTTACCGCCAGAAAGACAGACCATCACGTGGTCCCCCTCTTCCAACAGGTTGTAACCCGTGACCGTCTTTGCCATCTGGCGCGCGAGTCGGCGCCAGATGGGGCTGTCGTGGATTCGCCCGCGACGAGGCTGATCTCGGCTCACGGCGCCTCTCCGATCAGGGTTACCGAGATGGAGCGTGTGTGGGGAGCGTGGCGATGCTCCCACAAGAACACCTCTTGCCATGTCCCGAGTGACAATGTGCCATCGGCGAACGGCAGGCTGAGAGATGTTTGTGTGAGCGCGGTGCGGACGTGTGCAGGCATGTCGTCAGGGCCCTCCGCGCGGTGGAGGAAGAGGGGATCACCGTCGGGGACGAGTCGCTCAAAGAATCGCTCAAGGTCGCGGGTGACCTCTGGATCCGCGCCTTCATTGATGAGCAGCGACGCGCTCGTGTGCGCAAGGACGAGGGTACAGAGGCCGCGCGCGAGGGGAATTTCTTGGAGGACACCTTGAAGTTCCTTGCCCAAGGGGATCAGCGATCGCCCGTGGGTACGAACGGACAAGGTGCGCTGTTCGAGCGCGACGCTCACTTCTGAAATTCGGCCTTCCAACGCGGGTAGGGCATGCCGTAGACCTCCTCGCGTACCGCCTCGAGGTCGGTGTCGACGCCGCGTTCTTGAGCCTCCGCGAGGAACCACTTGGAGATGCAGTTCCTGCAGAATCCCGCGAGATTCATGATGTCGATATTCTGGACATCCGTGCGAGATTGGAGGTGCGCGACGAGGCGTCGAAAGGCGGCCGCCTCCACTTCAGTTCTTGTCTGGTCATCCATCGTATGCAGTTCTTGTCGGCTCAAAAGAGGATCCCGTTGGTGATGGTTCGCGGCTCATTTCGGACCGTGATCCAAAAGAAATCGAGCAGCACACGGTCGAGGTTGGCTCGCGGGTGCCTTTGAAAGACATCGCGAACGGACGCCTTGTCGACGAGTCCGTAGCGCTTGAGGCCGCGGGTGTGCTCAATCCAGACAGCTTTCCGGAACGCCTCCGCTTCTGGAGAGCAGTTGGGCACGGGGAAAACCCGATGGTTGAGCAGCATGCACTCTTCGATGATCGTGGAGTCGACCGCCTCGCAGAGCCCGCCGAACTCTTCTTGGAAGAGGGTCAAGCTGCGGTGCATGTATGTGGGGGACTCGCCGCGAGGGACGGTGAGGCCGAGATCGTGAAACAACGCGATTCCGAAGGCCAGGTCATCATCGAATTCGATCTGCTCCGCATCCATGACCAATCGGGTCAACTCGAACAGCCGAATGGAGTGATTGAGCAGCCCGTCGCCCTCGTAATGTGAGTGGCGATTGAAGGCGTTGAGCACGCGCGGCCGCAGATCGGCCTCGTTGGATTTGGCTGCCGCTTCCATGACGACGACAGCGTAGCGCAACGGTGGCGTATGAGCCGAGCCTGGCTGTGAAAAAGCATGCGCCGCACGCGGCGTGGCGGGGTGGATCGCCTCCGCGGGGATGAAAGAGGCGGTCTGCGCTGAAAAATGAGCTCGCGTATTTGTCAGGAAAATGACATCGGCGGTCCGGGTAGAGAGGATCGCTGACAGGGGGAGCGGCGGGAGCGAGGGGGGCGTCCCGAGGCGGGCAGCCACGCGCGGTCGTGGACTAGCCGCGAAACTTGACGCCGACCCCGATCTCTTCGAGGAGCACAGTGACGATCTCGCGGTGCATCTCGACGCGGCGAGCCAGGGGGAATCCCATCCACGTCTCGATACACAGTCCGATGCAACCCAGTCGTTCTACGATCACCTCGGTCGAAGAGGTGGATACCGGGAAGTAGTGAGGAGCCCAGGTCTCTCCCGGATGTTGGGTGTTCGCGTTCATTCGCGCCACCGCGGTAGTTACGATGTCGGGGACGGGCTCGACTCCGTAGACGACGGTCTGCCCGAACGATGGTTGAACGTCTGGGTGAAACTTTTTCTTACTCTCGTGTAGGGTGACGAGCAGATCCGGTTGGGCGTTGGTCATGGCCGTCATGAACGTCGCCGCGATCTGCTGTTCGACGTGAGCGCTGTCCGGGTCTCCAGGAAAACAGCGGTTGAGATCGAGCCCTCCGGGCGCCGTTCGATTCCGGGCCCGGTAGGCGGGTGGATTCATGATAGGGCAGATGATGAGGGTGCCCTGCTTCGGTTCGAGCCCTGACTCCATGAGCTCTTCGACGGCGTGGACACCCGCGATCTCATCGCCATGGATGCCCGCCTCAATCCACGCAGTAGGTCCCGGGCTTGAGGAACGCAGCGTATGAATTCGGATGGTTGGGGCGACAAACTCGACCTGCGTTGAAACAGCCATGCAACAAGATGCTCGCCCTCATGGCTCACGGAGGCAAGGGCGAATCGACACAGCGAGGCCTCGCCCGGGCCGGGTTGTGAATCCATCCCAATGGGGCTATCCTCGTCGGCAGTCCATTGGCGTGGGCAGCGTTCACTCCATGCAGCACATAGAAGGCAAGATTTCTGTTCTCGTTGTCGATGATGAGGCGGGAGCGCGCGACCCGATGTGTGAGTTTCTGTCCGACGAGGGATATGAGGTTACTAGCGCGTCGGACGGCGCGGAGGGGCTCGTGGAGGCCAAGCGCTGCCGCCCGGACATCATCCTCACCGATCTTCGTATGCCGACGGTCGACGGTCTGACGTTGATCGAAAATGTCCGCGCGGAGGAGAGCCTGGAGTGTGGCATCGTCGTGATGACCGCATTCGGGTCGGTGGAAACGGCCGTAGAGGCGCTCAAACGCGGTGCGGATGACTATCTAGTCAAGCCGATTCATCTCGGACAGTTGCTCGTGGTGTTGGACCGACTTTGCCGACAGCGGCGGTTGCGGAAGGAGCTTCACGCGGTCAAAGCCCAGACATTCGCCGAGGCGGGCCGGGACGGGGGCGACGCCACGACAGGTCTCGAACTCGTATCCACGGTGCTTCGAGAGTCCATCGAGGCGCTAGCTCCTCTGCAAACAAACGTTCTCGTTTATGGTGAAGTGGGCACCGGCAAGGTGCCCGTAGCGCGCGCGATTCATCGGGTCTCGGGTTCGTCAACGAGCCCGAGGATCTTAGATTGCGCAGTTCATGGGGAGCGCAACGCATATGAGTTGCTGTTTGGCGCCCCAGAGAACGAAGGCGGCGGCTGGCTAAGCGAGGTTGACACCACTCTGATTCTCGCGGACGTAGAGCATCTCACGGGCGTAGTCCAAGAGAAACTTCATGAGTTGCTGTCTAAGTCGGCGGAGGGTGAACGTCGCCATTGCGCACGAGTCATCTCAACGACCGCGCTCGACATGCAAGAAGAGATGGATTCTGGTCGGTTCCTCCCGTCGCTCGGGCGGCTGCTCTCGAGCGTTCGAGTTCGAGTTCCGACCCTGCGAGAGCGGCACTCGGAGCTGATCCCCGTGCTGCAGACCGCCCTCTTGGAGGCGGCCACGCGGTATCAGGTCCCGGCACCGGAGCTCAGCGAGGAGGCGCTCGACATCCTCGTCGGCTACGCGTGGCCTGGGAACCTTCGAGAGATGCGGCAGACAGTGGAGCGAGCCGTACTCGTATGCGAAGGGGGAGAGGTGGAGCCCTCGCATCTTCCCGAGGCCTTGCAGTCGGAATCTGTCAATGGTCGAATGCCGCAGGTCCCGGGCGCGAGCCTGCGAGAGTTGGAGCGCTTCGCGCTCCTTACGACCCTTGAGAAGGTCGGCGGGAGCACCACGAAGGCCGCAAAGATCTTAGGGATTTCGCCCCGCAAAATTCAATATCGACTCAACGAGTATCGAGAAGAAGATCTCTTGGAACGTAGAGGAGACGAGCCAAAGCCCGCCAACGACCCGTGAAGGCGCAGTGCCTGCGACTCACTCCTCGGTGATCTTGGCGAGGGATATTGTTGGGAAGGAGCCGGAGGCCGGTCCTCGCGCCTGGGGCAGCGGCGGCTCTGCCGGGAGGGTCACGTCAACGTGGAGCCCTTGATCGTTGCGCAGCTCGATGTCACCACCGTGCAGAGAGACGATGGAATGTGTGATTGACATGCCGAGGCCCGTGCCTCCAGCCGCCGTCGTATAAAACGGTTCGAAGACGCGTGGGAGGTCCTCCTCGGCGATTCCGGGTCCTGTATCGGAGATGGTGACCCGAACGGATTTTCCGTCCGCCTCCACGCGAATTTGCACCTCGCCTCCGCTCCCCGCGGCACGCGTGGCGTTGTTGATGATATTTAGAAATACTTGCTTGAGCCGCTCTGCATCAGCCGTGATGTAGAGCGGTGAATCTGGCATGTGGAGGGCCAACGCTGTCTGGGCAGCCGACGCAGCCGGCTCCACAAAATCGTGCAGCTGACGAAAGAACTGACTCATCTCAACTTTGGAGGTTCGCAGTTGCGTCGGGCGAGCGAAGTTGAGGAAGTCCTCGACGAGTCGCGTGAGTCGGCCAAGCTCAACCCGGACGGCGGTGATGGCTCCATCTGATTTCTGTCGCATGGGCTCGGGCAACGAGAGCTTGTTGATGCGACGCGCCATCAACTGGAGTTGGAGCTCTGCCGCGTTGAGGGGGTTCCTGATCTCGTGGGCGAGTCCGGCGGCCAACGTGCCGACGGCCGCGAGTTTTTCAGACAGACGAGTCCGTCGCTCAAGGTTAGCGAGTTCCGTGACATCCAGACCGGAGGCGTAGATCTCGATGGTCCCGTCTTTGTGCTGAAGTGGCGTCCACTGCCACCGAACTCGATACTCTGGTCCCTGGTTGGACCCCCCCCTCATGATGCGAGTATCGAATCCGGCGGGGGTCCCTCCCGACACCAGCGCGATCGCGTTGTGCAGTTCCTCGTGTTCCCGCACCGGGACGAATTCGCTCAGAGAACGCCCCGCCAGTTCGGGCTCGTCGAGTCCGAGGTGTTGCTCCGCGGCTGGGTTCACGCTGTTGATGATTCCACCGTCTGATAAGGTCAACAGCATCACTTGGACCGTGCCAACTAGGGTGCGCAGGTTCTCCTCCCGTTCCGCGAGCTTCCGGGTGAGTTCGGCGGTTTGCTTCTTCGTGTGGACGAGATTCGACGCGTGCTGCACTGTTGCGATGAGGCGCAACGGATCGAAGGGCTTGACGACGTAGTCGTAGGCGCCCGCTTTGACCGCCTCGATGGCGTCTTCGAGGGTCGCGTCTCCCGTGATCAGCAAGATCTCTGGAATGGGACCGCTGATGGCTCTGAGTTTGGGCAGGAGCTCAAGACCGGTGCCGTCTGGGAGCCGGATGTCGACCAAGGCGACTTCAAAGGGGCTGTGGGCCAATGCGATTCCTTCCTTCGCGGTCGAGGCGTGAACCACCACCGCGCCTTCGCTCTCGAGGATCTCTCCCACATTCGCAGCGAGTTCTACGTTGTCATCGACCAGGAGGACCCTCGTGCCGGGTGTCAATTCAAGACCTCGTCGAGCGCCTGCTTGAGTTCGTTGGGTCGAAAGGGTTTGCTGATGATGGGAGGAGGTTGGAGACCCGTCGGGAGGGCCTCGAGGGCGCCGTCGCGATTGCCCGTGATGTAAATCAGGGGAATCTCTCCCAGATCTTTTGCCAGCGAGCGGTGCCGCGAGATCGTGGTCCCATCCGGCAGGTTGACGTCGAGGATGGCCGCGTCGAATCGGACGTTGTGGGCCAGGTGCAGCGCGGAGGCGAGGTCGGAGGCCTGGGTGACCTGGACACCATCAAATCGGGATAGATAATTGGACAGGAGCGTTCGCAGCTGCCGATCGTCTTCGACGATGAGAATTCGAGTGTTCGAAGCGACAAATCGACTGACGGTGGAGAGCAGATCGATGGCGCCGACCGGCTTGATAAGCACGTCCACCGCCCCCCAATCCTTGGCGGCTTTTAACAGTTTATCCTCGGCGTACGCGGTCATCACCACGGCGGGCAAGTCAGGGTAAAGGCGGCGCATCTCTCGAACGACATCTGAGCCGTTGAGTCCGGGCATCTTCATGTCTGTGAGCACAAGGTTAAAGTGCTCCTCGGTCAAGCGCGCGAGCCCTTCATCTCCCGTGTGAGAGATCGCTACCTCCACATTGTCATTGTCCAACTCGATGATCTCACGGAGGTTCTCCGCAAGCTCAACGTTGTCTTCGATGAGGAGGACTCGTGATTTCATGAGTCCTCGGAGAGTTTTGTTGGCAAGGTGAACGAGACGAGCGCGCCTCCCTCAGGCGGGTTGCTCGCGATGGCCTCTCCTCCGTGTCGAGCGACGACACTGCGCACGAGCGCGAGACCAAGGCCCGTCCCTTTGGGTCGTGAGGTCACGAGGGGCTCAAAGACGGAACTGAGCAGATCTTTTGGGAACCCGTGGCCGTTGTCGCGGACGCTGATGAAGATACCGTTGGGCTGCCGTGCAGCCCTTAGCCAGATCTTTGGCACCTCCGTGTCGCTCAGCGCATACACTGAGTTTTGCACAAGGTTCATCATGCACTGCACGATAAGGCCAGGCTCCACCTCCGCGTTGACATTGTCTGGCGCGTCCACATGAAGCGTGACCTCGTCGGGGAATTGGATGGCTTCGCACGCCTGTTGGAACACCTGTCGGATCGCGCGCCGTTCGAGACGCAGCGGTCGGTCTCTCGTCATCTCAAGGAGGTCCGAGATGATGCGGTTGCACAAGTTAACCTGGCCATCCATGCGATCTAGATGCTTGGTGGTGTTGGGATCGTCTCCCGCGCGTCTTCGGAGCAGGAACAGAGACGATTGAATGACGCCGAGAGGGTTACGTAAGTCGTGGCCCATGCTCGCCGCGAGCTGCCCGATGGTGGCCAGGCGTTCGTTCCCCCGGGTTTTGGACTCCGCGCGGGTTCGGATACCCGAGAGGATGACGGCCGTCTCGAGGGAGACCCACCGATCGAGGTGCTGGATTTTCTGAAGGAGCTGCGCCTTTGTAGGCTCTCGCTCAATCAAGATTCGGTGCATCACGTGAGACAGGGCGGTCGCGGCGGCGAAGACCTCGGTCTCGTTGAGCTCTTTCTCCACGGCGTGCATCACGGCGACGGAGCGTTGCTGCCAGTACTCTTGCGAGGCAGCATTTCGGAGCCCTCGGTTCAGCCATTTTTGAAACTCGCTGACGAAATCCTCCTCGGAGAGGGAGAGCTTCTCAAACACCGAGTTGGTCGCACTGTGCACGGCCAAGGTCGCGTAGACTTCTCGGCTGATCTCTTCCGCGTGGGGGATGATCGTGGTCGCCAGCGCCTCGATCTGTGGGGCCTCCTCCGGGGAGAATCCCGTCGACGCGACGAAATCGTTGAGGACGTGATCCACAGGTCAAGTTTGGAGCGCCGCAAGACCGCTGACAAGGGGGTTTTTAGGGCCGTCGAACAGCCATCGGGCTGCGGGCCTAGCTCCCTGGAGTAGGCGGCGTCCTCCTTCTCCTAGAAAACCGCTGACCGGGAGCAGAAGACGGTCAAGGGTCGATGAGCGCGGGTTCACCCGCTGCCGCCGCACGCCATTCAACCATACCGTCGTGTGCGCGCATCGTCTCAACGTACGAAGCGCAAAGCGCGTCGAGCGGCACGCCGTAGCCTCGAAATCGTTCGATGACCGGGGCGAACATGCAGTCAGCGATGCTGAACTCGCCGAAGAGGTAGGGACCGAGGTGGGCGTTGGTCGCGAGAGCATCCCTCCACAACTCAGAGATTCGGGTAATTTCGTGCCAGCACTCGGTACTCGGTTTGCGGCTCACGGTCGCCTCAAGATCCATGGGCAGTTCGCGACGTAGGTTTGGAAAACCTGCGTGCATTTCACACGCATAAGACCTCGCGATGGCCCGCTGTAGTGGATCTGTTGGCCACAAGGCGGACTCGCCGCCGCTGTGTTCGGCGGCGTACTCGCAAATCGCGAGGGAGTCCCATACAAATCTCTCGCCGATACGGAGCGCCGGCACCCGTCGCGATCCGCCCAAGCCGGCAACGGTGGGCGCGAAGCTCGGAGAGTCTAGCCAGATCATCGTGCATGAAAAAGACACGTCGCTCGCACGGAGGGCGAGCCACGCGCGCAGGCTCCAAGAGGAGTACCTTCGATTGCCGACGAAGAGCTCGATGTCAGTCACGCCCGTCAGCCTACGCCATGGGGACGAGGAGGTCGCCGACCTTGTCGTGCGGATTGTGGGAGCGAGCGCCGCGGGGTGACTCGTCATGAGACGGCCACTCGATCGTTCGCCAAATTTTGGTGTTCTGCCAAAGATGTGCACACTTGTTGACGTAGACGTGAACTCGTTGTCACACCGCCGCCGTTTTGTATCTGTCCAAGGGCGGCACCTCGCAGCTGTAACGACACGTAATTGTTTATTTTTGCAGGCATTGCTGAACAGTTTTTCCCCCTGACACGACGATTGCAAAGCAAGGGAGCTATCCATGGAACACGCGACACAAGCAAGGTATCTACTGCCGATCTTGAGCTTCAACGACGGTGAGCACGAGCTGGTCACCGCCTTCGCCCGAGCAGCGAAGCTCTTTCGAGTCCGCCGCGCGGAGCCCTCTGAGGTCGCGCATCGCGGCAGCATTGAGGCCGCCAAACGGCGGTGACTTCGCGCGCCCGAATTCGTGGTGTTCGGGGACGAGTGGCGTCGTGACCGCGTCCGGTCGCGGCTGGCGAAGTTGCGCAGGTCCGTGCACACTCTGAGCGGGATGCAGCGTTTTCAACACATACGGCAGGTCGTGGGCCTCGCGGTCCTGATGACAGTGGTCTCGGGTTGCAGCAAGCCGGGCACGGCGACCGACGCGGGGGACACCGTGACAGCAGGAGCGAAGGATGAGGTCCAGGAGATCTGGGACTCACGCTGCGCAAACTGTCATGGTGACAAAGGACTCGGCGATGGACCTGGTGCGGTTGCCCTCGATCCAAAACCTCGGTCTTTCGCAAATCGAAAGTGGCAAGCCACGATCACTGATGACAAGATTCGAACGGTGATCGTGGAGGGCGGATACGCCGTGGGCTTGAGCCAGTCGATGACGGCGAACCCAGACCTGCGATCGCGTCCAGAGGTCGTGGACGGCCTCGTGAAGAAGATCCGGGCGTTTCGCTAGCGCTGTCGCGCGCGATTCACCACGCCGAGGCGCGCACAAAAATAGGGGCGTTGGGGCGCAGGGTGATGCCGGCGGTGAGGGGAACGCGTCGCTCATCGAGGGTCTGAAACTCGGCGCTGCGGCAGAGGCCGGCCAGGGCGAGCACCCCTTCGACCATGGAGAAGTGCTGACCGATGCACACGCGCGCTCCCCCGCCAAACGGGAAGTAGCTCATTTTTGGTCGTACCTTGTTACGCGCCTCGTCGGCCCATCGCTCCGGCGTGAACGAACCTGGAGAGGTGAACCATCGGGGATCTCGGTGGCAGAGCCATTGCGGGAGGAGCACCTGATCTCCAGGTTTGAAGGTCCAGTCGCGGAGTGTGAATGGGGTGACGACCTCCCGCCCGATGGCCCAGGCCGGTGGATATAACCGCATTGCCTCCAACAGGACGCGTCGAGCGAGTCGTAATTGGGGGAGGTGCGTCCCCTCGAGCGGGCCCTCATCCGATGCGCGCAGCGCCTCATCGCGGAGGGCCGCGCCGAGTTCAGGGCGCAGTCCAACCTCCCGGAGCGCGAACGTGAGTGCAAGGGCGGTGGTCTCATGGCCGGCGAGGAACAACGTGGTGAGTTCGTCCCGCAGCTGCACGCTGTCGAATCGGTTCCCGACCTCATCCGTCGCGTGACAGAGGCGGTCGAGCAGGTGCTGGGCGCCGCGTGGCGTGCCGCGGTAGTCGGCGATAATTTGCTCAACGATAGCGCGCATCTCCTCGCGGACTGCGAGCATGGTCCGTCCCTCTGCGGTCGGCGCGTCAATTGGGAGCGCGGCTCGCCACCCGGTGCGACGACGGGTGAAGGCCGTTGTGAACGTGTCGGCCAACGCACCAATGCGTGCCGCGTCCGCCGAGGCGGTCTGACCGAAGAGGGCGTTGACCACGATCTCAAGGGCCAGCGCGGTCATTGTTTGGTGCAGCTCAATGGGCTCGCTGGATGGATCGAGCAGAGTCTGCAGGGTGGCGCGGGTGGCATCAGCGATGACCGTGTCGTAGTCGACGACCTTCGCCTTCGCGAAGTAGGGGGCGGAGATTCTCCGGTGACGCCGCCAGGCCGGACCATGGGAGGTGAGGAGCCCGTTCCCGAGGAGGATCGAGAGGTCTCGAAGCATCGAGTCTTTGCAGGTGTTTGCGTGCTCACGGAGGAGAAGATGTTCGATGTCGCTGGGGTGGCGAAGGACCCAGATGGACAGGGAGCCGAGCCGGGTCCACACCACGTCGTCGTAGTTGGCGGCGAGCTCGTCGAGGAAACGCAGCGTATCTCGGGTGTCGTGCAGTGGTGACAGACCTCGCGCGAGGAGGTTGGGGCCGGGGGGGCGCCGTCGCGCGCCGAACAGCGACCGGCGTGGCCGCGGATCGTTGGGCGTGGTGGGAGTGTTCACGACGAGAGTTGACTCCCCAGGTTCGAGTCGTCGCGTGTCCATATCCACGTCGCGGGGACGAAGGCGAGGTAGAGGGCGACCATCTGCGCGCTGAAGTAGATCAGCTTGTACATCGTGACCGCGATGATGACGTGGAACAGCAGCCCGAACGCCAAGGTGGGGGCCCGAAGACGACGGATGGAGAACAGGAGCGGAGCGGTCACCTCGAATCCCAGCGCCGCATGTTGCATCGCCGTCCAGAGCTCGAGCGGCATGGTGCGAACGGACCACGCCGCCGCGTTGGTCATGTAGATGCCCTGCACCTGCGTCCACAGCACGTCGGTGTGGTTGAGCCAGTCGCCATGCAGCATCTTGCACATCCCGGAGGCTGCGTAGTGGGTTAGGAGGAGGACCTGCAGCATTCGCAGCGGCCACGCGGGCATGGTACCGGTGGTTTGCTGGGGGGCAACCGCCAGTATGAACAGGGTGATCACGAAAACGCGGTTGATCGTGAACGCAGAGATGGGGTCGGCCGCGGTGACATACGCGATACCTCCCCACACAACCCAACTCGACCACGGGCGCAGGCGACCGCCCAGCCACGCGAGGAGCACGCCGAGGTAGGTGAGACCAACGGGGGCGGCCCACGCTCGGGGCAACAGCGGGAGGCGCGGAGCGTTGGCTGGGTCCGCCGACGGCGACGGGTGAAAGCCGCCGGCGGTGAGCCACTCGTCAATGTGGGCTCCCCAAGAGAGGACGTAGGCGAGGAGAACGAGCCCGAGGCCGCGACGGACCAACTCCAC
>JBDQGY010000126.1:0-12417 GCA_040265175.1 Nannocystaceae bacterium
CTCCCAGAGGGCACGACGACCCTCAAACTCCCGCAGCGCGCGCTCAACGAGCCCCTCGTGCTTGAGCTCCTCGGCGAACGCGCGACCCGATTTCGGTGCCGCGGCACGTGGGTCATCGGCACGTCTGCGGCGGCGACGCTGCGCCTCCACGATCCCTTTGTGAGCGGGTCTCATCTGCGCTGTACGGTTCGCAGCGACGGGGTGTGGGTGGAGGACCTCGGCTCAAAAAATGGCACACGAATCAACGGTATCGAGATCCGGGCAGGCCTCATAACACCCGGGATGTGCCTTCACCTCGGGAGGCAACGCCTCCTTTTATTTCGACAACGCACGCCGTGCTCCTCGGCTCCGTCGCTTCCTGAGACGGCGCGTCGACCTGGGGGCATGGTGGGGCGAAGCAAGTCGTTTCAAGAGGCCGTGCGGCACCTGCCGACCTACGCCACCTTGGAGCAGCCCGTGCTGGTCCTGGGCGAGACGGGCGTGGGCAAAGAACTCGTCGCTCGCGCGCTTCACGACGAAGGCCCCCGCGCCGATGCCCCCTTCGTCGCCCTCAACTGCGCGTCAATTCCTGAGCAGCTCGCGGAGAGCGAACTTTTCGGGCATGCCAAGGGGGCGTTCACCACGGCCCTCAGCAAGCATCTCGGCGCCTTTGCGCGGGCCGGGAATGGCACGCTGTTTCTCGATGAGATCGGTGAACTCCCGCGAGCGCTGCAAGCCAAGCTGCTCCGGGTCCTAGAGACCCGAGCGTTCGCGCCGGTGGGCGCTGAGATCGCACAACCGATGCGCGCGCGAATCGTCGCGGCCACCCACTGCGACCTCCCCGCCGCCGTCGAGCGGGGAGCATTTCGGGAAGATCTCTTTCACCGGCTCTCCGTGTTTCAGGTCAACATGCCGCCGTTGCGCGCACGGAGAGATGATATCGGCGCGCTCTTGAGCCACTTTGTGGCGGACACGGAGCGGCAGCTTCGCCGGCCGATCCGCGTGGAGTCATGCGCGTTCGAGGCCGCGATCTCTCACCCGTGGCCCGGGAACATCCGGGCCCTGCGAAACGCACTCTTGCGCGCCGCCGTGTTGGGCGACGGCGTGATCACCGGCGCGTTGCTGGTCCCGCGCGCCCCGCACCGTGGAGAGGACAAAGATGGGATCACCGTCCCTCGGGGGGACTTTGCCACGATGAAACGCGCGCTATTGCGACGTTTGGTGGAGGAGCACGGCAGTATCCGCAAGGCCGCGGTTGCGATCGGCGTTCCGCGCAGTACGCTCGGAGCGTGGATGCGAGGCCCCGCAGAGGAGGTCTGCGCGCTCTCCCCTTCTGCGCTTCCCTAGCGCGCCCAGATTCGCTATGCCTACGGGCGCGCGACACAGTGTCCGCACAACAACGCGCGCGCCCCGACGGCGCGACGCTCGACACAGAGACCAACAAAGAGAACTGATATGAGCTTCGAACTCCCCACGCTTCCATACGACAAGACCGCCCTCGAACCACACATGAGCGCGGAGACTTTCGACTACCACCACGGCAAACACCACAACGCCTACGTCACCAAGCTGAACGCGTTGACCGAGGGCTCTGAGTGGGCAGGCAAGTCGCTCGACGACATCATCGCAAGCGCCGACGGCGGCCTGTTTAACCAAGCCGCGCAGCACTTCAACCACAGCTTCTTTTGGAAATGCATGAAGCCCGCCGGCGGCGGCGAGCCCACGGGCGCACTCGCCGACGCGATCAAGCGTGACTTCGGAGGACTCGACGAGTTCAACGCTGCGTTCAGCGCCGCTGCGGCAGGACAGTTCGGATCTGGCTGGGCGTGGCTCGTGATGCGGGGCGGCAAGCTCGAGATCATGACCACCGGCAACGCCGATCTTCCGCAAAAACACGGTGCCACTCCGCTGCTCACGCTCGACGTGTGGGAGCACGCCTACTACGTGGACTACCGGAACGCACGACCCAAGTACATTGAGACCTTCCTCAGCAAGCTCGTCAACTGGGATTTCGTAGCGGAAAACCTCGGCAACGCCGGCTGATCCCGCGGGAGACGTCCAACCACGAAGGCAGGGCGATCACGTCCTGCCTTTGTTGCGTCTTGCGTCAGCTGGACCGCGGGGGCCGCAAGAAAACGCGAGGCGTGCGGTCAGCATGTGCCCGCCAGCCGTCCCGCCGCGCGGCGTGACGCTCCTCGATCATCGGGAGGCTCACCGTCACGAAAAGCAAGTTGATGGACAGCGCGCCTGCGATCGTCCACCAGACCCAGGGCGCGGTGAACGCCGCGAAGAGGAAGAGACCCCACCAAAATGTCATCTCTCCGAAATAGTTGGGGTGCCGTGACCACGCCCAGATACCCGTCTTCAAGATTGTGCCCTGGGGCAATCGCTGGAGCCGGAAGGCGCGAAGCTGCTGGTCGGCCAAGGCCTCACAACCGATACCGATCAAGGTGACCGCCGCCGCGAGCGCGTCTCCCCAGCCCAAGGGGGTGGCCGAGGTGAGCGCGGGCCACAGCGCGGCGCTGCCGCCAAACACGAGCAAGGTGGGGAACATATGAATGCCCGAGAAACTCACCAGCCAGTAGCGGCTTCCGTGCTTGCTCGCCAGATCGACATAGCGCCAGTCCTCGTGCGAGAGCCCAGACCACCCGCGCATCCAATTCCAGGTCAGTCGCGCTCCCCAAAGCCCCACCAGAGCCAAGACGAGCCCTTGTCGGTGGGCGTTGCCGGCGAGCGCCTCGGGGGTCGTCATCCACCAGCCCACCAGGACCGGGGGCACCACACTCCAATAAGGATCGTACACGCTCGAGTTGTTGACGAAGAAGGACACCGCGAAGATCACGAGGGTCGCGACCACATCGGCGATCAGGGCTTGCGCGACCGGGTGGAGATCTCCTACCCACGCCAACGATCCCCACGCCGCCGCTAGCGCGCACACATAGGCCAACAAGACGACGCCAAGACTACCTGCGCGACCAGGCCTCACTCCCCTCACCTTCTTCGACTCCTGCTCCATACCCCCCGTTCTAGCGGGTTCCTCAAAAACCGCAAAGATACCTCCGTGGAGCCCTGCCCACGAGCATCCGCGCGTCGGTTCCGCGCACCATCAGTCCCGTAGCCGCACCGCATCGAGTAAGGTATCGTACCGAGACGAGGCGCCCACGAGGGCGACCCCATCGCCATGCCCGACGACAAGCCAGAGCCCCGCCGACTCAACGTTGCCCAACCCCACGCCGAGGACGTGCGCACCCTCCCCCCGCTGGGCGAGAGCTTCCCGTCATCCGCCAAAACCACGGTGAGCGAGCTTGAGGTCCCCGTTCGGAGAATCACCCTCACCGACGGGGAGACGCTCGATGTCTACGACACCTCGGGGCCGCAAGAGCACGACCCGCGCGCGGGAGTCCCCAAGCGGCGGCAACCGTGGATCGACGCCCGCCTCGCCGACAGCGACGGCAACCTGTCCCAGATGCACTACGCGCGCCGCGGAGTCATCACAGAGGAGATGCGCTTTGTCGCCATCCGCGAAGGCGTGGAGCCCGAGTTCGTGCGCACCGAGATCGCCGAAGGCCGCGCGATCATCCCGGCGAATATCTACCACCCCGAGATCGAGCCCATGATCATCGGTCGAAACTTCTTGGTGAAGATCAACGCGAACATCGGGAACTCAGCAGTGAGTTCTTCCATCGAAGAGGAGGTGGAGAAACTCCAGTGGGCGACACGGTGGGGTGCGGACACGGTGATGGATCTCTCTACGGGGCCGAATATCCACGCGACGCGAGAGTGGGTCGTCCGCAACAGCGCGGTGCCGATCGGGACGGTCCCGATCTATCAGTGCCTCGAGAAGGTTAAGGGCAAGGTGGAAGACCTCTCCATCGAGCTGTTCCTAGAGACGCTAGAAGAGCAGGCCAAGCAAGGTGTGGACTACTTCACAATTCACGCTGGTGTGCTCCTGCGCTACATCCCACTCACGGCCAAGCGCGTCACTGGAATCGTCTCACGCGGCGGGTCGATCATGGCCAAGTGGTGCCTCGCGCATCACGAAGAGAACTTCCTCTACACCCACTTTGAGCGCATCTGCGAGCTGATGAAGCGCTACGACGTCTCCTTCTCCCTCGGCGACGGGCTGCGCCCCGGGTGCATCGCAGACGCGAACGACGAGGCGCAGTTCTCCGAACTCCGAACGCTCGGAGAGCTCACCAAGATCGCGTGGAAGCACGACGTGCAGGTGATGATCGAGGGTCCTGGTCACGTGCCCATGCACCTCATCAAAGAGAACATGGACGAGCAGCTCGCCCACTGCCATGAGGCCCCATTCTATACGCTTGGACCGCTCACGACAGACATCGCGCCTGGATATGATCACATCACCTCGGCCATCGGCGCCGCGATGATCGGGTCCTTTGGCACGGCCATGCTCTGCTACGTGACGCCCAAAGAGCACCTCGGACTTCCAGATCGAGACGACGTCAAACAAGGGGTCATCACCTACAAGATCGCGGCGCACGCGGCCGACCTCGCCAAGGGGCACCCCGGGGCGCAACGACGCGACGACCTCCTCAGCAAAGCTCGCTTCGAGTTCCGCTGGTATGACCAGTTCAATCTGTCACTCGACCCCACGACCGCGCGGAACTTCCACGACGAGACGCTGCCCGCAGAGCCGGCCAAGACCGCTCACTTCTGCTCCATGTGCGGACCGCACTTTTGTTCCATGAAGCTCACTCAAGATGTGCGGGAGATGGATGACGAGCCCGCCAAGTCCCAAGACGCGACCGACGGGATGAAGGCGAAGGCCGAGGAGTTCCGCGCCAAGGGCGGCGAGATCTATCACCAAGCTGACGCCGCGACCGAACCCGCCGAATAACCTGACGGCGCGGAACCGTCGAGGCGTCCCTCACGAGACCGCAGCGGCCCTGCCAGAGCCGCCTTCAGATGCCCCAGAACATGCCCACGATGGACGCGGAGAGGCATGACGCGAGGGCGCCTGCGAGCATGGCCCGCATGCCCAGCTTGGACAAGTCTGTGAGCCGCTCCGGCGCCATTCCCCCGATACCACCGAGCTGGATCCCGATGCTCGCGAAGTTCGCGAAGCCGCACAGCGCGAAGGAGGCCATCACCACGGTTCGCTCTGAAAGCTGCTCTGGGGTGTCGCGGACGATGTCGCCGAGGTGTTGGTAGGCGATGAATTCCGTGAGCGCGAGTTTCTCCCCCAAGAGTTGTCCCACCAGACCCACTTCACCCCAAGGCACTCCCATCACGGCGGCGATGGGGGCGAACAGCACGGACAACACATCGGAGATTCCAATGGCGCGCGAGGTCAGCCCCTCGGCGCATCCGTAGCCCAGGCTCAAGCCCGCGTCGCCGCAAAACCTCGCAGGCAGCGCCCCGAGCATCCAGTCGAACATCCACACCATGGCCACCATCGCGATCAGCATGGCCGCTACGTTGATGGCGAGCTTCACACCGTCCGCCGCGCCGATGGCGAGCGCCTCGACGAGGTTGCTCGCGGGCGATTTTGGCATCTCGTCGATCTTCCCCGCCGTCGCCGGCTCCCCCGTCTCCGGCACCACCACTTTCGCCAGCGCGAGGGCCCCCGGCGCGGCCATGATCGAGGCCATCACTAGGTGGCCGGCGATATTAGGCACGTCCCGAAGAAAGGAGACGTAGGCCCCCATGACCCCGCCCGCCACAGTGGCGAACCCGCAGGTCATAATGGCGTTGAGCTCGGAGCGCGTCATCTTCCCGATGAACGGGCGCACCAACAGCGGCGCTTCGGTCTGGCCCAAGAAGATATTTCCCGCTGCAGAGAGGCTCTCCGCGCCCGAGGTGCCGATGGTCCGAACCATCACCGCGGCGATGACCTTGACCAGCAGCTGCATCACCCCGAGGTAGTACAGCAAGGCGGTGAGCGCTGAGAAAAAGATGATGGTCGGGAGCACCGTGAACGCGATGTTCTGGAGCGGAGCCGAGATGCCCGTCGCCATCACCATCGCGCCGTCCTCGCCCCCAAACTGGTGCGGCACAAAAGAGCCGAAGACAAACTCTGCCCCAAGATTGGAGAAATCCAGGAGCCGGTTCACTCCCGCGTCCACGACGCTGTAAAACCACCCAGAGATCGTCGGGTTCAAGACGAGCAAGCCCAACGAGGCTTGCAATCCGATGCCAAGCATCACGGGGCGCCAACGCACAGCCTTCCGGTCCACCGACATCAGCCAGGCGAGCCCCAAGATAGCGAAGATTCCGATGAAGGACGTAAGGCGGAGGGTGATGGGCGTAGATTCGGCGAGCATGAGCTAATCTGTCGTGAGGAGGCCGATCTCTCGAAGCCGTTCCTCGAGATACTCTTGCGATGTAATGGGAACCGGGAACTGATTTGGACGGTCCTCGCCCATGCAGGCCGGGAGCGTCTCAATGGAGAACTGAGGGTTGAAGTGCAAAAAGTAGGGCATGGAGAAGCGGGAGCGAAGGCTCCACGGCTCTGGCGGGTTCACTACTCGATGCGTGGTGGACACGAGCTCCTTGTTGGTCAAACGCTGCAGCATGTCCCCCACGTTGCACACGATGGTGTCCTTGAGCGTGGTTACGGGGACCCACCCTCCGTCGCGGGTGAGCACCTCAAGGCCGGGCTCGTGGGACCCCACGAGGAGCGTGATCACGTTGATGTCTTCGTGGGCCGCCGCGCGCACACCCGCCTGACCTGAGAGCGGCGGATAATGCAACGGCCGCATGATCGTATCCGCGGCGTTGACCTTGTCGACGAAATAATCCGCAGGGAGCTCGAGGTGCATGGCGACCAAGGTGAGGAGTTTCTCGCCGGCTCGGCGGAGTGACGCATAGAGGTCGAGCATCGCGGTACGAAACTCGGGCACCTCCTCTGGCCACGCGTTAGGAAGCATCCCCTCGTAGGCGATGGGCTCGGGACCGACGTGCCAAAACTCTTTGAGATCTGCGACATCCTGGTCTTTGGCCTTCTCGATGCCGAAGGCCGTGTAGCCCCGCCCTCCCCCTGACCCAGGAATTTCGTACCGCCGCTTGGTCTCTACGGGGAGCTCAAAGACCCTCCGCGTCATCTCGTAGGCGCGGTCCCGAACCTCGTCGCTGATGCCGTGTCCTTGGACACCCACGAAACCGATCTCACGAAATGCCTGCCCAAGCTCGTCGCTCAGGCCTTGTCGAGCGCTGGCGCCGCTATCGAAGCGCTCCAGCGATATCACCGGGATTCCCACACTGCCTTCCGCGTTCGTCATCTCTGCGCGCATCATACCGAGGTCGAGCGCGCACGGCAGCACCATCCGCGCCAATGCGGAATATCCGCGACGAGTTTGCACCTAGACTGGCCGGAAAGCCGTTCCCCCGCTAGGCTCCCGCGCGTTGGCTACGTTCCCACTCCTCCTCGGCCTCAGCGCGGCCCTCGCCGCCGCACCTGCGCCGAAGACCGTCTTCGCGAGTCGCAGTGATGTGCCGGTGGTCATCGACGGGCGGGCAGACGACGCTGTGTGGACAAGCGCGGAAACGCGCAGCGATTTTACGGAGCGCACGCCCGACCTCGGCGCTACGCCGCGTCTAAAGGTCAGCTTTCAGGTCGCCTTCGATGATCTTAACGTCTACGTCCTCATTCGTCACGAGGGACTCGACCGTCCGGTCCGCGTGCGGTCACTGCGTCGAGACTCGTGGGGTGTGTTCTCGGGGGACTGGACCTCCGTCAAAATTGATCCGCTCCACGACCGACGGACCAGCTACAGCTTCATCACCAACCCCGACGGCGTTCAAGTCGACGTGCTCGGGCTCGATGATGGGCGAGTGCGGCTGCGTCAGTGGGATTCCGTATGGCGTGCGGAGACACAAATCCTCGACGACGGATGGCAAGCGGAAATCGCCATCCCGCTCTACGTCCTGGGGCTGCGGCCCGGGGAGGACCCTGTCATGGGCTTCAACATCACCGTCGGAGATCCCGCCCGCGCCGCGGATATCGACTGGTCCTTGATCCCCCCTCAGCTCGGCGGGCTGTCCTCGAGCGCGCACGGAGACCTGAAGGGGCTCAACGACCTCACCACGAGCAAAGCCCTCGAGGTCATCCCCTTCGTGACTGCCCGCAGCGACTTCTCGCGTAAGTTCACCATGGACCCACGCCGTCAAGCCAACCTGAGTGGTGGCGGCGACATGCGCCTGCAGATCTCTCCCGGAGGCTATCTCGAGGCCACATTGTTGACCGACTTCGCGCAGGTGGAGGCCGACGAGGTCCAGGTGGCGCGAGACCGATTCCCGCTTTTTTTTCCAGAGCGTCGCCCTTTCTTTCTCAACGGCTTGGACGTCGTCAACTTTGGACGTGAGCGAGAGGCGCAGCTGTTCTTCTCCCGTCGGATCGGACTCGACGCGGGTCAACCGGTCCCCATCGCCAGCGGACTCAAGGCCTACGGACGCTCGGATACAGTGTCGTACGCCCTCTTGAATGTGCAGACCCTGCGTCGCTTTGCGAACCCGGACAACGAGGATGATACGGGCACGCCCGCCGAGAACATCACAGTGACACGGGTGCGGGCGCAGGTCACCCCGAAGATGGCGGTCGGAGGACTCGCGATGGGCAAGACCACCACCGCGAGCAATGACACCTCCCACGTGGCCGCGGGCCTCGACGCGGAGCTACGCCTGATCCAAAGCAAGCTGCGACTGTACGGATTCGGTGCCGCCACGACGAACCGAGAGAGGCTTGAGGTCGCGGAGGACAGCCAGCTGCTTGAGAACCCCTCACGAAGCACAGAGACCTCCACAGGCGCCTCTGGATACTTCACAGTCGACTACCGCGGCTTATATGTGCGACCGAGGGTGTCGTGGCTCTGGAGCGACGGGGACTTCGATCCCAAGCTCGGATTTTACCGCCGCCCGGGCACCGCGCGCCAAGACGCAGAGGTCCGCTTTGTCCCGCGCCCCAAAGCCCTCGGCCTCCAAGAGATCAGCTTTGGACCCAACGTGTCGGTGACCACGGACCCCTCCTACGACCAAATCCTCACCCGAAACATCGGTGGATCGATCAAATTTAGGTGGGCCGGCGGCGGCGAAGCGTCCTACCGGGTCGGCCAGTATGTCGACACCGTCAAAAACGCGTTCACGTTGTACGACTACGAGGTCGTCCCGGACACGTACTACGGCATCCGTCACGCGCTCCGAGCAGAGACCCCGCGACGATTTCGCGTGTCCGGGAAGACCTCGGTCGAGTTCTTTGACCTCTTCGCAGGGCAGGCGATTCAGCTTCAAGGGCAGCTCTTGGCTCAACCAGTCCGATTCTTCAGCGTCGGCGCCACCTACACGCACCTGCTCGGTGACCTTGGACCGGGCAAGGAATTCGACTTCGGGTTTCTCAATGGCGTCATGGAGGTCAACTTCTCACGCAATATTTTCTTTGACTCTCTGGTGCGAATGACCCTCGAGCCGGGTAGCGAACGGGTCGGCACGCAGAACCGTTTTCGCTGGCGCTATCGTCCCGGAAGCGATTTTTTCCTCGTGTATCGAAACGACATCCCCCTGGGGACCAACGACGGCTCTCCGTTCCACGAGCTTGTCTTTAAGGTCAGCTTCTACGCGCGCGCGCTGCTCGATCGCAGGACAAAGAAACTCTCGGACCCCAACGAGACGCGCTGAGCCGAGGCGCTTTCATGGAAGCCCAAGGCGCGCCGCGAGGGAGACACACGCGGTCTCGACCCGCAGCGGACGTGGACCAAGACTGAGTGAGCACAGGCCCGCTTCTTCGAGGCGATCCACCTCATAGGGGATAAAGCCCCCCTCCGGACCGACCACCACCAGCGTCTCCTCGGATGTGTACCGACACGGCCTCGTGGCGCCCACGTGCGCGAAATATCCGGCCCCCACAGTCTCAAGCAACGAGGGCACCGCCTCTTCCACAAAGGCACGAAACCCGCGATGCCATTGAACCTGAGGCCTTCGAGTGTCGCGCCCTTGCTCCAATCCAAGCCGTAGCTGGCGCTCGACCTCCTCGTCTCGCAGCGCGTGACTCTGCCAAAAACTTTTCTCCACACGCTTGGAGTGGAAGAAGTGGAAGCGTTTGACCCCCATGGCGGTGAGTTGCTGCAGCACCTTGTTGAGCGTCGGGGGGCGCGGAAGCGCCACGCAGAGCACCAGCGGAAGTGGCGCAGGCGCAGGTTCGGTGAGCTCGTCAACCCGCAACCGCACCTCACGATCTTCAATCCCTGTCACAACGGCCTTCCCCATGCAACCCTCGACGACACCCACACGCAGGGAGTCCCCCACCTTCACCCGGTGGACCGTCTTCACGTGCTCACATCGTCGGCCGGACAGCACAACATCGCAGCCCATCGACATCTCCGCCTCCTCAAGCAAGACCAAGTTCATTTGTGCGATATGCTTCACACGATGGGCTACAAATCGCAACCCGGACGTCGTCGTTTCCTCTCCACCGCGAGCGCCGCGGCGACCACCGTCTTTTTGTCCGCCTGCGGTTCCAAGAAGCCGAGCGTCCAAGCGACCGCAGGAGCGGACCTCGTCATCACCGGTGGGACGATTCTACCGCTCCATCGACTGCACAAGGCCTGTGAGGCTGTCGCCATCCGCGACGGCAAGGTGTGGAAGCTCGGAAGCCGGAGCGAGATCGAGACCCTGATCGGTACCAACACCAAGAAGATTGATCTCCAAGGCGGGCTCGCGACACCCGGACTCGTGGACGCCCACGCCCACCTCATCAACCTCGGGGCTTCCCTTGAGGAGGTCGATCTTCGAGGCGCGCGCTCCCCCGAGGAGGTGGTGCGTCGGCTCAAAAGCGCCGAGGTTCCAGGCCACTGGCTCATCGGCCGGGGCTGGGATCAGAACCTGTGGAGTCCTGCTTCCATGCCGACCCACGATCTCCTCACACGGGAGTTTCCGGCGCGCCCGGTGTGGCTGACGCGGATCGACGGGCACGCGGCATGGTGCAACAAGACCGTGATGGAGCTGGCGGGAATCGGCCCAGACACCGAGGATCCTCCCGGTGGAGAATTTCTCCGTGACGAACGCGGCGAGCTTACAGGCGTGCTCATCGACACCGCGATGGAGGCGGTCACGCCTCCCCCACCCTCGCGAGAAGACACCCGGCGACACATCATGGAGGGGCAGCGACACGCGCTGAAGCGCGGCCTCACCGGCGTCCACGAGATGGGCATCTCAAAGGTGCAGCACCATGTGTTCCAAGAGGTCAGCCGGGACGGCGCGCTTCGTCTAAGGATGAACGCCTACGCCGAGCGAGACTGGTTCGAAGCGGAGCTGATCCAGACGGCCCCAACTCCGGTCACGGCGGAGGCCAGGTATGCGGTCCTCGGCGCCAAGATATACGCGGACGGCGCGCTGGGAAGCCGCGGTGCCGCGCTCAACGAGGGCTACCACGACCGACCGGGACATAAGGGCAAGCTGCTCACCTCGCAAAAGCGCCTCGAGCGGCTCGCGCTCGAGTCGATGAAACGTGGATGGCAGCTGGCGACCCACGCCATCGGTGACCGCGCGATCCACCAAGTGCTCAACGCCTACGGCCTGGCCGACCAGCGGTTCCGCAGGCGTGACCATCGTTTTCGTATCGAGCACTGCCAGATCGTGAACGTCAAAGACATCGCCGACTTCGCGCGACTCTCCGTCATCGCGAGCATGCAGCCGACCCACGCCACCAGCGACATGGCGTGGGTGCCCGACCGAATCGGGTCCCGACGGCTCGAGGGCGCCTACGCGTGGCGTCGATTTCTCAACGCGGGCGTCCACCTCGCCCTCGGCTCCGACTTTCCTATCGAGCAGGCGGATCCTCGGCTCGGAATCTACGCCGCGGTTACGCGCCAAACGCTGGAGGGCGAGCCCGCCGAAGGCTGGATGCCCGACCAACGCCTCACCGTACTCGAGGCGCTGAGGGGCTTTACAACGGAGGCTGCGTTCGCCGCGGGACGAGAGGCGCACCTCGGCTCACTCGCCCCAGGCATGCAAGCGGACATCACCTGCTTCGGCGCAGATCTCCGGAGCATCCCGCACGCCGAGATCCCCAAGACGCCTATTCTCGCGACGATCATCAGGGGCGATATCTGTTATCGCGCGTGAGCAGCTCTCGCGCTCACTCTTCCTCGTCGTCGTCAGCGTCGTCGCCGTCGCCTGAACCGCTCTCCGATGACTCGCCAGAGTCGGATTCATCGTCTTCCTCAGACTCGTCTTCTTCTTCAGCCTCTGCATCTGCCTCTGGAGCCCCCGGAGTCGGGCCAAAAGGATCGAGTTTGGCCGTGGCAGCGTCGCCGTCCGCAGGCGGATCGCCCCCCATCGACGGCTCTTCTTTTCTCCCCAAAAATGCCTCCGTCGGCGCGGATGCCGGCGGCTCGTCTCCCGCGCCTGTTCTCGGGACGGCGGTCGCCGCTTCAACCTTCGGCGAGTCCTTCTCATCTCGGATCGACTCGGGAGGTTTTGGGC
>JBDQGY010000127.1:0-12387 GCA_040265175.1 Nannocystaceae bacterium
CCCCCCGCACGAGCGTGACATCTCCCCGCTCCACAAGCTGCTGTCGCCGACGCACGCGTGAGCCCTCCCACAGCCCCCCCCGAGCGGACTCGCAAAGACCGTCGTCCAATAGCGGCCGGACTGCGAGCCCTCGACGTACGCATAGCCCACCCCAAGCTCTACATAGGCGCCACTCATCAGGTTCGCGCAGTGCCCGTCGCTGTCGAGCCAGCCTTGTACAACCTCCGCTGCGGTGCCGTATCCCGCCGCGATGTTCTCCCCCGCCGCCGAGTACTCGTACCCCTCGGCCTCGATTCGATCAAACGGTGACATCCCCGTATTCGGGTCATCATGGGCGAAGAAATCGTCCTCGCCCATCGCCCCCGAGTGCCGCCGCGCGGCGCAGCGCAGCCGCCCTTCGAGAGACACCGGCCCCACCGGTGGGAAGTCTCCGTTCGCGCCGCAGGTGGCCCCCGCCGCTCTCGCGTCGTTCGTGAGCGCCACCACCTCCTCTTCAAACTGCGCCCACGCGTCCGTAGCGTCGGCGCTCGCGACACAGGCCACGCCGCCCTCGTCGCCGTCACCTCCAGTCTCGCTGCAGGCAACGAGCGCACCGCTGAGCACTCCTAGCGACACGACGCCAAGACGCGAGCACCACGATGAGCTGGAAGGCGACGCACGCGTGAAAAAAGTTCGAGGCACCGTCACGCTCCGATTATGCTGAGCAAACAGGGGAAAACTCAAGCTCGCATTCGCGCCCCCATACCCTCGCCGTCAGCGCCATCACAAAGTCTCTCCCGCGCTGTATAGTGACGCGATGGGCACGCCGCCTCGCGCACTCCTCGCCTCCGCTCATGAGCTGGCGACATGCATTCGTCGGGGAGAGATGAGCGCGCAGGACGTGGTCGCCGCCCATATCGAGAGCATCCGCCGCATCAACCCATCGATCAACGCCATGGTGGGAGAGCGATTTGCTCATGCGATGGAAGAGGCGGCGCAGGCCGATCTGCGGGTCGCCTCAGAGCCGACAACCTCCCTTCCGCCGCTGCTCGGGGTGCCCTGTACCGTGAAGGAATGCTTCGAAGTGCGCGGTATGCCTCAGACCTCGGGACTGCGAGCGAGGCGAGGTCTCGTCGGCACCAACGATGCCACCGTCGTCGCGAGACTGCGCGAGGCTGGGGCGATCGTTCTCGGTGTCTCCAACACCTCCGAGCTTTGTATGTGGATGGAGAGTGACAACCGGGTCTACGGCCGAACCAACAACCCCTACGATCCCTCACGATCCGCCGGCGGAAGCTCCGGTGGAGAGGCATCCCTGGTCGGCGCGGGGCTCTCTCCCATCGGGCTCGGCTCTGACGTAGGCGGGTCCATTCGAATCCCCGCTGGATTTTGCGGGGTCTTCGGACACAAGCCCAGCGGCGGGCTTGTGCCATCGACCGGTCAGTACCCGATCGCACAGGGAGGCGCCAAGACTTTCTTAACCACGGGGCCGTTGACTCGCCGCGCAGACGACCTCATGCCTGCGCTCCGCATCCTCGCGGGTCCCGACGGGATCGATCGTTCCTGCGTCGACTATCCGCTCGCGGACCCGAACGAACACACGCTCGCAGATCACCCGGTCCTCCTCGCGCGCTTCCCCAAGCGCGCCCGGGTGTCTCCCGCCCTCCTCAAGGCCACCGAAGAGGCCGCGGCGTCTCTCGAACAGACGGGCGCCCGATGTCGAGAGATCGATATGCCCGCGTTCATGAAGACGATCACGTGGTGGGCCGCGGGCCTCACCTCCGACGGCACTGACCCCTATCGCAGGATGCTCGGGCTTCGCGGGCCCGCGTCCTTGTTGAGGCAATTCGCGAAGCTCCCGCTGCGACGGGCAGACCACACCCTCCCCTCCCTGGTCCTCGCAGGTATCGACCGACGCGTGCTGGGTTCTCGAACCCAGCGCAAGCTCCTCGACCGCGCCCGTCGAGTCCGGGATAAAATCGCGGAGCACATTGGCACCGGGATCATGGTGGCGCCGAGCTATCCGCTCGTCGCGCCACGACACGGCCGCGCCATGATGAGACCCCTCGCGGCCTACACCACAATCATCTTTAACGTTCTCGAGCTACCAGTCACGCAGGCGCCGATTGGCCTCGATGGGGATGGTCTCCCCACCGGGGTGCAGCTCGTCGCGTCCCACGGACACGATCATCGGACGATTCGCGCAGCGCAACATCTTGAGCAAAGATTCGGGGGCTGGACCCCGCCCGCGCGCCTTTGGCACTGAGCCTCCACGAAAACCAGGTTCCGGATGCCTACTCGCGCGCTGTCAGCTGTTCGGAGTAGCGCTGCCTCAACGATGCATCCGCGGCGATCTTGTAGATGAGTTCATCCAAGCCCTCGCGATCAAGATCGTAGCGCGCGAGGATGTCATCTGCGGACTCGGGAGCGCGCATGATCTCCTTCGCGACTGCGACCGCGCGATCGACCTCGTCCATCGCCCCCGGGTCTGCGGAGTTCGCTTGCTCCCCATTCATGGCGGCCTCGGCCCCGTCGCTGGGTGGGGAATCATTGTTGGACGCCCCAGAGCAGCCCATCGTCGTCGCGAGCGCGACCATGACGATCGCGTGAAGCATTGAGGAGTGGTTGTTAGCGTCCATGTGCTGAGCCTTCATGTGATCCCCCTTCACTTCGATTTCCCCTTCGCGCCGGGTTCACCGCGAAGTTGCGTGGGTTTTCCTCCACCGGGAGGATTCCCATTGCCTTCCATCTGTCCCTTCCTCGGACCGTTTGAGCCATTGGGCCCCTTCAGCGAGGTTGGGTCCTTACCATTCGGACCGCCAGGTTCTAAGGGTGCATCCGGGGGCTGGTGCAGCGCCCCTGAGGGCATGTCTCCCTTCGGTCCGCGGCCGTCAGGAGCTCCCCTCGCGGAGTCACGCCGTCCGGGGTCGGGCATCCCCTCATCATCTCGTCTTCCAGGGCTCCGAGGCCCGTGTGCCGCCCCATCTGGTGTGCCCACAAAACGTCCGGGTCCGCCGCCCATTCTCCTGCGATCGATCTTCAAGACCTCTTTGATCTCATCGACAAGCTGGTCGCGTGCGGAGCCTTCGAACTGGCCCTCCGCATCGAGCGACTTCATCCGCGCGATGAATCCCACCAACGCCTCACGCTCCTCCATCATGCGCGCGCGTTGTTTCTCAAAGCCCTCGGCTTTCGCCTTCTCAGGCATCTTCCCTTCGCGACTGTCGAGCCGGATCACACGGCGCTGCAACCGCTCAAGCCTCTTTTGCAGCCACGCCAAATCGATCGTCGCCTCAGGCGGGCGAAGATCTCCTGCTCCCTCCCCGTTGGGCATCATCCTCATCTGGCCGCGGATGATCACCTTTTCTCCGCGCGCGCGCTTCTCCTTATCTCGCTTTCGACGAGACGCGGTCTTGGTGCGCTCGACTTTCGCGCGCCGGGCCGCTGCCTTCTTGAGCCGCTCCCGTTCCTCTTTTACCAGCGGCTCGGTCGCCTCGCGCTCACGGAGGGACGCGATCACCTCTGTGGTTGCCGCCCCGTCACTCAATCGCTGGAGAACGTGCGCAGAGAACCCTGTTTTGAGACCTCTGCGGGCGCTCAGGGTCCGCTCGAAGCGGAGCACTGCGGCTGCCTCTCCCGGAGGCATCCCCGACTCACGGAACGACTCCACGACCTCTTCGACGTCTTTTTCGGCCATACCGGAGGCGCTCGCCTCTCGCATCTCCACCGGGAGCATCAGCACCTCCAGAATATCATCGCCCTCTTGGCCGAGCATAGATTCAGGTTGGGCGTAGCTGTCGGACGCCGCGCCAATGACGAGTCCGGAGCAAAACAATGTGACGAGTGAGAGCCGTTTCATTCTTCGAATGTCTCCGCGAGCGACTATATCAAAGAAGATCCCTTCGGGATATCTCGTCGAAACGAGGCCCGCACCCCATACGACCGGTCATACGGGGCCGCCATGACCATGGGCCTTTACACCATTATCGACCTCGCGAGCCCCGCATCCGGCAGCGCGTCTGCGCCGTCCCCCGTGTCTCCATGGGCGACCCTGACCAGACTCGACCGCCGCACGCCTCGTTATGGAAGGTTCGCAAGCAACGCGGCGTTGTCGAGGGACGTGCTGACATCAACGAAGAGATCGACATCGGAGACCACCAACAGCGAGCCGGATCCGACAAACTCCAACGCAAAGACGACATTGCTCGCGGGGGGCGTCCTTTGGCCCGTGTCTTCTACAAACCCTAGCGCGATCCCGTCGGCGCCCACATCGACGCTGCCGGTGTCGGTCATAGTCAAGAAAGTGACGCCGTCGGTGAACGGCGCGTATGGAACGATCGCAACATCCACCTCTCCTTCGCCGCCTCCTTCACCGCTGACCGACATGCCGCTCCCGATGGCGGACAAAAGATTTGAAACCTCGGCCGGTGCGCTGATGCAGTTGGCTTTGCACTCATCGGTCAAGATCACGACCCGGCCACCTCCGCTTAAGAAACTCGCCGAAGCGGTCGCCGTCCCGCCATCCACCGCCGCCAGAGGATTCAAAAACAGCAGCGTGTCCACCGTGGCGAGATCGTCGGTGCCGACCGATGTGAGCAGCTCAACCCCGTGGCCGTCTGCTTCGAATGCGGTCTTGAGACTCTCGCTGGTCAACGCGCCCCCTGAATCCACGCCCGTATAGATGACCACGGAGCGTGAGCCCCCGTCTCCGTCCCCGTCTCCGTCTCCGTCCCCGTCTCCATCTCCGTCTCCGTCTCCGTCTCCACTTCCCGAGCCCGCCGGCCCTCCGCAGACGCCGTCAATACACTCTTGGCCGGAGAAACAGTCCTGAGAAGACTCGCAACTGAGCCCCTCGGTTAATCCTGAATTCGCGCACCCGAATCCCCAGCCGCCTGCCAACGAGAAGGCGACGCAGTAGCCGAAAAAATAACTGTGTGAACGATCCATATATTTCATTATCAAAACACTCCAGACAGCGTGAGCCCGAGACCATCGCGCCCCGTCCACGACCCAACCTTCATTCGCGCGACGCCACGGGTCGCCGCGCGGGCGCGCTGCCGACGCCCCGCAAGATACAGCATGGTCGCAACGGCAAGCGTCCCGACACCTGCGCTCAAAAAGATCGTCATGTTGCGGTCGTACTCCCCAATCTTCTGAAGGACGTCGCGTCGCTCCTCGAGCGTCTCTACCGACTCGGACGAGACCTTGTCTCGTTGCTTCATGGACAAGCCGAGGTAGGTCACCCCCACGAGCATCAGCCCTGTCCCGATCCCACCGAACACGTAGCTTGAAATGGTGAGGCCCTTGCCTGGCTGTGAGCGATGGCTCGGCCGAAGGCCGTAAGGGTCGAGCACCCGCGCGAGGTCTTGGGACGGCGGTTGTGCACCCTGTGCTGCCGGGTCTGCCTCTGTCGAGCCCACCTGGGTCGTCGGCTCCTCGGGCGCTTGTGTTGACACGCGCTCGGTCTGCAACGACCCGCCGCGAGCCGATAATTCTACGGTGGTGACCTGCGAGGGCTGCGACCCCGGCGCGACGACCGTGGAAGACACAAGACTCAGCGTGAGCAGCGGCGCCAATAGACTCCCCATGGCCTCCATCATAGACGGCGAAGCCCCCGCTCGGCCACCTCCCCCCAACTGATTTCACCGGCCGCGTGCGTGACAATTCGTCAATCGTCCGTGGAAGTGAACCCAGTCAGCGCGGCGATAGGCGCGCGGTGATCAGCGCGCGGCGATCAGCGCGCGGCCATGGTGCGTTCCAGGCTCTTAATCTGCACAGGCTGCCCTTCGTGCGCGCGCAACACAGCGTTCATCTCCAAGCCGCGATACCCGCCGGTCCCTCCGTGTTCGGACCGGGCCTCCACAGCCGACGACGGTGTCACCGTAGTCCATTGCGCAACTCCACAGACCCGCACGTGATCCCCCGGACGAAGCACCCGCTCACGCCATCGAAATCCGCGACAAAAAATGACACCTCGCGGATCGCATCCCCGCCGCCGCAGCAGCCGCAACACGGCGGGGGGCGGGGCAAGGAACGGACCCGCTCTGCCCGACAAAGAGGGCGCCGAGACCCGCAGCTGCTCTGGCGCCACAGCCAACTCAATTCGACCCGATTCATCCACGACCGCGAGAGACTCCGAGCTCGACACGAGCACCACCGGTCGCCACGAGAACAGCCCCTCTTCCCGCTCTACGACGACCTCCCACGCGGCCACCGATCGCCCGGAGATTGGCGCGCGCAACTCACCGCATGCGTCCAACGCCCCCTCCACTTCCACGAGGCCATCCCGCACGTCGGACACCCGGCACGCATCAGCCGTTTCAGGCGCCCGTCGGATGACGGCCCACAACGTGGCGGTGACAAGCAAGGCCACCGAGAGTGCGAAAAACGCTGCCACTCCACACAGCGTACCTCAAATCAAGCGTCGCGGTCGCGCGCGTTTCGAAATTAGTCGATAAAGAAATCGCCCATGAGGTCGGCGTCGGGGTCTACCTTGTACTTCGCGAGGTCCGTGATCCCTGCCTCCTTGAGTACGTCGTCGTCGATGTAGAAGTTCCCCGTGGATTCGCGACTGTCCCGCGTCAATATGAGATGCGCAGCGTCTGCCATGATGTCCACCGTTCGGCAGCGTTTCGCCCCCTCGTCGCCAAGGATCACGTTTCGGATTGCGGCGGTGTCGATCGCCGTTCGGGGCCACAACGCGTTCACTGCGATTCCTCGCTTCTCAAACTCTGCAGCGTGACCGAGGACGCACATGCTCATCCCGTATTTGGCGATGGTGTAGGCCAGGTTTCCGCGAAACCACTTCGGATCCATGTTGAGCGGGGGAGACAGGGTCAAAATGTGTGGATTGGACGCCTTCTCGAGGTGCGGCAGACAGAACTTGGTGCACGCATAAGTCCCACGCGTGTTCACCTGGTTCATCAGGTCATAGCGCTTCATGGGCGTCGAGGGCGTATCGGTGAGGCTGATCGCGCTGGCGTTGTTCACAAGGATGTCGATGCCCCCAAACGTCTCGACCGCCTTCGCGACCGCGGCCTCGACAAGCTCATCTTTCCGAATATCCACCACCACAGGGAGCGCGCGCCCTCCGGCCGCGACGACCTCCTCTGCCGCCGTGTGGATGGTGCCTGGCAGCTTTGGGTGCGGAGTATCCGTCTTCGCTGCGATGACGATATTCGCGCCATCACGCGCCGCCTTTAGCGCGATCGCCTTTCCGATGCCGCGACTCGCGCCTGAGATGAAGAGAGTTTTTCCTTCCAAAGTCGCCATCGCAGAGGCTTAGCACAAAACCTCCGCGCGGGGGTTGCAAACCGGCGGGAGGGCGTCACGATCCCCCTTGCCTATGTCCACCGGTCACAAGACAGGGGTGCTCCTCATCAACCTCGGTACGCCCGACGCACCGACGACCCCCGCGGTGCGCCGCTACCTGCGAGAGTTTCTGATGGACGGACGCGTCATCGACATCAGCCCGCTCGCGCGATGGTTCCTCGTGAACGTCATCATCAGCACCTTCCGCTCGCCCAAGTCGGCGCGGGCGTACCGGAAGGTCTGGAGCGAGGACGGCTCGCCCCTCTTGGTCCACGGAAAAGCCCTCACCGAGCAGGTCTCCAACGCCCTAGGTGAGTGGCCGGTCGTGTTGAGCATGAGGTATGGATCTCCGTCCATCGAGCGCGGGCTCGCCGAGCTCGATGCGAAGGGATGCGATCATATCGTGGTGGTCCCACTGTATCCGCAATACGCATCGAGCAGCACCGGCTCCACCGTAGAGGAGGTGCTGCGACAGGTTCAAGGTCGATGGAACACGCCGTTCATCTCCGTGGTCCCCCCGTTCTTTTCACACCCCGCGTTCATCAAGGCGTTCGCGGCGGTGGGCCGACCGACTCTCGATGACCTGAACCCCGACTTCGTGCTGTTCTCCTTCCACGGTCTCCCGGAGCATCACATGCACAAGAGCGACCCGACGGGGTCCCACTGTCTCGCGAGCCCCGACTGCTGCGACCGCGCGGCTGCGCCCGGATCCGCGGTCGGACAGCAGTGCTACCGAGCCCAATGCTTCGTCACAGCCCGACTGCTGGCGAGCGAACTCAACCTACCGCGCGATCAATGGAGCGTCTCCTTTCAGTCCAGGCTCGGTCGGCGGGAGTGGATCAAGCCCTACACTGACCATCGTGTGGAAGAGCTCGCGCGAAGCGGCGTCAAACGCCTCGCCGTTTATTGCCCGGCATTTGTCGCCGACTGTCTTGAGACGCTTGAAGAGATCGGCATGGAGGCGCGGCAAGACTTCCGCGACGCCGGCGGCGAGGAGCTTCGCCTGATTCCATCACTCAACTCGAGCCCAGCGTGGGTCGACGCGGTGTGCGAGTTGGTCAAAGACGCCGCCACACCCGCGCGCAGCTTGCCGATCGTCGGGTAGCTGCCCCTCACAAGTTCAAGGTTCTGGAGGGTCCAGGGGTGGCGATGAGCGCCCTCGCATGATCGCGTCATCGAGGATGGCATCGGATTTCAGGGCGTGTGCCGCCAACCGTCGCATCCAAACCACCGAGGCGACCAGCACCACGAGGGCTGCCGAGAAGTACGCGACCGCAGCCCACTCTTCCGTGCCCTCGGCCCCATATAAGGCCATGGAGAAGATGAAAAAGTCGTAGGCGCCGTGAAGCGCCACCGCACAGAGCCATCCTCCAACAACCCCGACGCCGTCTCCGGAGAACCGACGACGAGCAGCCCAGTAGCCGGCGATCGCCCCCCACGCGGCGTGGCCCGGGACCAGCAGGGCCGAACGAAGGACCAGCACGTCGAAGAGCTGGTCTGGGGGCGCCATCCAAAAGTACCCGAGGTTCTCCACGAGCGCGAACCCCAGCCCGGCCCGCACGCCGTAGGTGATCCCATCCATGTGCTCGTCGAAACTCGCCCGCCTCCACACAAACAACGCGATGCACGCCACCTTCGCGGCTTCCTCGGGCGCAGCCGCGACCACGAATCCGTCCCACGCCGCCAACGCCGCGCCGCTGAGGTCATGCCCCCGCGACTTTAAGAACATCTCGACGAGCAGCACCGGCGCGAAAGAGCACGCGCCCGCGAGATAGACGCGGCGCAAGGAGGAGCGTGGCTCTGGTCGCGCTCGATCGAGCCAGTCAAAGTACACCGAGACGACGAGCGTCGGGACGGCCGCAGCCAACAGCAATGCCAGAGGTCCCCCCATGCGGACCCATGCTACCTCAAAGCAGCGCGGCGAATGTCAACGGCCTTGAGCAGTCTTAAAGGAGGCCGAGGCGCTCGGCCCTCGCGCGAATCTCTTGATCGGCCCCGTGGATCGCGGCGAACAGCGCAGCCCGCATCCACAAGCCAATGCGGACTTGCCTCCAGACAACAAACCCAGGGTGATCCTCCCACGACTCGGGGAGCTCGTTCACGCGGGGCAAAGGGTGCATGAGCACGCAGTCATCACCGACCAGCTTGCGAAACTCGGACTTCAACACGAACGCATCCTCCGTCCCAAGTTCCTCTCCCTTCGCCGTTGGCTGCCCGCCTCCCTTGTCCCACTCTTGCTGCAGTCGGGTCATGTAGATCGCGTCAACGTCACCGCCTCGTCGCTTGAGATATGACTCAAGATTGTCGTCGACCCCGACCTTGATGCCGTGCTTCTCGATGTATTGGATAAGCCCGTCCTCGGGGAGGTAGTTCTTCGCGCTTACGAAATCTACCCGCTCCACATCAAACTTGGTCAGCAGGTAGGCCAACGATCGCGCCGCGCGATTCCTCAGAATGTCTCCCACCAGCAGCACCGTGCGGCCATCGAGCCCGCCCCGATCTTGGAGAGAGTATCGCAGCGTGTAGATGTCGAGGAGCGACTGGGTGACGTGCTGCGACTTACCACTGCCCGCAGACACCACCGGGATCGGTCGGCTACTCCGTTGAAGTCCCCAGGCTGCGCGCGCGGCGAAGTCATCCTCCGGGTGACGCGTCACGATCGTGTCGAAAAACGATGACAGCGTCCTCACCGAATCCTCCACAGTTTCTCCCTTCGAGAAACTGGACGTTCGAATGTCCGCGACGAGTCGCGTGGTCGCGCCAAGCTTGTCGGCCGCTGCGATGAAGCTCTCTGCGGTCCGCGTGCTCGGCTGCGCGAACAGGTTCATGACGCGGATCCCTCGCAGCAGCCCTCGGAGAAATTCACGTCCGTCACGATGGCGGTCAAGGCGACGGATGGAGGTCGCCGTGTCCGTCAGGTGGATCAAGTCATCGCGGGAGAACTGCTGACTCAGCAACACGTGGAAGGGCCGACCATCTCGAAAGAGCAGCGCTCTCCTCGAGGCAGAGGTCCCGAGCGCTGCCTTGTACTCCTCAAAACTCATGGACATGGCTTCCGTGGTCATCGGGGACAATCTACGCGAATTCCGGAGTCCGTCGCACCCCCCTCGCGCCTCCACGGATTTCGGGACGATTATGGGCCTACGAAACCGATCCTCCGGGGCTACGTGCGCGGCACCGCGAGGACCTCGTGGTCGAGACTCAAAAGCCACAGCGCGATCTCTTCCCAGAGTCCCGCGCAGGCGGGATCAGTCACCAGGCTCATATGGCCTACCGCCACGTCGCCGGCACCCTCCACGGACGCGACGCGGCGCGGCGCGGTCATCACATGGCGCCGGGGGAGCGCCTCCGTAAACTGAAGAGAGGATTCGGGGGCCGCGTAGAGGCGATCTCCCCGGCCCACCACGTGGAGCACCGGCTGCTGGATCCGGGCCAGCCCTGCCCCGTAGTCGGTACGCCCCGCCTCGTCGGTCCAACGCCCACCACGCATCCATCGCGCAAACTGGGCCCAGTAGCGCGCGCACTCATCCGCGGTGCCCACCTTCAAGGCGCGCGCGGGCAAGCGCCCGAACATCTTGACGATCGCAAGGGAGACGGCGAAGACGAGCCTCTTTAGCGCCCATCTCCACCACCGCGGCTCGTGCCGCTCGCACCAAATGTCTACGCATATCAAGACCGCCGCGTGGACCTGCTCGTCCGAGTGTTGTCCGAGCCACGCGAGGCTCGCGTTCCCAAATAAGCTGTGGCCGACGAGATGAAGCGGCAGCTGCGGTGCAAGCTCGCGCGCCCACGCCACCAACAGCCCTACATCCGAGACGTGATCGTCGTATGACCAATCTCCCCCTTCCGCTGCCCCAGGCCCGCTCGCGCCGTGTCCTCGCAAATCAGGGGCGAGCACACGAAAGCCCCTGTCCACGAGCGTCGCGGCGATGGTCGGACGATCGGGGCGGCACACGGTCCGCGCATCTACCATCATCGCGTGCCCGAGGATGATGATCCCTCGCGCGTGCTCGCACCTCGGCACAAAGTCGTAGACTCGAAGCACCCAGCCATCCTGGGCGGTCAGCGCGTGAACCACGGGGTCCTCGAGGGAGGAGGCTTGGGGACGCGTCACGAGCGAATCATCCTCAGCCTCATCATCCCCGCGCGCCGATGAATCTCGACATCCCCGAACCCCGCGCCCTCGCACAGCGCACGGACCCGCTCCAAGGACGGCAAGGAGAACCCGGCGGTACGTGCCATAAGCGTCCGGGCAGCGAGCCCACGCAGACTCCCCCCTCCGCTCGCGGCGGAGGCGACCACCTCCCCACCGGGTTTCACGACGCGCGCCAACTCCGCGATCAGCTGTTGCGCCCCACGCCACAAAGACGCTCCGATCCGCACGTGCGCCGCGTCCAAGCTGGCATTGGCGAGGGGGAGATACCGGGCGTCGGCGCGCAGGAGAACCACGGGACAGTTGAGCCTCGCCATCTCGGACCTGCGCACGCACTGCGCGAGCAGCGGCTCTGAACGATCAATGCAATACAAGCGCTCAAATCGATCGCCACGCGCCGCCCGAACGCCGACCGCTCCACTCCCACACGCGATGTCGGCCACCACACCCCGATGTGCTTGCAAGGCCTCCACGGCCCACGTCATCTCTCGCTGCCAATCCACCCGCTGCCCGATGCGAAGACGGTCCACCGACGGTCGCACCACTTCTTCGTAGGCCGCCGAAACCGAGGGGAGATGCAAGAGCGCCGTCACAAGCTGCGGACCCTCCCGATCACGCTCGGGGATAAAATCGACCCAATCCGCGTGGACGAGAAATTCACGTCCGCTGTCTTCAGCGACCAAGCGCCCCGACTCCAGCGAGAGCGCTGCTCCAGTCCGAGGCTCCACAAGGTCCCCCAATCGAAGATCGGGCTTCATGCACGTATCCTAACGTCCCGGCTCATCTCGGGCATCCTCTCAATTGAAAAAGTGTTCGGCCCCCGGGACGCCGCCCCAATGAGACTCCGCTCGCCGCGTGGCGGCGTTCTCCTGCGGCGAGGGCGTGATTCTCCTCCCCGGAAAACGACCTTTCCCTTGAAAGACGACCGCGGCACCGGCTACACA
>JBDQGY010000128.1:0-12214 GCA_040265175.1 Nannocystaceae bacterium
CGCACTGCGCGGGACATGCGGGGGTGTCCAACCTCGGGATTCTGGCTGGGCTGCGGACCATACCCGTGAGATAGGCAGACTCAGCAAATTCGCCGCAAGATGCGCGTAGTCCCCTCGCACGTCGGGGTCTTTGAGTTTTTGGAGCAGCGGGGCCACCCGATGCAGCGCGCGGGCCTTGGACTCGATGGACTCCGTGGCTCCTGCGGCGACGAGCCGCCGTAAGAACCACTCCAGCGCGGGTGTGGGGCGCTCGAGTCGTCGCTTAAACACCTCGGGGTCCACGCTGTCGGGATCTTCGCCGGGTTCGAGGGCGACGACCCGGGGTTCGATGTCAGCGCTCAACAGCTGTTCGATGGCGGATGCCGTGGCTTTTCGGCCGGCTCGATCGCCGTCGAAGCAGATGACGACCACGGAAGTGAGGCGTCCCAGCACGGCGCACTGCTCCCTCGTAAACGCTGTTCCAAGCGGTGCCAGGGCCTCGCCGTGACCTCGTTGGTGGAGCGAGACCACATCTAGGTTTCCCTCGACGAGCAGCGCGCGACCGCTCGTTTTGATGTGGCGGCTCGCAGCTTGTAGTCCAAAGAGGGTTTTATTTTTCGCGTACAGGTCCGACTCCGAGGAGTTGATGTACTTCGGGGTTGGATCTTGATCGTCGGAAGAGTCGTGGATCGGTAAGATTCGACCGGAGAAGCCGAGTACGCTGCCGCCGGGACGAATGACGGGGAACATGAGGCGACCGCGGAAACGGTCGTAGTAGTTCTGGTTGCGCTCGCTTTTGGCGACCAAACCGAGGCGCTCAGCGCGTTCGAGATCGTGGCCGCGCGCCGTGAGCTCCTTGACCAGCGCGTCCCAGCCGGCCTCTTCGGGCGACGGCGCGTAGCCCATGCGGAAGATTTCACTCGTCTCTTCACCGACCCCACGCTTGGCGGCATACGCGCGGCCCGTCTCACCCACGGGCTCCTTCACGAGGACCCGGCGAAAAAACGTCGCAGCACATTCGGTGACGCGAAGATCGAGATCACGCTCGTTGGCGTCGCGCGCATTTCGCGCTCCTCCCACCTCGGAGGGCAAGGCCACCGCAAACTGATCCGCAAGGCGTCGCACGGTCTCCAAAAAACTCGTGCCTTCGACCTTCTGAATGAACTCGATCGCGTCGCCATACTCGCCGCATCCGAAGCACTTGAACGAGCGCCGCTCGGGGTGGACATAAAAACTCGGCGTCTTCTCCGCGTGGAACGGACACAGCCCTTTAAACTGGCGCCCCGAAGATTTCAGGGCGACGTACTGACCGATCACATCTTCGACGACGATGCGCTCACGCAGCTCTTTGAGCTTGTCTTCAGGAATCACAGGTACGTTAGGCTCTCAAGTGGGAGGAAAACCGCCGAAAACTTGCTCCTTGTGGGTGTCTTGTGTCACCGACAAAGGATGGGCAGCTCTGGTTCGAAGCATGTAGGGGACGGAAGCATACATTCCAGCGGCGTCGAAGATGCAGCCGACGAGCGACGCGAGAGCGGTAAGCGCGCGCGCTCTCGAGATCGGCTGATGGACCGCGCCACACGCTCGTACGCGAAGACCTCGACCCTGCATGAGGCGGAAAACGTCGAAAACCTGGTGCTGTTCATCGATGATGATCTCCGCGAGACCGCGATGTCAATCCAGCGCATTGAATCCTACCTCGTCGACACCTTGAGCTTGCTTGAGCAAGAAGAGGTGAGTCGGGCCGAGGTCAGCGCGCACGTCGGCGACCAGAAAATCCTCGACCATGTGGATCAGCTCAACGAGACCTTGGAGAGTCTCCGCAGGCGCATGGCGCGGCTAGCGGCTAGTCTCCGCTGAGTGAGCGGCAGCAACCACGTGATGGAAACGTCGGACGCGAGCAGAACAAAACTCGCGGGGCCGGCGGTGGTCTGCACAGTGGCGGTTTATCTCTCGTATGCGCTCACGCGGATGCTCGGCGCCGAGTCGCTCGCGCCGCTGGTGCTCCTCGCGGGGTTCTTGTTTGCGCCGATGTGGATGCTTCGTCGCAGCCCACAGCTCGCCCGGGCGTTTGAGGTGGGACCTGAGACCCCGCTGCCGCCGTGGCGCTGGCGCGGAGTTCGCGTTGGGCTGGGACTCTCCGCCTTACTGTTGCCGGCGTTCGCGGTGGTCTTTTTGCTGTTTTATGACGTGGCATGTGGGGATGTCGTCGGCGCAAACGGCGGTCGCGCGCTCGGTCTCGGCGCGATCTACGACCTGGAAGCCGCGTCGCTCGGCTCCGATCGGGTTGGGCGATTCGTGGCGGGCCTATGCTCGCGTCACAACGGCGAGCTGCTCCCGGGCGCGATTCGGTGGCCAGCGTCGTGGGGCGATTGGGCGAGCGGCGGGGTGTTGATGGTGGTGTTGACCGAGGTGTTGCTGGTGGCGGTGCCCGAAGAGGTCTGTCATCGCGGTTACCTGATGAGCGCGCTGGAGGCCCGGTGGCCGCCGAAGCATCGCGTGCTCGGGGTGAAGATCGGGATGGGCGCGGTGGTGTCGAGCGCGATGTTCGCGGTGGGACATCTCGTGGGCGACATGCGCATCGATCGACTCGCGACTTTCTTCCCCGCCCTGTTGTTCGCGTGGATCTGGCGCAAGAGCGGGAGCCTTTGGGCCGCCATCATTTTTCACGCGGCGTCGAATCTGTTGATGCAGGTGCTTTTGACGAGTACCTTCCCGTCGCCCTGACCGGTGTCTGCCATGGATTCTTCAACCACACCTCGCGCCGCCGCGTTCTTCGACGTGGACTGCACCCTCTTGTCGATTAACTCGGGCCGGGCGTGGTTCGAATATCAACGAGCACGCGGTGAGATCAGCTGGTGGATGTCCTTGCGCTCGGTCATGTGGCTCGCGCTGTATCGCCTGAGCCTCCTCGATTACGACACGGTCACGGCCAAGGTGCTAGAGCCGTATCGCGGCGTGAGCGCCTCGAAGGTCGACCGTGAGGTGCAGGCTTGGTACGAGGCACACATTGAGACGCACGTGTGTGCACGGGGGAGATCTGCGGTGGAGCGGCATCGAGCGGCGGGGCACGAGCTGGTCTTGCTCACCTCTGGCTCGAGGTTCTTGAACGCCCGCGTGGCGGCGCACCTCAACATCCCGCACGTCTTGTGCACGGAGGTGCAGGTGGACGATTCGGGCGCGTTGACCGGGGAGTACAAGCGGCCCGCGTGCTACGGCGCCGGGAAGGTCCACTGGGCGGAGGACTTCGCCCGCCGTCATGGGATTTCACTGGCGCACTCGCACTTTTATTCGGATAGTTTCAGCGACCGACCAATGTTGGAGCGCGTGGGGCACGCCTACGCGATCAACCCCGACCCGCGGCTGAAGAGGTTCGCGCGGGCGCGCGGATGGCCGATCGAGGAATGGAGTGAATCATGAGCGTCTCAATTGCCGATCCCTTGGTCACCGAGTTTCAAAAGATCGTCGCCCGTGCCCTCGAAGAGGACCTGCACGCGGGAGATGTCACAGCCTCCGGCACGGTGCCCGCGGGCACGCAGGGGCGGGCGCGCATCGAGACACGTGAGGACATCGTGGTCTGCGGTCTGTCGCTCGTATCCCAGGTGTTCGCGACCATCGATCCTGCAGTGCGCTGCACGTTTTTGGTAGAGGATGGCGTACACGTCGCTGCCAACGAGAAACTGGCGATCCTTGAGGGGGACGCGCGCTCGCTGCTGGCGGGGGAGCGGACGGCGCTCAACCTCTTGCAGCGCGCCTGCGCGGTGGCCTCCAAAACTTCCGCGTACGTGTCACAGGCCGCGGGGAAACTCAGGATCACCGACACACGGAAGACGATGCCAGGACTTCGCGCGCTCGATCGCTACGCCGTGCGCTGCGGTGGAGGCCACAACCATCGCAACGACCTCGGCGCCGGCGTGCTGATCAAGGAGAACCATATCCGCTGGGCCGGGAGCCTCGAGGCCGCGATCAAGGGCGCGAGGGACTACGCGCCGCACACCCTGCGAATTTGTTGTGAAGTGGAAAATGTCCAAGAGGCTTCCCGCGCTGTGGATGCGGGGGCGGACGCGCTGCTGCTCGATAATATGAGCGACGCCGAGGTGCAGGAGGCGGTCGCGCTTGTGGGTGGGCGTGCGTTTGTCGAGGTGTCCGGGGGAATCACATTGGATCGAATTGAGCGACTCGCGACAAGCGGTGTGGACGCCGTCAGCGTCGGTGCGTTGACGCACAGCGCGACAGCCGTGGACCTCTCCATGCTGATGGAGGGCTGAGCAGGCCGATCGCAGCAGATCGACCGCTTCAGTGAGATGAGGTCATGCCAATAGAATCGAGGCGACGCTTGTGCGACGGTGCGCAGCGTCGCGATACGAAGTGACTCCACGCCCCCATGATGCTCCAGGTCTTCTCCGCCGCGCTGTCGATGCAGCTCCTCACGCCTCCGCCAGGGGGCGCGTCGGCGATCGCTCGACCGGCGGCGACCGCGGCGGCGCTGTCCATCGCCGCGGACAACGCGGGCTCGATCGCAGGGAGCCGCGACGAGGACGAGGAGAGGCACCCTGCTGGAGTGGTCGACTCAACGTTGGAGGAGGAAGACGGGGTCGCGGGACTCCGGGCCACGCCTGAAGAGAAACTCGTGGAGGATGAGGACGAGGAGGGGATGCCGTCGGATGCGACGCGCTCGGGTCGTTCACGCGTCGGCCGGCTTCGGCGGAACGGGCACTATATTGTCCTCGTCCCTAGTATTCGCGTGGAGTCCAGCTTCGGCGTGGAGTTCGGCACCAGCGGTCGCTACGTCTATCGTCCTCCGGGGCGGACCATCAACATGGTGCTGCTGTCGCTCCAAAACAGAGTGTCGACCAAGCTTGTGCAAGAGCACGAGCTGATCCTCCGACTGCGGGATCTCTTTGGGAAGCGAGAGTTGTTTTTATTCGACGCTCGCTTCATTGACGACCCGCGTTTTACATACGCAGGAATCGCAAACCCTGACAAGCTCACCAACGAGGAGCTTGAGGAGGATCCCTACTTCCGCGTCAAGGTGCGCACGTTTGGGGGACGCGTCGGCTACCAGCATCCGCTGTGGCGGAGTGGGGAGGCGCTGCCCACATGGTTTCACTCATCGATCCTCAGCATCATCGGGACCTACCGCTTCGAGATGGATCAGGCGAATTTTCGCGATGATTCCATGTTCGCGATGGAACAGGGCGCCGCGGCAAAGACGACTCGACGTAGCTCGTTGACCCTCGGGCTGGTCTACGACGCCCGGAACCGCGAGGTCTCCCCCGTGCGAGGCAGCTATCACGAGTTGAGCGTGGAGTGGGCAGCACCCTGGCTCGGGGCGACCCAATCGTGGGGGCGCATCAACGCCGCGGCGCGATGGTTCATCCCCATGGGGACGGAGCGAGCGATTTTGGCGCTGCGGGTGGGAGGCGAGACGCAGCTTGGGACACCGCCGTACTTCATCCTTGGGCAGTTTGGTGGGGTGGACGCCTTCGACGGGTTCGGAGGCCGCATGGTAGGGCGCGGGTTTTATCGGCGGCGGTTCATCGGAAAACACAAGGTCTATGGCAGCCCAGAATTCCGATTTGTCCCGCTAAAGACTATGCTGGGCCGCTACAAGATCGACGTTGGTCTGAATTTGTTTTCGGATCTTGGGGGTATCTGGGATCAGGATGTGAACCGTCAGGCTGGTTTTCAAATCAGTGGTGGGGGGGGGATTTTTCTTCGCCTCGACGATTTCTTTGTCGTTCGTACGGAAGCCTCCGGGAGTCGCGAAGGGTTTCAGCTGTATCTCGCGACCGATCACGCCTTTTGAGGGCCGCGAGGCCTCCTCATCCGACGCGCGAGGCCACGAAAGAGAACTCCGCTATGCTGCAGGCCATGAGCATCTCTCCAGACGAGCTCGCGCAATGTCTGTCGACGCAGGTTTACGGTCGCGTCCATCGTCACGTAGAGGAGACGGGTTCGACCAACGACGACGCCGCGAGATGGCTGGCGGACGGTGGCGAGTCGGGCCTGCTCGTGACCGCTGGATCCCAACGCGCGGGGCGTGGGACCAAGGGACGACGATGGTCGTCCACCGACGGCGGCGACATCTACGCCAGTCTTGGTCTGCGTCTTCGCCCGCCGCCCGGCTCGCTGGGCGCCGTGGCGCTGGCGACTGGCGTGGCACTGGCGGACGGCATCGAGCGCGTGCTCCCGGATCTCAAGGGGCGAATCGATTTGAAATGGCCCAACGATCTACAGGTGGAGGGTCGCAAGCTCGGTGGCATCCTCTGCGAGTCGCGCTGGGGCGCGGCGAGCGTGGACCTGGTCTTAGGGTTTGGAATTAACGTGGCGCGCACGAGTTTTGAGGAGGCGCTCGCCTCGACAGCGACGAGTCTCGCCCTGGTGCGAGGTACCTCAAAGACCCCGGGGCGGGTGCGGTTGCTCGCGTCGATCTGTGAGGCTCTGGAGCAGCGTTGTGAATCCTATTTTCAAGGGGGCTTCGAGGCGATCCGCGGCGCGTACGAGCCGCGATGTGTTACGCTGGGGCGGCGCGTGACGGTCCCCGTGACTCGACCGGATGGTTCCTCGGAACGGATCCATGTTTGCGCGGAGCGGCTCGACACCGACGGCGCCCTGATGGTTCGGTCTCTCGGAGGTGGCGAACTGTTGCGCGTGGACCAGGCCGAGGTCGTCGAATTCGCCGACAGCTGAGGTTTGAGCTCGCTCTCTCTAGCAACAGGTGGGGGCCTTTGCTATCACAGGGGAGTGAAGATCTCCGAGCGTCTAGCGCACAAACGACCCATTTTCAGCTTTGAGTTTTTTCCACCGAAGACCGAGAAGGGGATGGAGACGCTCTGGCGCAATCTCAATCAGCTCGCGTTGCTCGAACCGGATTACGTCTCGGTGACCTACGGTGCCGGCGGTAGCACCCAAGATCGAACCCTCGAGTTGCTCGCCCGGATCAAGCGCGAGTTGGCGATTGAGCCTCTGGCTCACCTCACCTGCGCGGGCGCGAGCAGAGAGGACCTTGGTCGGGTCGTCGACGAACTCGGCGAGATCGGTGTGGAGAATATTTTGGCCTTGCGCGGAGATCCGCCAAAGGGCCAAAACTCCTATGTGATCGCGGAGGGGGGGCTCGCGCACGCGAGCGAGCTTGTGTCGTTTGTCCGTGAGCGAGGTGACTTTTGTGTTGGCGCAGCGTGCTATCCGGAGGTTCATCCGGAGGCGACGGACGCGGCGACCGACCTCAGACACCTCAAACACAAAGTGGACTGTGGGGTTGATTTTTTGTTGACGCAGTTGTTCTTTGACAACCAGGCCTTTATCGATTTTGAAGCGCGGGCGCTGGCCGCTGGCATCGACATCCCCATCATCCCTGGCATCATGCCGGTCAGCAACACCAAGCAAGTAGAGCGCTTTACCTCCATGTGCGGCGCCTCCATTCCTACGGAACTCTCGAATCGCCTAAAGTCCATCGGTGACGATCCAGTAGAGGTGTTCTGGGCGGGGGTAATGTACGCCTCACATCAGTGCCGTGGTTTGCTCGCGCCCGCGCGCGAATCCCCGTTCGGGCCTTCGAAACGAGGCGCGCCGGGTATCCATTTTTATACGCTCAACAAGTCGCCCTCGACCCGCGCGATCTTTGAGATCTTGAGGCTGACGAGGCGCGCTCTTTGATGCGCTCTCGGGGCCCGGTCTCGCGTCCGTGTCGCGGTCGGTCACTTCGAGGAGCAATCTTGGGAGCGTTCGGCTGGGTGCTGCTGATGCTGTCGCCGTTGTCCGTTGGCGCGGTGAAGGACGGGGAGGCGCCGACCGAGGCGCGAGTCTTTGAGGCGCGTGACGACGGCGCAGCATCGGGTGGTGTCCCCGTGTCGCCGAGAGTGCAGGTCGGCGTGCGGGTGTTCGCGTTGGAAGACGACGAGCACCCCGCCGTCCCACGGGAATGGTTCCGCGCGCGTCTCGATCACGCCAACCGGTTGTTTGATCCTATCGGCGTGGAGTTCGTTGTCGACTCATGGCAGCGGCTCCGTGTGGCCAGCGCCGCGGTGGACACGCGGGCCCAGCGGGATGGCTTAGGGGCAGCGAACCCTCACCAAGGCCAGGTGGACGTATACCTGGTCTCCCGACTCACGGACGTGGACGCGCCACCTGCCGAGATTCGTGGGGTGCATTGGCGCCTGCGAAGAGACATCTCACAGCGCTGGGTCATCATGTCCGCCATCTCGGGGCCCATGGTCCTCGCGCATGAGCTCGGGCATTTTTTCTCGCTGCCGCACGGGGTGGAGACCACGTCGATCATGAACAAGCGACCGCGCAGCGATCCCCCGTGGGAGGAGCGTGTGTTCACGCGGCGCGAGCAGACCACAATGGTCGCGGCGCTCAAGCGCATGCTCGAGAGCCGTCGGCTCGTCCCTCGAAAGACGAGATAGGGGATCAGCCTGCGGTGGGGCTGTTCTCGCGATCGGGGAACATCACGCGGTAGAGAATTGGGACCACGATCAGGGTGAGTCCCGTGCCCACTGTAAGCCCGAAGGCGATTGCGTTGGCCATGCCGTACCACATGGGCCCCCCGAATAGAATCATGGGGATCAGACCTAGCACCGTCGTCAGGGTCGTCATCACGATCGGCTGCATGCGCTGCTTGCATGCCGCGATGATCGCGTCGTGCACGCTCGCGCCGTTGTTACGCAAGGAGTCGATGCAGTCGAGCATCACGATGGAGTTGTTGAGCAAGATCCCAACGAGGCTCATGAGCCCGAGCATCGACGTGAAGCTGAATTTTGCTCCCATGACGTGCATCCCGAGGACCGCGCCGATCAACACGAGCGGGCTCGTGATCGCGATAATGGCGGGGCGGCGAAGTGAGTTGAACTGCCCAATGAGTAACAGCCCCATGAACGTGAGGCAGATCGGGATATGCGAGAAGAGGTCTGCGTTGTTTTCTTCTCGATCGGCGACCTCTCCTGCGATCTCGCGCTCGTATCCCGGGGGCACTTCGATCGCTTCGATCTCGGGCAAGATCGCCTCGACAAATTCATCGGCGGTCTTCAATTGATGCTTGCCCGACACTTGGACCTGCCGCTGAAGCTGGTAGCGCTGAATTTCTGGGTAGTGCCACTCGAGTGAGAAGTCCGCGACCTGTCGAAGGGGGATTCCACGCTCAAATTTCGGAGAGTAGATCTGAAGGTCTTCGAGGCGAGAGGCGCTCGTGCGTTCGCCCGCAGACAGCCGCGCGACGATCGGTACGGATCGATCGCCCTCCACCATCGCAGAGATTTCAGCCCCTGAGACGCCGATGGCGAGCATCTTGGCCACCGTCCCCATGCTCAGGCCCGCCCGCTGCACCCGCTCCGGGTCGAGGGTCACTCGAAATTTTGGGGTGAGGTTTCGCCAATCATCCTTCACGAACAGGGCCCCGGGGACCGCGTTCATGATGTCTCGGGCTTGGATGGAGAGTTTTTTGAGGACCTTCGGGTCGGGCCCTCGAAAGTTGACCAGTACGGTGCCAGGCTCTTCGCTGCCGAGCCAGAGCTGCTTCACCTCGCCGCGGACCTCAGGTCGAGATGTCTGGAGGTAGTCCGCCATTCGCCGCATGGGGATCCCTGGATCGACACCCGGCGTCGTATTCACCATGATGAGGCCGCGGTACGGCACGGGGTCAAAGGGCGCAAGGGTAATGTAGAAGCGCGGGCCAGCGGTGCCTGCGTAGCTCACCCAGTTGTCTACGTCTGGGTTGGCCTCCTTGTCTCCGAGCCACTCATTGATCGACTCCATCGCCGCGCGTGTATCCTCGATGTCGGAGCCGGCGGGGAGGTCGATGAAGGCGAGGTACTGAGAGCGCTCTCCGATGGGGAACTGCTCTTGAGGGAGCTGCGAGAGGCCGTGGACGGCGGTGGCGAGCATGGAGGAGACCACGAAGCCCACGATCAACTTGTGACTGAGGGACCACCGCAACACCTTGAGGTAGGCGGTCATCACGGGAGATTCATTGCCCGTCGCGGGGTCAGGGTTGGCGGGCTGTTTGGGCGGGGGCGGCGCTTTGACGAACCAGTAGCATTGGATCGGCACGAAGGTGATCGCGACGAGCCACGACGCCAACAAGGAGATGGTCACCACTTGAGACAGCGCGCCGACGTATTCTCCGGCAGAGCCATCCGTGAGCAGGAGCGGCATGAAGGCGGCGATCGTTGTGAGCGAGGAACTCAACAATGGAACGGCCAGCCCGTTGCCGGCGTTGATCGCAGCCTCGCGTCGCTCTTCGCCGAGACCTAGTCGCCGCCGGAAGTCCTCTGCGACGACGATGGAGTTGTCGACGAGGAGTCCGAGCGAGATGATCATCGCGGCGATCGAGATGGAGTGCAGGGGGATCCCCACCTGCCGCATGACGATCAGGGTGATCAAAATGACCAGGGGGATGGAGACACCCACCACCACGCCGGTTCTCAGACCTAAGAACAGCAGGACCACCACGCAGACGATGGTGAGGGTCTGGTAGAGGTTGTTTGTGAAGGAGCTGATCGCGGTCTCGACGATGTCGGGTTGGAAGATCCCGAATCGAAGTTGGCAACCGATGGGGAGAGACTGCTCGATCGCGGTGGTTCTCTGTTTCAGGCGGGCGCCAAATTCGATGATGTTCTCATCGTCGGCCATGCTGACCGAGAGCACGATGGTTGGGGTGCCCGAGAACCAAGCGTAGGAGGGCGCGGGGTCTTGATATCCGGGCACGACGTCGACCAGGTCGCCGAAGTAGGCGGTGCCACGGTCCTCGGAGAGCCCGACCGGGGTTGACTCGATCTGCGCGAGGTCTTCAAAGTGACCGGCGGCGTCCACGATGATCTGGGAGCCGCTCCCGCGCAAGACCCCCTTGGGCAGGATTTGGTTTTGGTCGATGACCGGGGCGAACAGTGCCTGCGGAGACGTGCCTTTGGAGCTGATCTGGACGCTCTCCACCTCTAGGTAGACGCGGTCGTCCCGGACTCCGAACAAGTCGACGTCGCGGACCCCTGACACCGTGTACAGCTCGTCTGCGATGTCCTCCGCCATCTCACGGAGCTCGTGGTGGGTGAAACCCTCTCCCGTGAGCGCGATGCTCGCCGAGGACACCTTCCCAAAGTCATCGTTGACGAAGGCGCCGACCGTCCCGTCCGGGAAGTCGCGTTGCGCCTCCTCCATATAGTTTCGGAGCTTTTGGTAGATAGGGTCGAGGTTTGTCGCCCAGTCGTGAAACGTAATCTCGACGGTCGCGCTGCCTTGGCGAACGTGGGACTCGATCTCGTCAACTTCCGGGAGCTTACGTGCGTGCTCCTCGATGGGGCGCGCGATGAGGTGCTCCATTTCTTCTGGAGCGAGGCCCGGATTGAAGGCAGACACCACCGACACCCGCGACTCGATCTGCGGGTCCTCTTGAGACGGGAAGTGGAGGTATTCGAAGAAGCCGATCAGCGCGCACATGAACGCGATGACGGTCACGAGCCGGCGCTGATGCATGGAGAACTTGGTGATGCTCATGGCGTTAGCCCTCCCACAGAGTTACTGACATTCCGTTGGATAAGAATGAGGTGCCCGCGGTCGCGACAATCTCGTCCGCGGTGAGGCCCGACTCGATGATCACCGCGTCGCCTCGGAGTTCCCCGGTCTTGACCGCGCGCAGTTGTACGGTGCTCGTTTCTTTATCGTAGACGTAGACAGCGCTGGCGTCGGGGTCTTGCTCCATGGCAAAGAGAGCGCTGAAGGGGATCTGAAGCTTCGTCGCCGCGGGCGCGTCGCCATCGTCGGCTTGAGGGCTCGCGGAGAGATCCAACAAGAGGTTGGCGCTCATGCCCGCGCGTACCTCAGGGCCGGGGGCATTGAGGAGGGCGGTGACCTCAAAGGTCCCGCCCGCGTTGGCTCGGGCCGCGACCGAGGTGACCTCCGCGTCCACTGGTTCACTGACATTACTCGCGAAGACAACCCGGGCGCGCTGACCGATTTGAAGCTGCGCGACGATGCTCTCGGGGACTTGCAGCACCATCTCGATACCCGATTGCCCCTGGAGTTGCACGATGAGCTGTCCGGCGCGGACCTCCTCAAAATTATCCACATCCCGTTGAACGATCGAGCCGTCGAAGGGGGCGATGAGCGTCGACTGGGTGCGGTCGCGTTTGGAGAGCTCCACCTGGGCGCGCGCGAGCTGGTATTCCGAGCGCGCGCTCGCTTCTCGCGCCACCTGTTGGTCGTACTGCCGCGTCGACACGGCGTTGCTTTTGTACATCTC
>JBDQGY010000129.1:0-12124 GCA_040265175.1 Nannocystaceae bacterium
CAAAATGCAGCCGCAGGCCGTGGCGGATGGCGGTGTCGAGGACCGGCCCCAGGCGGCTCGCCTCGTCCTGTTTACTGATGATGGCGTCGTCCAGGGCCAGGCCGGCGGTGCGCGCGGTGCCCCGGTAGACGGCTACGACCTCTTCCAGGGTCTCGCCCTGGCTGGCGGCGTTGAGCAGCAGTACGGGACGCACCGCCACGGCGCCGCTCAGTTGGCGAAGCTGCTCACCGAGGCGGGCGTCCCGCTGGCTCATGCCGATGGTGTCCACCACCACCCAGGGACGATCCGCCAACGACCCGGCCAGGCTGTCCAGAGGCTGGCCTTCGTCCAGGCTGTACAGGGCCACGCCCAGCAGATCCGCGTAGATGCGCAGTTGATCGCGGGCGCCGATGCGGTAGTTGTCGGCACTGACCAGGGCCACGCGCTCGGCACCGTGACGGTGGGCCAGACGCGCGGCCAGCTTGGCGGCGGTGGTGGTTTTACCGACGCCGGTGGGGCCCACAAAGGCGGCGACGCGGGTGCCACGGTCCACGAGGGGGGCGGGAGCTCCGAGCAGGTGGCTCAGGTTGGCGCGCAGGCGTTGCTCTGCTTGCGAGGGGGCGAGGTCTGCGGGCAGTTGTTTGAGCCACTGCTCGCAAAGTTCCCGCGGGATGAGGCTCGCGAGGAGGCGTCGTCGGAGGCGCGCGTGGGTCGCGACGCGCCCGATGGAACCGGCGGCTGCCGCAGAGAGCGCCTCTCGAGGGTTGCGCATGATGGAGGCCTGGGGGGTCTCCACCGGCTCGCGTCGCTCACGGTTTCGCTTCGCCCGTTGAAGGGCGAGGAGGGCCTTGTGACGGTTGGCGGTGGAGACGACGTTGTCTTCCGCCTCTCGCTCTTTTTGCGCGGCCGCCTGCGGCGACGGTTTGCGCAGCCCGGCGGGCTTTGCCGCGCGGGTGTCGGCTGCGGCCGCCGCTTGCGCGGTGACCTCGATGAACGAACCTCCCAAGAGGCCCATGGCGCGGCCTGGAATGCGGCGCGTGCCGACCACGACGGCGTCGGGGCCGAGGTCACGGCGGACGAGCGCGAGGGCTTCCTTGATCTCTTTGGCCTGGAAGGTGTGGGATTGCATCGGGTCTCCTTAGGGCGTGTGAAGGGGGATGAGGTGGGAGGAGGTAGGACTAGGCGGCGAGCTTCACGACACCTGCAGTTTTGACGGTGGCGCGCGAGTCCACCTCTCGGAAACTAAGGACTGCAAGACCCGGTGCATGTCGGGATGCCAACGCCGCAAAAGTCCGCCGAATGTCGGGAGAGGTGAGGACAAGTGGCTCATTTGGGACGTTCGCGAGGCTCCCGAGCGCGCGCTCGAGACCCGTGACAATCCTTGGAATCATTGTGGGATCGACGAATGCGTTGCCTTGACCATCGTCCGGGCCTTGGCCGCGCAAAATGCGCTCAACCTGAGGATCGAGCACCAGCGCGTGCATGTTGCCGCCAGGATCCGCGAACCGGGCCGTCAGGGCACGCGACAGTCGCTGTCGCACCAGTTCGGTAAGTTGCTCAGGATCTTTGACGGTCGCCCCATGATCTGCCAGGGATTCGAAGATGGTCCGCAGGTCTCGGATGCTGACGCCCTCCTCGAGGAGGTTCTTGAGCACCTTGATGACTTCGCCGAGGGGCATGATGGTGGGGATCAACTCTTCGACGAGTTTGGGGTTCACCTCGGTGAACTCGTCCACGAGTTCTTGGGCTTCGAGGCGTCCGAGGAATTCGGCGGCATTGACGCGGATCAACTCGGTGAGGTGCGTGGCGGCGACCGTGGCGGGGTCGACCACCGTGTATCCGAAGATGTCGGCGCGGTCGGCGTCGCCCGAGGGGATCCAGTAGGCGGGCATGCCGAAGGCGGGATCGACCGTCTTTTCCCCCTTCAACTTGCCGCTCGCGCCGCCCGGATCGATAGCGAGCATGCGATTCATGCGCAGGTCGCCTTGCCCGACGGAGGTGCCCGACAGCACGAGCCTGTACGCGTTGGAGGGGAGCTGCAGGTTGTCTCGCACGCGTACCGGCGGCACCACAACTCCGAGTTCTTGGGCGACTTGCTTGCGAATTTGGCCAATTCGCTTCAACAGTTCGCCACCGCGGGTCTTGTCCACGAGGGGAACGAGGTCGAATCCGACCTCCAGCGCAAGCAAGTCCACCGCCATGAGCTCGGCCATGGAGGGTTCCGCGTTGTCTTTGGTGGGCGCAGTTCCTTCCGCGGCGGCCGTCTCGGCTGCTTCGCGGGCGGTGGCGGCGGCCTCGAACTCCTTGGCGCGGCTCGCGAGGTAGAAGCAGCCACCAGAGAGCGCAAAGAAGGTGAAGGTGGGCATGCCCGGCAACAGCGCGATGCCGACGAGGACGACCCCCGCGAGCAGCAGCGGCTCGCGCCGAGCGAGGATTTGGAGTCGGATCGTGTTGCCGAGGTCGTCGCCGGAGGCGGTCCGCGTGGCGATGAGGCCGGCGGCCGCCGACACGAGCAGGGCGGGGATCTGAGAGACGAGACCGTCGCCGACGGTGAGGATGGTGTAGGTCTCGGTGGCTTCGGCGAGGGTGAGGTCGTTTTGGGCGACGCCGATGATGATGCCCGCGATGATGTTGATGGCCGTGATGATGATGCCGGCGACCGCGTCCCCCTTAACGAACTTGTTGGCGCCGTCCATCGCGCCGTAAAAGTCCGCCTCGTCGGCGACCTTGGTGCGACGTTTGCGGGCCTCGGCCTCCGTGATGTGGCCGTTGGCGAGGTCGTTGTCGATGGCCATTTGCTTGCCAGGCATCGCGTCGAGGGTGAAGCGCGCAGCGACCTCGGAGATGCGGCCCGCGCCGGCGGTGATCACCTTAAAGTTGATGATCACGAGGATCAGAAAGATGATGATACCGACGACGTAGGACCCTCCTACGACGAATTGGCCGAACGATGCGATCACGTTACCGGCGGCGTCGGGGCCCTCGTGTCCCTTGAGCAGGATGAGGCGCGTGGAGGCGATGTTGAGCGACAGCCGAAAGGTGGTCGCGACCAGGAGGATGGAGGGAAAGGTGGAGAACTCGACGGGGTCGCCGAAGTTGATCGCGAGCAAGAAGACGAGCAGCGAGATGGTCACGCTGAACGTGAGCAGCACGTCGAGGAGCACCGCCGGGACGGGCACGAGCAGCATGATGACGACGCCCACGAGGCCGAGCGCGAAGATGCGGGACCCGGCGAGACTCTCAGTGTTGCTGTTGGATTCACTCATAGCGATACGTTGGGAGGGGGCTTAGGCCGCGGCGCGGCGTTGGGTCATTCGATACAGATAGGCCAGAACCCTCGCCACCATGGCGTAGAGCTCGTTGGGGACGGGTTCGCCGATGCGCGCAAACTCGTGGAGGGCCCGCGCGACAGGGGGGTTGGCGATGATCGGGATCTGGTGTTTCCGAGCGATTTCGCGGATGCGAAGGGCGGTCTGGTCCTTGCCCTTGGACAACACGCGTGGGGCGTTGTCTTCGTCGGGGTTGTAGGCCAAGGCGACCGCATAGTGGGTGGGGTTCACCACAACCACATCCGCGTCGGCGGTCTCGGCGAGCATCTTGTTGCGGCCGATTTGCCGCATGCGTGAGCGCAGACGGCCTTTGACGAGAGGGTCGCCCTCTTGTTGCTTGTGCTCCTCTTTGACCTCCTGTTTGCTCATCTTCATCTGCTTGTGGATGCGCATACGGTTGAGGGCGTAGTCGGCCACGGCCAAGGCGCTCGCCGCGATCACGCCGACGATGAAAAGTTTGAGGAAAACGCCGCCAAGGAGGGCGAGCGATGCTTCGAGGGTGAGCCCTGGCAGCGTCAGCATCATGGGCATGGCGGCCCGGATAACGAAGAACAGCGCGACGGCGATGACGCTCGCTTTGATCAGGGACAGGCCCACTTGGGCCATCGCCCAGATGCTGAAGATTTTGTTTTTGAGGTTGGTGATCGGGTTGAACTTCTCGGCCTTGAATTCCATGGGCTTCAAGGAAAAGTTGAGTCCGGTCTGGGCGATGCCAGCTGCGAGCCCTGCGGCGCCGCAGGCGGCGACCATGAGCACGATGGCGCGCAGGTAGGCCATGCCAGAGGTCCGCGCGACCTGCGTGTAGAGGTCCAGCGTGCCGTAGTCGCGAACGCGGCCGGCGAGCTCAAAGCTCTCGGTGAATGCGCCGGCGATTCCGCGGTAGATGGTGCCACCCCCGATGGCGACGACCAGGAGCGCTGTGGCGAGGATGGCGGCGCCGCCCACGTCGGGGCTGGTCGCGATATTGCCCTCTTCCCGAAACTTCTCACGTCGTTTCGGGGTGGGTTCTTCGGTCTTTTCCGCGCTTTGCTCTTCAGCCATCCGGGGCCTGGAGCGCGAATCGGGTCACTTGATCCGCGATCTCCGTCAGATGAGATGCAACTGCCGCGCCGATCGTGGGCATCGACACCACCAGCAGGATATGCCCCATTAAAATCGTCAGGGTAAACGACAGAACGAAGAGCTGGATCTTGGGCGTAACACGGGCCAGAAGGGCGATAGAGAGCTTTAGCGTGAAAAGCGCACCGATAATTGGAGTGGCCAGCTGGAGCCCCGTCCTGAACATCTGATTCCCAAGATTGATGAGCTCTCCCGGGGAAAATACCGTGAATTTCGCGAGGCCGAGGGGCTGAATATTGACGCTCTCGCCGAGGGCGAGAATCACGTTTCGATCGAGCCCGAGCGCAAAGAACATCTGGATGCCAATTTGGCCGAACAAGATGGCGATGGGGGTGGTCTGGTCTTGCGACATGGGGTCGGCCACGGCGGCGAACGACAGACCCATCTCCACGCCGCACACCTCGCCGGCAAAGCGCACAGCCGCGAGCCCAATGTGCACGAAAAAGCCCATCGCGATGCCGAGGCCGAACTCACCGATGGCGAGGGAGCCTAGGGCGATCTCAGGGTTGGGTGTCCCGAAAACGCCGATATTGGGCCCGGAGCCGGCGACGAGCGCGGCGGCGAAGGACACCGCCAAAATGGCCTTAACCATGCGGGGGACGCGGGGGCTAAGGGTGTGGGGAAGGGCGAGCAGCACACCGGCGACCCGCGCCATGGCGAGCACGAGACTCGCGGCCCACGGGAGCAGCATGGGCAGCAGCAGGTTCAGGTCTTGCGTGAGGTCTGAGGTGCCGACCATCGCTGCTCCATTACCGGTTACTGACGGTCCCGATGAGCTCGTAGGTGTCGATATAAAAGCCGGTCATCTTGTTCACGGCCCATGGACCCATCACCACCAACGCGAGCATGATGGCCCCCAGTTTGGGGATGAAGGTGAGGGCGGGCTCACTCAATTGTGTGGCTGCTTGGACGAGGGCCATCAACAGGCCGACGCCGCCGCCGAGCAAGAGGACGGGGGCACCGATCTCTGTGGCGACCCAGATGGCGCGGTTGAGCACCTCGAAGATCACGATGTCATTCATGCGGAGAAGCTCCTCACGAGAGAGCCGATGAGTAGGCCCCATCCATCGGCGAGTACAAAGAGCATCACCTTAATCGGCAAGGCAATGAGGGTGGGGGGCAGCATCATCATGCCCATGGACATCAATACGGAGCCGACGATGAGGTCGATGACCATAAACGGGATCAGCACCAAAAACCCCATCTGAAAGGCGATGCGGACCTCCGAGAGGATGAACGCTGGGACGAGAACCACAAACTCGACCTCCTCACGAGTCTGGGGGCGTGGTCGCTTCGAGATGTCGTAAAACAGCCGTAAGTCCTTGTCTGCGACCTGGGAGAGCATAAACTCCGCGACCGGTGCCTTGGCTTTTTCGACCGCCTCGATCATCGAGATTTGGTTCTCGGACAAGGGCTGGATGGCTTCGCTGTGGATGCGCTCACCGACCGGCGCCATGATGAAGAATGTTAAGAATAAGGACATGCCCACGATAATCTGGGTGGGAGGCATGCCCTGGACACCGAGCGCCTGCTTCAAGAACGAGAACACGATGACGATGCGCGCGAAGCTGGTCATCGTCATGACCAGCGCCGGCAGCAGCGAGAGCGCAGTCATCATGATGAGGATGCGCAACGCCGACTGCGCACCCGATTGGGGCGGGAGCGCCGGGTCGAAGGTCGTCAAGATCGCGTTGCCCTCCTCGGCGGCGGCGGCGGCGATGTCGCCAGCCGGTTGCGCCGCGTGAGCGAGATCCGGGAGTCCGAGGACGCCGACCATGAGGGCCGTTGTGGCGAGGAGGACGTGGGCCGAGGGCTTCATGGGGGGGTGCCTGGGGTCTGCGTGGTTGGTGAGCAAAGAGCGGGCGTTAGGCTTGGATGTCAGTGCCCGCCCACGCGGGATCCTTACGGTCAGAGGCGCCGGAGAGCACCCTGCGCAGATCGTCGACCTGCTGGGCCTGAGCTTGCTCGCCTCGCTCGCCGCTGTCGTTGTTGCCCATCTCACGGGTCAATGCGGCGTTCAGGCGGGCTTTGAAGGCGTCAATCTTGGAGTCACCCGTCGAGGTGGCGGGCCCCGCTGCCGGGCTGTCAGCGCCTTGAGACGCGGTCCAGCGATCGGAGTGGGCGGCGGAGCCACCCTGGAGTCCCGGGATCGATTGGCCCGCCAGCAAGTGTTCTGCGGTGGTCGCAGAGGCGCCCATGGAGGCCGTGACGTCGGAGATGAGCCCCACTTGGTGCTCGGTGACGCCGAGGAGCAGCTCTCGACCGCCCACTTTGACTTGGATCACCTGCTGTTTGGGCCCGAGCGCGATTTTGGACATCACTTCCATGCGACCGGTGGCGGCGGCCACCGTCTGTCGTTTCTTGTTCCAGAGCATCAAAAAGCCCAGGCCAAGGATGGTGGGAATCATCATCACCAGGCCAAATCGGTTGATCTCGGAGGGCTTACTCCCGGTCGCGAACGGGGACGCGCTGGCGGCCGCAGCCTCCGGGGCCGTGTTCTCTGCGAACAGCGGCGTCCCCTCGAGGGCGATCTCGGGTGCGCTGGCAAGCTCCTCGGTGCCTGGGGCGGCATCGGCCGTCGGGGCGTTGCCGTCGCTGTCGTTCGCTGTGGCGGTCGTAGCCGCGGCGTCCAGCGCTGCGGCGCTGGGAATCTGGGTGGGATCCACCGCGACATCACCCCCGAGCTTGCGCTGGAGCGCCGCGATGGTGGCCGCAGCCGCGGGGGTAGCGCTCTCCTCCATGGGAGAGTTTTGGACCACGGGCGCCTCTGCATTGGGCGTGGTGGTGGCGGTCGCGTTGGTGTCGACCGTGGGCAGGTCGGCCAGGGCGGTGGGCGCAGGGTCGAGCTTGGGCATGACCTTGTTCTCCTCCACCACGATGTCCATGCCGCCGAGCACGGGGATGATTTTGACGTTGTCCTCGAGCGGACTGGGTCGATAGCGTCGCTGCTCGAGCCGCACCACGGCGCGCTTGCCGTACTGTTGGGTCTGCAGGCGGCCGAGTCTCCAGGCGTTCATGCGATGGAAGGATGTCGCCACGTTTTCGTTGGGGAACGACATCATGTAGCCCCGGCGGGAAGTGACGACGTCGGGCTTGCTGAGCACGCCGCCCGCGTCGCGGATGTGGATGACCACCTCGTTTTCGAACTCTTCGAACGTGACTTGAAGCTCCGAGTTTGCGGACGCGGAGGCTTCGGTGTTCGAGGACTCTGCGTGCGCGACGATCGGAAACGCGGCTCCCAACGCGATGCATGCGATGGATGAAAAAGTGATTGTTTTCAGTCGGTTATGCAGCATTTGTTTGTTCCTTTCCTCCGGAGGGGCCTCCGTCGGCTGCAGGATCGCGATTGAGCACCTCGGTGATGCGGACGCCGTATTTTTCGCCCACCACCACCGCCTCGCCCCGGGCCACGAGTTTGCCGTTCACGAGGATGTCGAGGCTCTCTCCCGCGGCTTTGCCAAGCTCCACGACCGCACCTGGTCCGAGGGAGAGCACGTCGGAGACCGGCAGTGTGCGATGGCCGAGTTGCACAGAAATCTCTACAGGGACATCGAGTACGAGGCTGAGATCATTGTCTTTATTGTTCACTGGAGGGTTCCTTTGGAGGGTCAATCACAGGTGCGAGTAATCTCGATGGCGAGGGCGCCGCCATCGGCGACGGGGAGGCCGTGGAATTTTGTGACGCCGGAGATCTTCACGGGGAGCTCTTCCGACGGGTGACGTTCAAGTTTGAGGACCTGCCCCACCTCGAGCTGCGAGAGCTTGCGCAGCCCGATATTGGCGCGGCCAAGCTCGACTTCGAGATTGACGGGCGTGCGGCGCACGATGTCGTTCATGACAGTCGCGCCCTTCGTCGCCTCGGTGACCACGCCGAGCATGCCGCGAAGGGGCTCGAGCACCGCTCCGGGGAGCGCGATGGACATGCTGGCGAGGCGGTCATTGAGCTGCATGGTGATGGGGACGTGCAGCACGGTGACGTCGGGGGTGAACCCTTTGACGAGATCGAGGTTGCACTCGATGCAGCTGATCTCGAACTCGAAGGTGCCCCGGGGCTCGAGCGTCTGGTTCAGCGCGTCGACCACCGGCTGCAGCGCGCGCTGCAAAACCCGGCGTTCGAGGGGGGTAAGCGGACGATTGATCTCATTGGAGTCGCTCTCCGTGTCGCCGCCGAACAGTCGATCGACCAGCGCAGAGGTCAAACGGCGGTCGATGCAGAGGATGGAAGAGCCTTGGACCTCCCCTTGGACGCGGGTGGTCAGGCCGAGCATGCAGCCCGCGTGTTGCGCGACCCGCATGAGCCCGCGGCCCGTCATGATCTCCGGTTTTTCGTCTTGGACCTCTGCTTTGACTCTCAGCAGCGAGGTGAGGACCTTTCGGAGGGTTTCGGCCAGCCGCACGTATCCCACCGCCAGCGACGGGATCATCATCTGGATGTATCGGTCACTGGCAAGCAGGTCGATGGACTCTGCTTGGATCTGAACCCGCGCCACGTCCGAAGACTCGAGGAGCTCTTCGACCTCGGTGGGGCTCAAGATAGGAATTCGGCTAAAATCGGTCACTGGACGATAAATGTGGTCAGGTGGACGTCGACGGCGGCGTCGGTGCCGACTGCTTCGTTGAGGCGCTTGAGGAGACGGCGTTTGATGGCCAGCTTGTTCTTGTTGCCCATGGTTTGACGAAAGTTGAGATCCGAGAGCTCGCGGATGAAGTGGTCCGTGATGATGGGTTTGGACTCCTCCACGGTGCTCGTCATCTTCGCGTTCGTGAGCTGAACGGCGATCTGGATTTTCAGGTAGCGGGCGCCCTCGGGTTCATTGAGGTTCACCACCATGGCGTCAAACGGCACGATGGGACCGGCGCCGCTGGCGGGCACGCTGCCCCCGTCGCCCTCGGCGCTGTGGCCGTCCCCCTCAGCGCCGCCTTCGACGGCCGTGGCCGCTTTCGCCTCGCCGCTGTCTTTGCTCACGAAATATGCCGCTGCGCCACCCACGACCAGCGCGTTGGCCGCGATGATGATGAGGAGCAGCGGCTTCTTCTTCTTGCCAGTTTCTTCGTTGGACTCTTCTTCTGCCATGGGTCACTCCAGGTGAATGGGGGGGGGGCGTCAAGCGCCCGACGTCTCCCATCAAATGCAGGACCCGTGCCGTCTTCAGAGGTGCGATATCGCTCACCACGCAAAAGCGGGCCCGCACCGGTGTCCCGGTGCGGGCCAGGGGGGGCCGAGGATCGAGTCTGCGAGCGGATGATCCCCGTGAAAAATGACGCTATCGCTTGATCGCGAGCACGTCACCGAGCATTTCGTCGGCCGTTGTGATGGACCTGGAGTTACTCTGGAATCCTCGTTGGAGAGAGATCATCTCGACAAACTGCTGGGCGAGGTCCACGTTGGACGCCTCCAAGCTGCCGGAGATGACAGTTCCGCGGCCACCGGTGCCGGCGGAGCCTAGGACAGCTTCCCCGGAGTCGGTGGTGGCGGCGAACAGGCTCGAGCCTGCGCGGTTCAATCCGTCGTTGCTCGCGAACTTCGCGAGGGCGAACTGTCCGAGCGTCCGCTGTTGGCCGTTGGAGAACATCCCCGTGAGGATGCCAGCGTCGTTGATGGCCAGCCCGGCGAGATCACCGGAGGTGTACCCGTCTTGCGACATGAACGAGACCGAAGACTCCAGGGCGTACTGGGTGATGCCGTCGACGCCGGTGCCACCGTTCGTCGTGTCGGAACCGAAGTCCAGCGCGATGTCGGCCGAATCGGCGCCGAGCCAATTTGCCGTGACTGAGGTGAGGTCGTAGGAGCTGAGCGATCCGTCGGTGCCGAAGGTCGCCGTGCCCGAACCGAGCTCCACGAGGGGGGTGGTGGACGCGGGATCGAGCTCGGATCCCGGCGCCATTACATGGTAGTCCCAGGTCGCGTTGGGGGAGGCGGCGGTCTTTTGGAAGTACACCTCCACCTGGTGCTCGATTCCGAGGGAGTCGTACACCGTCACCGCGGTTGAGAAATCGGAGGTGTTGCTCGGATCGAGGGGATCCCAGGTCACGCCGCTCACCGCCTGCTCCGCGTCGAGGTTGGCGACGATGCTCATCTCGGTGGTCGCGTTGGGTTGAATGGAGCTGGTGTCCACTTGAAGATCGCTGAGGGCGTTATTGACGCCGCCAGCGCCGTCGCTCGCGTACCCTTGGACTTTGAGTCCGTCCATATTCTGGACGAAACCGTCTTCATCGAGGGTGAAGGCGCCATTGCGGGTGTAGAAGTTGTTGTTAACGCCGTTGAAGGTGCCGTTGACGACGAAGAAACCGTCGCCACCGATGGCGAGATCGGTGGTGTTGCCGGTGCCCAAGAAGGAGCCCTGTAAAAAGCTCGTCTGAACGCTGTGGACCATGGATCCCTGTCCCACGCCTTTGCCGCGCATGGTCCCGCCAAGGACATCGGCGAAGTTGGCTCGGGATTTTTTGAAGCCGACGGTGTTCACGTTGGCGATGTTGTCACTGACGATGCCCATGGCGTCGCTGTGGGCGTTGAGGCCGCTGGCGCCGGCATACATAGTTGAGATGATGGACATGATTTGCTCCTAGTGGGGGATGGAAAAGATGAGGGAGAAGGTCAGGCGGCTGCGTATTAGGGGGCGCCGAAGCTGCTGGAGCCGCCGGGGAGGGTGGGGGTGTCCTCCTCGTCGGGAGGCAGCGGAGAGGAGGAGGAGCCGTCGCCGTCGGAGATGGTGACGATGTCGGCAGGGATGATGCGCGCGAGGCCGACGAGGAGCTCGGGGTATCCGTTCTCGAAGGTGATGCCGTCGACGATGCCCTTGGTGAGCGGTGACGCTTGGACGGGGTTGCCTTGGACGTCGGTGGCTTCGATGGAGACGGTGTAGCGGCCGTCGTCGAGAGGTTGACCGGTGCTGTCGTTGCCGTCCCAGCCGATTTCCTGGACGCCGCTGCCGACGTTGGCGCGGGTCATCACTCGGACCGTGCCGCCGGTCTCGTCTTTGATGGTGATGGTGACTTCCGAGGCTGGAGCGGCGAGCTCCACGCCCACCGGCTGGGCCTGGCCTCCGTCGATGTGAATATAGTCGCCCCGTGCCACGACTTCTTTGCCGACGAACCCGGCGAGCTGGGCGTTTGCGAGGCCCATTTGAGACATCTGGATCTGGCCGAGGGAGTCGTTGGTCAGCACCTGCTGCTCAAGGGCCGAGAACTGCGCGAGCTGGGCGACGAACTCGTGATTCTGGAGCGGGTTCATCGGGTCTTGATTCTCAAGCTGCGCCGTAAGCAGTTTCAAAAATTCATCCTTGCCCATCCCGTTGTTGGGGAGGGCGGCTGCGGATTGAGTGGGAGAGGCGCTCGAAGTTCCGAGACCGGTAGTGGGAAGGTCGATGTTCATGATGGAGTTCTCGTGGTTGTAGGTTCTTCAAGTCGCGTGCCAGGCTGGCGAAACAGGGCGGCCCGTACTGGGGCAGAGTTGCGGGTTAGACGACGACATCGACGATCCCGTCCGGAGATAGGACCCTCGAGGCCCGAGAGCGGGAGGAGGCGGGCTGGCTGTCCGCGGGAAGCGGGCGCAGGCTCTTGAGACGCTGCGCCGCGAGGGTGGCCTCCCGCGTTGAGGAGCCGCCGCGGTGACCCGCCTGCTCTCCGTCGCTGGTCTCGAGGTTAAATGTGATGTCTTCGTCGATATCTTGGAGGGCGCTCGCGATCCGTCGGCGCTC
>JBDQGY010000130.1:0-12111 GCA_040265175.1 Nannocystaceae bacterium
ATGCGTGTCCGGCCCCACCCCCGGAATATGGGGGGGGAGCCGGCAGCGAGACATCTGCGCAGGGCCTCCGCTCAGGTCTTGGTTCGGACGTATCCCCGTGGCACACGGAACTCGAACACCCCGTCCGCGATGCCGTTGTTGGCCTTCACCTTGTCAAGACGGAAGTGGTTGGTGCTGCCATCTTGATTGTAGACAATGAACTGGTCGACGCGACCCGTGATCTTGTCCACAACAAGCGCGAGGCCCTTGTACGCGGAGCTCTTGAGCTTCGGCTTAAGCTCGATGACGTGATGCGACGCGTCCCCATAACGGTCGGCCCGCGCCTTCGCGGCGAAGCGCACCTTGAACTCCGCGAGGAGTTCTTGCCCACCAAACAGAAACTTCATGGCGGCAGCGACTTCAGAGTCACCGCTCACCGAGCGAGACACCACCTGGCGCGTATCGTGCTCAATCACCCATAAAAGCTCACCGTCGGCGTAGAAATCGGGATTTGATTTGCCCGCATAGTCCCAGACCATCTTCCCCGGTTTTTTCAGTCGGAGCACACCCCGCGTGGTCGTTGGTTGGTCACCGAAGGCAGGGTTGAAATAGGTCTGCTCGAAGTCTGCCTGCAGGTCCGCCGTCGCATCGTAGAATTTTTGGACCGACTGCAGCACCGCAGACGCGCTCGCAGGCGTCGCTGCCGGTGCGACCACGGTCGACATGGCCACCGGCGCCTCGTCGGCCACAGAGGCCTCTACCGCCGGAAGTTCCAACGTGTCGAGGCTGGACAGCATGGCGTCCAAGGGCTGACAGGTGAATCCGAGGGTGAGTAGACAAGTGAGCGGTGCGATCATGGTCGAGTTCCTTCCCGAGCCCCGTGCGGGCCTCAAATCAAAGACGTCCCTGGAGCGCAGGCTATTCGATCGAGGGAGGTCACGGAAGCGAGAAGCGCGCAATGCGCGTCCCCCGTCCCCTCCAGACGAGCCTATCCCGCACTGACGAACACTTCACGGGGCGTGGTGCCTCGAGACGGCCCGATGACGCCCTGCTCTTCCATGCTCTCGACGATCTTGGCGGCGCGGTTGTACCCCACGCCCAGGCGACGCTGAATCATGCTCGTCGACACTTTTTGAGACTCGGCCACGATCTGCACCGCGTTGTCATAGAGCAGATCCGCGGAGGCCTTCGGCCCGTCGCCGTCCTCCTCGCTCGAGGCCTGCTCGGTGATTGAGAGATCGTAACCAGGGCTCGCTTGCTTCTTGATGAAGTTCACCACTTTCTCAATCTCCTTCTCAGAGACGAAGCAACCGTGAATCCGCTGGGGCTCCTTGCCCCGGTCCATGTAAAGCATGTCGCCCATGCCCAAGAGCTGCTTGGCGCCTTTTTGATCCAAAATCGTGCGGCTGTCGATGTCCGATGTGACCTGGAAGGCGATCCTCGACGGGAAGTTGTTCTTGATGGTGCCGGTGATCACGTCCACGCTCGGCCGCTGGGTCGCGACGATGAGATGAATCCCGGCCGCCCGCGCCTTCGCGGCGATCCGCGCGACGGACATCTCGACCTCTTTGCTCGCCACGGTCATCAAGTCCGCGAACTCGTCGATGATGATAACGATGTACGGGAGTCGCTCGGGGGGCTCACCCACCTCCGCACCTCCGACCATCGGGACTGGCGCCCCTTCCGCTGAGATGCCCATGCCGGTCAAGGCCGCGGCACCCACGGCGTCTTCTCCCTCCGCTCGAACGGCCGCCTCCGCGTCCGCGGCGGCCTCTTCAATCGCGCGTTTCTCCGCCTCCCAGCGGCGCTGGAGTTCGGGCAGCTTCGCGTTGTAGCCGTCGAGATTTCGCACCTTCGCAGTCGACAACAGACCGTAGCGACGCTCCATCTCGTTGACCGCCCACTTCAATGCCTGGTTGGACTTCTCTGCGTCGGTGATAACCGGGAGCAGGAGGTGCGGGATATCCTCGTAGACCCCGAATTCGAGCATCTTCGGATCGATCAGAATCATTCGCACGTCGGCGGGTGAGCACGTGCGGAGGATCGAACAGATCATGGAATTCACCCCGACAGATTTTCCTGAGCCGGTGGCGCCCGCCACCAACAGGTGAGGCGCCTTCGCGAGATCGAGGAACTCGGGCGTCCCCGTAATGTCTTTGCCGAGGGCCATGGGCAGCGTGGACTTGCCGTCCGCGAACTGCTCGTCTCGCATGATCTCTTGGATGTACACGGTCTCGCGATCGCTGTTGGGGACCTCGAAGCCGACCGTTGCCTTGCCCGGAATCGGCGCGAGGATCCGGATGCGAATGGCCTCAAGCGCCATGGCGAGGTCGTTCTCAAGGCTCTCAATCTTTGACAGCTTTACGCCCGCTTCGGGCTTAAATTCAAAGCGCGTCACCACCGGCCCAGGATGGACTTTGGTCACCTTGCCGCGGATGCGGAAGTGCGCGAGCGTCTCCACAATTTGCTGGGCCTTCGCGAGGACCGCGTCACGGTCCACTGTGGCCTTGCGGCGTTCGGCGGCCTCAAACAACTCGAGCGATGGCAGCGTGTAGGTCTTGGTGAGGTACTGCACCGGCGGGACTCCCATCCGACGGCGCTTGGGGGTGCTCGGAGCCGCCGCAGCCCGTAGCTCGGACAGCGGAACCTTCGGCGTCGCCGCAGCTACCTCGTTCTTCTCTGCCTCGAGGGCCTTGAGTTCCGAGGCGCGCGGTGGTGCTTTTTTACCCCCCTTGGCGGTCGCCTTCGCGGGCTTGTCTGCGTCGTCCGCCTCCGACGGCATGATGATCTCGGGGAGTTCCGACGCGGCGACCTTGCGGTTCCCACGGGGCTTACCGCCAGGTTTAACGGGGTCTTTCTCGGTTTTTGTCGACGCGGAGGTCGACTTCCGCGCGGCTTTGGCCCTGTTTTTTTTCTCCTGCGCGGGAGCAGCCTCTTCCTGCTCAGCGTCTTCCTCTTCGTACTCCTCTTCCTCTTCGTACTCCTCTTCCTCTTCCTCTTCCTCTTCCCCGTACTCCTCGTCTTCGTCCTCCTCCTCCTCTTCTTCCTCCTCGTACTCTTCCTCTTCCTCTTCCTCGGCTTGAACCCGCTTGTTCCTTGATTTTTTTGTGGCCGCGCGCGAGGTCGTCTCTTCCTCCTCTTCCTCCTCTTCCTCCTCTTCCTCCTCTTCCCACCCTTCGAGCGCCTCTTCTTCCGAGGCCTCGCGCAGCTCCGAGATGGCCTCCCGTTGCGTCTCGTAGATCTGCAACACGCCGTCCCACAGGTAGCGTCCGCACCACACAACTCCCTCCCAGGTCGCGTGCGCGCCCTGGCTCACGTGACCGGTGGTCAGCGGCGTCGATGCGATGAGCCCGAGCACGAGCACGGCGGCACAAAGTAGGTAGGTCCCCGCCAAATCGAACAGGCCTACCGAGATCGATCCAACCACCTCGCCTGCCAATCCTCCTGCGGTATATCCATGAACCCGGTAGGCGGGGAACAATACGTGCAGCAAGATACAGCCGGCGACGGTCGCGAGCGTGAAGCCAACCCCTTCCCCGAGTCGCAGCTCCATGCGGAGTCCGGCGAGGGCTTTGATCCCAATGCCGAGTACGCCTAGCACGAGCAAATACCCGGCCATGCCGAAGCCCGCGTACACCGCGTTGGCGATGATCCGACCCACCGGCCCCATCAAGCGGCCGTCCCCGAACTGGTAGCTCGCGAGCCCACCGAGCATCAATCCACCGACGGCGAGAAGAGAGATCCCTAGGAACTCGCCCCAGCCTTTCGGAATACCGGCGTCGGAGATGGTGGCTGCGTTGGACTTTGAGCGAGACATGGAGGACGGGAGGGGGCGCGAAGAAAGGAGACGAGAGAGGAGTGCGTACGCCGATCAGCGAGGGCGTGGATCTAAACAATGTAGGATAGTAGCATACCCAATCCTACACGAATGTTCTGTCTGCGCATTTTGCGCGCCTGGGCTTTGTTGCGGCATCGTGTTCGGTTAAGGTCACCAACAATATGCGTCGGCTCGCGCTTACCCTTCCCGTTTTCGCAATCACCCTCGTTGGCTGCAAGAAAATCGACGAACTGCAGGCTGCGCTCGATGAGAGCACCGCCCAATTGACGAAGACCAAGGCCGACCTCGATTCGGAAAAACGGACAAATCAGGAGCTTAGAGCCGCCAACGAGCAGCTTGAGGCCCAAATTGCCAAGCTGCAGGGTGAGATTCGCCAGCTTGAGGCGCAAATCGCCACCCTCGCCAGCGACATGGAGACGACCGCGGAAGAGCTCGCCGCGCTGCGCAAAGAAAAAGCGGAGCGGGAGAAAGAATTGGCCGTCTATGAGGAGCTCGTGGCGCAGCTTCGCTCCCTCGTGGACGCCGGCACCATCAAGCTCGAGATTCGAAAGGGGCGCCTCGTCGTGAAGCTCGCCAACGAGATTCTCTTCGACTCCGGGCGCGCCTCCCTCAAAGAGGAGGGCCAAAATGCACTCGCCGCCGTGGCCAGCGCCCTGCGCACCGTGGCGGGACGCGAGTTCTTGGTGGGCGGGCACACAGACAACGTCCCCATCAAGAACAGCCGCTTCCGAAACAACTGGGACCTAAGCACCGCGCGTGCCATCTCGGTGGTGGAGTACATGGTCGCCGAAGGCATGGACCCGCGCTCGCTTGGCGCCACCGGGTTCGCAGAGTTTGACCCCGTCGAGGACAACTCCACCAGCGAGGGCCGGGCCATGAATCGACGCATCGAGATTATTTTGCTGCCCAACCTCGCGGAGCTTCCGGGCGTGCGCAAGGTGCTCGAGGGCAAGTAGCGCGGACCACTCGTCGCGACGCCTTACCGCACCACCCGGAGTCGCCGCTGCTTGCCGCTCAAGGTGAGCAAGAAGCGAGCGTGGGCTTGCCCCGCCACGTGCCATCGGTCTCCAGGGGTGGAGGGCTGCACCTGAAGCAGCGGCGTCCCGGGCAGCGGCCCCGCGCCAATATTCTCACCGTCGTGGTCACGGAGGAGGAACAGTCCCGCCCAGGGGGCGTTGGCCACCGACCCGTGGATGGTGAGCTGTACATCCACCCGCCCCTTGTCTTCCGCGGCGCGGAGCACCTCCGCGGCGCGGACGCGATGGGCGAGTAAACTCACCGGCTCACTCAAATCGCGCCGATACACGATGGTGGGGCCCAGCACAGAATTCGCGTTGAGAGACAACTCCACCCGAATTCCTTGACCGGGAGGGTCCTCGGGCGATGGAGGTGATTCAAGAGAGACCCACCGCACCCACACGGCGAACACGTCGCGCTCGAGGTCTATGTCGAGGTTGGGGTAGCGAACTGCCACGGCGGACAGTGTACACTGGCTCCTCGAATTCGCGGGTCATGGATTTGTGAACACCCGCCCTCCTCGGACGACATCATGACGAGCCCGCCCATTCAGATCCCTGACCATCTCAACATGGCCGAATGGTTCCTCGACGCGCGCGTCGCTGAGGGGCTCGGCGACAAGACCGCCGTGTACTACGGGGATGAGACGCGCAGCTACAACGAGCTTGTGGCCGGCAGCGCCCAGGTCGCCGCTGTGCTCCGTGACCTCGGCGTGCGCATCGAAGAGCGGGTCATGCTGCTGCTGCTCGACACCCCGGACTTCATCACGACCTACTTTGGGGTCATGCGGGCGGGCGCCGTAGCCGTGCCGGTCAACACGTGGATGCAGCCCAAGGACTACGCCTACTACCTCGAATACGCCCGGCCGCGGGCGGTGGTGGTCGACAAGTCAGTGTGGCCGAGCCTCGCGCCCGTCATCGCGGACGCCGCCTACACCGACTTTGTGCTGGTCGTGGATCGCAGCGGCGCCCAGACGCCCGAGGGCACGCTCAACTTCGTCGACTTGGTGTCCAAGGCGTCCCCCGAGCCCGTGACCACCCCCACCTACCGCGACGACTTCGCGACCTGGCTCAGCAGCAGCGGCTCCACCGGCAACCCCAAGTGCGTGGTCCACATGCACCACGATTTCGTATGGAACACGGTGGCCTACGCCCAGCGCACGCTCAAGCTGCGCCGAGACGACATCACCATCTCCGCGCCCAAGCTGTTTTTTGGCTACGCGCTCGCGAGCAATATGCTCTTCCCGTTCTCCGTAGGAGGCAGCTGCGTGCTGCTGCCGGACCGGGTCAAGGCTGCGGACTACTTCAAGCTCATCGAGCGCTACAAGGCTACGCAGTTCGTGACCGTGCCCACCACCATCGCGAAGATGCTCGACGTGCCCGACGTGAACCCCGAGTCCCTCGCCTCGCTGCACTCGCTGATCAGCGCGGGGGAGGCCCTGCCCGCGGGTGTGTACCGGAGGTGGCGTGACCGCTTCGACGCGGAGATCTACGACGGCATCGGCTCCGCCGAGATGTTCCACGTGTACATCACCAACCGCCCCGGCGACGTCAAGGAGGGCAGCCTCGGTAAGATCGTCGAGGGCTACGAGTACCGCCTGCTCGACGACGACGGCGCGCCCGTCGAGGCCGGTGAGATCGGCACCCTCGAGATCCGTGGACCCTCCGCGGGCGCCGGCTACTGGCGCATGCGCGACAAGAGCCGCGAGACCTTCCGCGGGGACGCGGTACTCGGGGGAGACAAATTCCACGTGGATGCCGACGGCTACTTTTGGTACTGCGGTCGCGGCGACGACATGCTCAAGTGCTCGGGGGTCTACGTGTCCCCGGTGGAGGTAGAGAACTGCCTCGTGGGGCACGCCGCCGTGAGCGAGTGCGGCGTGGTCGGACATCGCGACGCCGACGGGCTGGAGAAGGCCTGGGCCTTCGTGGAGGTCGCCGAGGGCGTGGAGGACACCCCCGCGCTACGCGAAGAGATCATCTCCTACGCCAAGAGCAAGATCGCGCCGTTTAAGGCGCCGCGCCAGGTGGTGGTGGTGTCCGCCCTGCCCCGCACGGAGACCGGCAAGATTCGCCGCGCCAAGCTGCGAGAGATGAGCGCCGCCATGGCGAGTGAGGAGCCCTCGACCCATGGCTGAAGGCCTGATGTTTGAGCTCGCGCGCATGACCTACACCGAGGTCGAGGCCCTCCTCGCTGAGAGTGATGGCGCCATCGCGGTGATCCCCGCGGGCAGCACCGAGGCCCACGGCCCGCACCTTCCCCTGGCCACCGATTCCATCATCTCCACTCAGATGGCCCGTCAAGGTGCCGAGGCCCTCGCCGCCGCGGGGTGGGACGCGGTGGTGTTTCCCACCCTCCACTACGCGGTCACCGACTGGGCGGGCGCGTTCAAAGGATCATCGACCCTCTCCGTGGCCACCGCCGAAGGGATGGTGCTCGAGACCTGCCTCGCCGCGCACCGCATGGGCTTCGCGCGCGTCGTTTTGACCAACGCGCACCTCGAGCCCGACAACATCGCGACCTTGCGGGGCGTGGCGAAGAAGTTTGAGGCCGCCGCCAGACAGCCCCTCCTGTTCCCCGACGTCACCCGGCGAAAGAACGCCGAGCGGCTCACCGACGAGTTCCGCTCCGGGTCGTGCCATGCGGGCCAGTATGAGACCAGCCTCGTGCTCGCGGTGCATCCCGAACTTGTGCGAGCGAGCGCGGCGGCCGAGCTTCCTGAGGTGTTCGTGCCCATGCACGAGAAAATCAAGGCGGGCGCCAAGGACTTTCTAGAGTGCGGCATGGACCAAGCCTACTGCGGCGCGCCGGCGGGGGGCACCGCCGAGGAGGGACGGGCCACCTACGAGGTGCTCGCTACCCTCGTGCTTGAGTGCGTGCGCGACAGCTTCAAGACTGCCACATCAGGTGAGTCCGAGGCCACGTGAGCGTGAAGCCAGCGGCGGTCAGCACCCCGTCCATTCGGATGTCGTGGTCAACGGCGGGCAGCGCCCCCGCATCCACCACCTGGCACGTGTACCCGACACCGACACACGGTGGCAGTTGATCGGCGGGGAGCGCACCGAGCATGCGATCGTAGTACCCACCCCCCTGCCCCAGGCGCGAGCCGCACCGCCCAAATATGACCCCCGGTGCGAGGATCAAATCCAGGGTTGCGAGCGCCGGGCCACGCAGCCCCGCCTCCGATGGACGGGGTTCCTTGAGCCCGTAGGGTCCATCGCAAAGCTCGTCCTCCTCAGCCACCTCTTCGGCGACGAGCGCCCCGGGTCCCACGATCCTTGGCAACCAGAGCCGCGCCCCCTGTCGCCACAGCTCCGCGTGCAACGGCGCCGTATCGATCTCCGCCTTAACGCCGACGAAGGAGAGCACCCGCAAGGGCGCGCCGCTGTCGATGCCCGAGGCGGCGCGCCGCGTCGGGGGCAGCGACCGCACCCACGTCAGGGTGGCCATCAGCTCTCGGGCCACCGCCTCCGCCTCCGCCTCGCGTGCCTCCCCGTCGAGACCCTCGCGAAAGCCGTTAAAACGTCGACGCATCGCGGCCTTGAGCGCCGCCGTGCCAAATTCATCGTCTCCCCCCACGACCTCACCATGCCACAGCGCCCACGTGAACGCCTCGGCCCCTCGGAGCATCGATGTGTGGCCCCGCGGGGACACCGCCGTCCCTTGCTTCGACACCCCCGCCCGTGATACGCACCTGTTCCTCACGCGGGAGTAGCTCAGTTGGTAGAGCGTCAGCTTCCCAAGCTGGATGTCGCGGGTTCGAATCCCGTCTCCCGCTCCGCGAACGAGCCACCGTGAACCGGTGGCTTTTTTGTGCGCGCTTCCACGCGGTCGAACGACCCACTCTGCCGCGCGCGCCCCCGGTGGGGCTGGTTCGCTTGTCCGAGTTTGCCGTCGACACCCGCCGAATTCGCACGACATTTACGTCATGCGAGGACAAATCACATAGCTAACATGACGGTAAACAACTGCTCCCCACCACCAAAGTGCGCCGTGTGGCCCCTGCGGCTGGCGGGCCGAACCAGACGGCGGTGCGGCACCCGGATCAGGGGGCCTGTACAGCCTCTCAGGTCAGGAGGTCAATCCTCGTCAGGCAGTGGATTCAGCGTTCTGGGTGGTCTACGTTGACATAGTCACCGTCGGTGACGACCCCCTTAGCTTGCGAGGCCTTCGCCTCACACCCCATGCAAATCTCACGTCCCAGGAGCCGCTACCCGCGGCCCACCACCCGCGGCCTCCTCGGCCTGGCACTCCTCGCGTCCTTCTCCGTCGGCTGCTCGTCGAGTGAGTTCGCCCTCTCGGACGGATTCGGATCCAGCGCGAGCGGCTACTCGGGCGGGGGGCTCACGGCCGGGGACGAAGACACCGGCGACGACACCACCACCGGTCTCACCGACGGCGGCAACGGCGACGGGACCACGGGCTCCGAGGGCGACGACAGCGACGACACCAGCGGCGGCGAAGAGGCCGGGACGAACAGCGTGGGCGAGTGCGACCCCTTCGCCCAAGACTGCGACCCCGGGCTGAAGTGCAGCTGGATCCACACCGAGTACGGGCCCGTCACCGCCTGCGTCCCCAAACCTGATCTCCCGGCACCTGACGGCGCCGCGTGTGCCGTGCCCACCACTGAGGATCCCTTTGATCCCTGCGGCCTTGGGAGCTACTGCGCCTTCGGTGACAGCTACGGCGTCGGCGTGTGCACCCCGCTTTGCGAAGGGAGCGCCGACGACCCCACGTGCCAAGACACCGGGTCGGTGTGTCGCCTCTGCGACGACTGTCCCTCCGTGTGCCTGGCGGTCTGCGATCCACTCGACGATATGTGTGGCGACGGGCTCGTGTGCGCCGCGTCCATGCAGCTCGGTGCCTTCGTGTGCACCATGGACGCGAGCACCGACAACGGCGGCGGACTCAACGACCCCTGCGAGTTTGCCAACGAGTGCGGGCCCGGGCTGGCCTGCGCCCCCGGGGAGCTGCTCGCGGACTGTGAGGCCGGCGGCTGCTGCACGTCCTACTGCGACACGGAGGACCCGACCATGTGCGCCGCGCTGGACTATTGCACCGCGTGGCCGCTCCAGGCCTCACTCCCAGGCTACGAGAACGTGGGGGTGTGCACCTCCACCACCCCCGTCGACCCCTAGCGGCTCGCCCGGTCAGTGCAGCGTCCCGCGGAGTTCAAGGCTTGGCACGAGCGCCCCCTCGAGCGTGAGCAGCGACTGTAGACGCGCGTCGATTTGCTCTTCGGAGAAATATGGCCGCGCCAGCCTCAAAAACAACCCGGCGTGCCGCGCCTCGCAGCGGGTGAGTTCGGCGTAAAAATTCTTGAGGTCGCCCTCGGGGAGCGCGTCTCGAATCATCCCGAAGCGTTCGCAGCCTCGGGCCTCGACGACCGCACCGAGCACCAGCCGATCGAGCAGTCGCTGGTCGCGGCCGTCTCGCACCCACCGCTGCAGCCGGTCGACGTAGGGATCTTTTTCATCGGGGGTCAGCGCGAGCCCCCGCGCCTGGATGATCTTGAGCACCTGGTGGTAGTGCTCAAGCTCCTCGCGGGCGAACGCCACCATCGGCTCAAGCAGCGCGGCGCGGTCTGGGTAACGCACCACAAAGGACATGCCCGTGGCCGAGGCTTTGCGCTCACACGCGGCGTGGTCCACCAAGAACCGATCAAAGTTGTCGAGCGCCGCCTGGGTCCAGGCGGGAGACGTGGCCACATTGAGTGAAATCACCGGCCGCGACCATAGCAGGTCCGATCCGTGCCATCATCCGAGGCGGTCCGTCCCTCCCCCGTGACATGTCCGCTCCTGACATCCTAGGCCCGGCTGCGGCCGCCGACAGCCCCCCGCTCCCGCCGAAAAGGCGCCCGTGGAGCCTGCTCGCGTGGATGCTCCTGCTCGGGCTGCTCAGCTTGCCCTGGCTCCAGATCCCGGTGGACAACGCCGACGGCGCCGGGATGCTCGCGCACCTGCACGCGTTTTGGAGCGATGGAGACCTGCTGTACGACGACGAGTATCAGGCGCTGCGCATGCTGCCCTTGTTCTCTTTTGTCACCGCGGGCGGTGAGGGCGTCGTGTCCAATCATTGGCCTTCAGGAGCGACGTGGCTGCAGGCCCCGGCCTACCTGCTCGGGGAGCGCGCCTCCCTGCGCGCCGTGGATCAACACGCGCTGCCTCCCACCGCCGTGTGGATCGTGGTGTCGGTGGCCCTGCGATGCGCGGCCGTGCTGCTCTCGGGGATCGCCGCGTTCGCCCTCGCGAGTGTGAGCACCGCTCCCGCGCGACGGGGACACGCGCGCGCGGCGGGCTGGGGCACCCTCGCGCTCGCCGCCGCGATGTGGCTGGGGACGCCCCTGGCCTACTACGCCCTCGAGGCGCCCGCGCGGCCCCACGCCTGGGGCTTTTGTGCGACCGCCCTGCTCGTCTACCTCTACGTCCATCAAAGCCCGGGTGCCCGAACACGCCGGCTGCTCGGCATGGGGCTCGTCACGGGCCTGGCGATCTCCATTCGCCCGCAGCTGGCACCGCTGGCCTTGTTGAGCGTGCATGCGGCGTGGGAGCGTCGAGCGTCCCTGGCCGACGCCGTCGTGGGCACGGGCCTCGCCGCCGCCGCCGCCTGCGTGTGGGTCTTGCCGGGCCTGATGATGCAGCTTTGGATCTACGACCTCCCCGGGTCCATCAGCGCTGGGACTACCACCCATTTTGTGGGGCGCTTTTTAACGTCCTCGTACCACGGGGTGCTCCCGTGGCACCCCCTCGTCGGGGTCGCCCTCGGTCTCGCCGCGGTGTCTTGGGGGCTCACATGGCAGGCCGCGCGGAAGTCAGAGGTGACCACGCCCGCGCGGCACGTCCCCTACGTCAGCGCCGCGGGCCAGGCCCTGATTTTGGTGTTGCTCGCCCACCAGGTGTGGCTCGACGCCGGCTATCGTCCGATCACACCGGGCGCCGTGCTGGGCTCACGGACCTGGGCGGGAGGCACTGGCTTTGGCGCGCGCAAGCTGGTGGACGTGCTCCCCTTGCTGGTCCCCGGACTCACGGCGATCGTCGCCTGGCGCGAACAGGCCCGACAACGCCTCGGTGGCCGCGCGAAGCTCCTCCAGACATTGGAGTGGAGCATCTTCGCCGCGGTCGCGCTGTGTGTGGCCTGGTCCACCGCGCTCTTGCTCGCCGCCCTCGTGGACCTCCGCGTCACCTCCGAGGTGCTCGGGACGGGCAGCCTCCCGAAAGTCGCGTCGCTGGGGCTGCGGGGCGCCGCGTGGAGAGCGACACTGGCCCAACGCGCGATCC
>JBDQGY010000131.1:0-12089 GCA_040265175.1 Nannocystaceae bacterium
CTACGGACGAGCCGGTCGAGGACGCCGAGACGGAAGAGACAGACACGGACGGCGCGAGCGCTGACGATCCCACCCTTGTCGCAGGCCGCGAGGAGCCGCTCATGCCGACCATCCGCGGCAGCGTCGGCCTCATGTATACGCAGTTGCCACGTGTGGGAGCGAAGTATAGTTTTCGCGTCGGGCTCCACACCGACTTTTTTAAGTCAAAGCGGCTGTTTGTTGACGACGCAGTGTACGGACCCGACACCCACTCCCGCCTCCAGAGCACGATCAATCTTGGCTTCACTTTCACGAAGTACACCGAGGTTTTCTTTGCCCTACGCGGAGTGTCGAATCGCAACATCCGCGACACGCCCGTCCGACTCGACCCCACGGCAATCTACTCCCTCGGCGACATCGATCTCGGGGTCAAAGGTGCCTGGAGAGGTGTCAAGGGCGGCGGCGTCGGCGTCGGTGGGACCGTCGGTCTCAACCTCGTCAGCGGCGCCGGAAAGATCGTCAGTGACCGCGTTGGCTTTTTCGTCGACGGGATTCTAGGTGCGGACCTGAGATACCTGACGGAGCGCGCGATCCCGGTGCGAATGACCGCGAACATCGGGTACTTCCAAGACAACAGCTACAAGGTCGCGAACTTCGGCCTCATCGACGATCTCCCCAGCCGAGAAATCGCGAGGTTCGGCCTCGGCGCGATGCAACCTCGAGTTCGGACGCGACTCGCTGTCGATGCTCCGGTGCGATTTGGCAAGGACAACAAGTTCGGCATCGATCCAATTTTAGAATACTCCATCGACATCTCCACGAAGAAGAATGACGACTTCGTAGAGCTGACCGCGATTGGTGGCGAGAGCCCCGTCCCCCGGATGGCCTCATGGCTCACGCTGGGCGTGCGAGCAAATGTCTTCTCAGGGCTCCACCTCGACGCCGCTGTCGACATCGGCACAACCTCGCCGAATTATGAATATGGACCGCCGACCCCGCCCTACCAGGTCATTCTCGGGCTCGGCTGGGCGTTCGACCCTGCCCCGGTCGTCAAAGAGGCGGTCGTCGAGGAGACCGAGCCTGCGCCGCCGCCCCCGCCGCCCACCGGGCGCGTGGTTGGATCAGTCGTGGACGCCGGCGGCTCCCCAGTGCCGGACGCGAAGATCTCTATTCCGTCCTCTGGTGGCAGCGTTTTGTTAACCGATGTCGCAGGTAATTTTGTCGGCTACTCTCTCCCGCCCGGGCCCGCAGACGTCATTTTAACCACTCCCGCAGGCGAGCCCCTGACCCAGAGCGTAGAGGTTGTGGGCGGTGAAGATGCGGTCGTCACGTTCACCTTGCCTGAGCCTGAGCCTGAGCCCGAGCCCTCCGCCGGCCTCCTCGACGGCACGTTCACGGATGAGACCGGGGCCGGGGTCGCAGCGTCCATGCGGGTCGTCGGCGGCGGAGTCGATGAGAGTTTCATTATCAATGAGGCGGGACGCATTCGACTCTCCCTCCAATACGGAGAGTATGAGGCGACGATCACCGCGGAGGGTTTCGAGCCCCTCGTGACCACCTTCTCGGTAGACGCCGAGTCCGTCGTCGTCTCGGGGACGCTCAAGCGTGACAAACCACCAGAGACACCCAATGTGAGCGGCAGCTCCTCAAGGCTTCGTATCAAGCGAGGCGTGCGCTACAGCGGGTCGAGCGTCTCGTCCTCAAGTCACGCGATCTTGGACGAGCTGGCCACGTTCCTGAACTACCACCCTGAGTACACGCTGGTAGAGGTTCAGGTGCACACGGATGATCGAGGCAACCCTCGGTCCCGCAGCAAGAGCCGCGCCGACTCCGTGGTCTCTTACCTCACCGGTAAGGGTGTCGACGCCTCCCGACTCAAGGCTCGCGGCCTCGGTGATTCGCAACCGGTCGCGGTCAACCTGACCGAAGCCGGTCGGCGAAAAAACAACCGCACCGTCTTCCGGGTGCGTGACTACGCTGGCGAGTAGCGCGAAACCGACGCTCTCCTACCGCCTCTAGTGGGCGTCGCGGAGCGACGCGACCCGAGCGATCGTGGCCTGAAGCTCTTCCGAGGGTTCCTCGCGGGCTCTCCTTCGCAACATACTCTCATAGGCCTCAAGTCCTCCGACCGGTACGTTCGCTTGAAGCGCCGCGACCCGCTCTACATTCTCGAGCAGTGAGGACTTCATGACCCATGACTTGTCTGCGTACAAGTGGAGGACACGATCCATCCAGGAAAATTCGTTGGCCTCCTCAGCGACAGCGAGCGCGCCTTTGACAAACTCACGGATCGCGCCGTCACTCTCATGGAACGCCCCAGATCGAATTTGCACGAGCATGCTCCGTAGATACCGCTCGGCGTCTTTAATCTTACCGAGTTGAAGGCTCTTCCCAACAAGCTGCCCCACCAAACTCGCGAACCCGGCGTCGTCCCCCATCCCCATCGTCTGCGAGATCAAATCTTCAAAGCTCGCCATGGAGTCCTCCGCCAAGGAAGAGGAGACCGTAATGTTCTCGCGGCCGATCCGGAGTTCATCTCCGTCCCGCAATTCGACGCGACCCTGTATTTTCTGGCCGTTGACGAAGGTGCCGTTGCGGCTCCCGCGATCTTGGACCGTTAAGCGACCGTCGATGATCACGAGCTCCGCGTGCACTCGGCTCACCAAGTCCGCAGACAGCTGCAGCCAGCAATCGGGGTGGCGGCCCAGAGTTAGACTCTCCTCGACCGGCACCAATATCGACTGAGTGCCAAGTTTGATTCTGAAAGCCACGTAAACTCCAGGACCGAATGTTATCGGCATCTAGGGAGCACCGCAATCGATTCTCCCTGGCGCCCCTGACGGCACGAGAAGGCTAAAATGGACCGCAACAGCGAGACGAGCCTCACTATGTTACCAGTCATCGGACGCCGTCGAAGGTGTTGTCTCCCACCGTCGATATGCCGTTGATGAAGACCTTCAGCACCTGTCCGCGAAGGCCAAACTGGCTCCCGGACCCCGTCGCATCCACGATGAACATCTCGGTGAGGTCCGGGGACGGTACGATCCGCACGGGGTAGTACAGCGGGTTCAAGCCATCCGCGCTCAACCCGAACAGGTTCAAGGGCGCGTAGGACTGAAGAGTCCCAAAGTCCAAGCGGTAGCCGCGCGGGATACGACCCCGGTAAAACTTGCGGTAGGACGCCGGCCACAACACGCCAGGCTCGTCCGGCAACGAAGAGCCGAGCGTAAACAGATCAACAAGGTCAAGAACAAATGAGCCGACGGGGGTGCTGAACCGAACCGCCATGACCGATTCCCCTTGGTAGGTGAAGGTGTGAAACTCGGACGACGCCGACTCCGAGCGCGGGGTCGTGATCACGCACGGATTTGGGCTGGTCGAAGACGGGAGTCCAGGCGGGCATTCTGGGAGACCGAGGTTCTCCTCATCCGGACCGAGCGGAACTCGCGAGGTGAGCAGCGTGGAGACCCCGTCGCCCGCACCATCGATTTCGATGCATTCCAAGGTGTCAGGGTCCGTGCGGACACGGTCCGTAAAGAAATCCAGGGCCCCAGGGCCATCGACAACAAACGCGTTGCGGGCTGTGATGGAATACCGAACAAACTCGCTAAAGCAGCGCGGCCCTGGCAACCGACGAAGGAGACACTCCTCCTCGTCTTCACAGGCTCTTCGGCACCGCTGGTCGACACAGAAGAAGTCCTGATTGCGCTGATCGTCCACCGACGGTCGAGGATCTTCGGGCTGATCGTCCAGCAGGTCATAGCACTCGGCGTGCGTCTGGCATCCCGCCTCCGGCTGCTCGGATCCGCAGATCATCGGGGCCACAACCTCCTCGAGTGGAGAGACACACTGACACTCTCCGAGCACACAGCTCAAGCCCAGACCGCCAGGACAGTCCTCATCCACGGAGCACGCGTCACCAATATTCCCGCCCTCTGGGTCACACGTCGAGATGCCGGAACCGTCTGGGTCTTCGAGGTCGGGCCCTCGCAGGTAGCTCATTTCACGGCGCGGCAGGGACTGGATCCACAGCTCTGACTGAAACGCGCGAGTGATCAAGAATTCGCGGTAGGCTTCGCCACACGGATCTTCGGTGAACTCTCTGCACGCCTCGCGAAGTTGAGGATCCTCGTCGAGGGCGTTCGCTGCCACGCAGATGCCGCTGCTCTCGGCACCCACGGTAGAAGCGAGGAGACACGCGCCCGCGATCCCACAATCGGAGTCTTCATCGCATCCCAGCAAGACCAGTCGGTCTCCCGCGATCACTCCGTCGTCGCAAAAACTCGCCGACTGATCAACCAATCTCGCGTCATCGGCCTCTGAGGGCTTGCAGGTCACATCTTCCCAGCCCGGGTTGTCGCACCTGAGCAATCCCGTCGACGACGCCGTGTTTGGAATGGCGCCCTCCCATTGGATCTCCCAGCCACCTGTGGACCAGCCGCGATAGTCGCGAACCCATGGTCGCACCACCGGTTCGAGCTGCAACGGCCCCGGGGTGCTCGCATCCAGGTCATCCTCTCCGGCGATTTTATCTTCGTTCGCGATCGAGCCGAGCAACAACGAGCGCGGTGTGGTGGGCGAATACGCGGTGGTGTAGGCGAAGTCCACCAGCCTCATTCCAGGAGACAAGATCCGCGAGAGCCCGCTGTTCGTCGGCACCTGTCGGGTCAGCCCCGTGTCGATCATTCGAGGGAGCGCCCCATAGTTGAGACTCCCGTTCTCCCATTGCCCCAGCACATCATTCGCCGCCACCGCGGGAGACAGCTCCGCTTGGAGCATGTGTGTACCAAGGTAGGGGTTAAGCAGCGAGAGATCCGGGACATTGTCGTCCCCGCCGAGCGCCTCGGGTAGCCCGCGGTATTGGTCAAAGATAGAGAAGGTCATGCCGCCGACATCGGTGACTCCAACGCCGAGCACCGAGCCGCACGTCCCGATCTGCGGCACCGAGGAGGCCTCCTCTCCGACCGTCTCGCCTCGCTTCTTCATGAACGCCCAGTCCGTGTACCGCGCGCCACCGGGGGCGAGGATCCCGGGGCTCGGTGCCAGCTGCCTCCGCTGCAACGGGACGACCGCGCTGGAGTTCGCCGGGGCCGGGATACAGGCGTCATTGACATCGAAGAGGGTGGGATCGACCTGCGTATCACACTCAACACCAATGAACGACCGGTCGGCGGGGAGGCTGCGATCTACGACGCGCGTCGAGCCATCCCCGACCACGACATAGATAAACTGGTGTGGGTCGATGGCCTGGCCCTCCGACCCCACGCAGACCCGGCCCTCCACGTCCAAGTCCACCGGCGGCGCCAAATGGATCGAATTGATGCCACCGGCCTCAAACAGCTCGAGCTGGTTCGCGTCAGGAAACCACGCTCCGTCGTCGTCGATCAAAATCTCGAACATGGTGTCGGAGCCTTGTCCGCCCACGAGCAGCGCTTGCCCATCCACGGCGAGGTCGGCGGCGTCGAGCGGGGCATCGCTGGATTGTTGCACCGGGCGCTGAATCAGCTCCAAGGCCGTCGGCGCGAGGGTCGCGACACCGGCCCCGGCATCCGGAACTCCGCCCTCGAGGTCGAGTTGTGCGGCGCAGTCCACCTCGCACACCGGCGAGGTCCCCGCGTCGAGCACAGACCACTCCCCGTCTTCGTCTTCCACGAATTGAAAACTCTGGAGGATATGTTGGCTGTTGAGATCCACCTCGGCGACGAGATCGCAGGTCGGGAAGGTCACGTACACGCTCTTGCCGACCCCCGCAGGACACAGGGCGAGATCTGTCACCGTCGTCCCGGGCACATCTGTGCTGAGCGACAACCCTGAGGGAACGCTCAGTATGGCGCCGACCCGAGCCGCGAGCGGCCTCCATCCTCCCGCGTCCAAATCAAAACGTTGAGGGGCGATCGTCGACGCGGCGCCGGACAGACCCGCCTCGGCGCGTTCCACATCGAACATCGCGGCGGCCACAGAGCGGGTGTCGACAACCGAGATATTGCAGCTTCCGGCGTTGGCGGACGCGATCCAGCACGAGTCGTCTGCGCTCACGACATCGGAGGGGAGCGCCCCCGCGGGCACAAACTGATACCCAGGCGTCCGTCGATCCAGATCGACGAGGCTCCCGGAGCACTGCTGAAAGAACGCGATCTCATTCCGCTCCGAATTCGCCACGGCACCGATGAGATGGGGGGTGTCGGTCACATCACAGTTGCTCGACTCTCCCTTGCAAAACGCGACTGGTAACGCCCTCACTTCGCATCCTTCGTCCGCCGTGGACCCCTCGCAGCTCACCTCGACGCAGGCCAAGCTCAAATCCACCGGACGGTCCAGCACCCGATTAGGAACATCCGGGTTGCTGTCGTCTCCGCAGCCTAGGAGTCCGAGGAGCAGGACAGCGAAGATCGCTCGCCGATGGCTGTGTGTCGTGCGCCGCATACGTTATCCCGAATAGGGTTCTTGTAGACCCAAACGACCGATTTCAGAGAAGCGAGTGGAGCGGCCATCCCCCATGTCGATCACGCTGATCGTCGCGTCCAAAGTATTCCCGACAAACACGACTTCACGCGCGAGGTCTACGGTCATGCGGTGTGGACCCGTGCCCACCTGGGTCACCGAGACCACCTGAAAACCGTTCAAATCGACGATGTAAACCTGCCCGACGGAGTAGCAGCTGACCAGCGCGAAGGAGTTGACCCCGTCCTCGTAGAGCGTAAGTTCGGCGGGCCGCGCACAGACCTCGACCGAGCCTGTGGGCTCCCGGCGAACGTCTCCGTCGGGCCCGACGCTTGTGTTCACGCGCAGCAGCGCCGCCGGAGAACTCTGCACCACATACATGGTGTCACCGTCACTGGTGAACTTCACGCCACCGAGTCGCGGGATGGCGCCCCCCGCGGAGCCTGCGAGCCCCCCCGGCGAGAACTGATTCACGAGCGTGACTTGCGGGTCGCATACCAAGCCCCCCGACGTCCCAAGCTCGTCGGGAGCGACGCAGCTTTGTCCCTCCGACAACGCCTCGTCTTCAATGTCGAAGACGACCATCTCGCTCAGCGCACGAGCGAATCGAAAACTCCCGTAGAGCAGCGGGCGCGCGCAAGGAGTGCATGCGAGCGTGCCGTCTTCATCTTCACACTCCACTGTCAGCGACGGTGGGGCTTGCTCATCGCAGGGGCGCTCGGCGACGGCGTAGCCCCCAGAGACGACCCCTTGCGCAGCAAAGATTGTGCTGCGATCGACGATTACGGGGTCCTGCTCTCCGAGAGGGGCGTTCCGGAGCCCCCGCAGACTGATCAAGGTGACCGCCGAGGACAGCGTGTGGGCAAGGTATGCCAGCGGACGGCCAGGATTCGGCGAAATCGTGAGTTCGTACGGCTCGATGGAGATCCGCTCTAGTGACGGATCATCGCGCAGGTTACGAAGTCGGAACGCGTCGCCACAGCGGGCGCGGTCCTCCCCGTAGCCGGTGCCTTGCCCGCAATAGACGAAGCCAAGGTCTGGCGTGCTCCCGAGCTCAAACCACACGACGCTCGGGTCTCCGCGAACGGGCATCAACAACAGCTTTCGCCCGGTCTCTTCATCGAACCACGGCTCCAAGTCTGTCCCAAAGTTTCCTACGTGCGCGGGGAACGACGTCTTGGCGAACGTAGACTCCAGACACTCGGAGACCTGCGGCCGCGTGGCCACGGCGCGACACGGGACGCTGTCGTCCACCGGGGTCCCTGGGGCGGCGATATTGGCGGTGTCCTCGAGCGCGGCGAAGAAGCCATCCAAGTCAAACACCTGAAGCGCCCCGCCGTTGTATCGAAGATCACTGTTCGCCGCGGCCACGTACATCAATGGAGAACGTTGACGGCACGTCCCCACCCGACACACCCATCCCTCCTCGGAATCTCCACAGTCCTCGTCCGCAGCGCACGAGGCCCCCCCTGCAACGACCCGCTCTGGATCGAGGGCCATGCCCATGGGAAAGAACAGCGCATCGTCGGGTGGGTCGTCTCCCGGGCTGTCGAGGCTGCACGCGATGCTGGCCACGAGAGACGTGAGCAGCAGCAACCGGGCGCGGCGTGGGAATGTCGACGACATTTCCGCGCTTTTACCACAGCAAGGCCATCGCGGATCAAGCTCAGCCAACGGCCATGGAGCGCTGATCACGGGCAATCTGTGCGAAAAACTCAGCCGACTTCAAGGGACGAACGAGATGCTGCCGCACCACCTGAAGACATAAATCGCGCACCCCGCGACGCACGGTTCCTGGGGCATTGGAGAGTACCCCCGGCGCGGATGCCGTCTGCAGCGCCCGCGCCACCACAAGCACCTTCGGATCGAGGCGCGTCGCCGCGCGCCCCGCGTGTTCGTGACACAGCACTCCTCCCCTCGGGACATCGTAGGCGACCCCTTCAGCCGAGACCTGCTCCACCTCGACCCCGCATGCGCAGCAGCGCGACAACGACGGCAGCAGGCCGAGGTGATGGAGGAGCTTGAGCTCGTAGCTGCGGAGCATCTCAGGATCGGGGGTCTGCTCTACAACGTGGTCGAGTGCGCTGTCCAACGCGCGATAGATGGCCTGCTCCACGCCATGCCCGCTCACGAGTTGGTCTGTAATCTCACAAAGATACGACACATACCCGAAGCGCTGTAAATCCCTGCCGATCACGGAGTTGTCGCGGGTAAACTCGAACCGCTCAAGGTTCGCGAGGGCCCCTCGGCCTGGGCGAACCTCCGCTTCGCCCCGAGCGCCGATGGGGAGCCCGCCGGGAAATCGCCGTCGGCTTTTACGGGCGCCCCGGGCGATCGCCTCTACGCGCCCGCGGTCAGAAGACAGCAACGTCACGACGAGATCGCTCTCCCGAATCGCGGTGGTTCGCAACACGATGGAGGGGCCCGTCCACGGCACCCGCTTGGCGCTCATACCGGCATCTCCAACAACGCGGTCGCGAGCCCAAAATAAAACAGGAGGCCGAGCACATCCACGGCGGTCGTGACAAAGGGTCCCGTCGCCACTGCGGGATCAATCTGCATCCGTTCTAGAACCAGCGGGATCCCTGCGCCCACACCTGCCGCGATGGTCATCGAGCCGACGAGGCCCCCGGTGAGCACCCCGATTAGCGGCAACGTCTCGATCCCTTCGAAGCCCAAGGTCGCCGCGGCCGAGGACACCGCCAGCCCCGTCACGACCCCCAACAGCGCGCCGAGGGAGACCTCTCGCAGCACCAATGAGCGGAGCATCTCCCGATTTACATACCCAACCGCGAGCCCGCGCACGACGATGGTCGACGACTGGGTCCCGACATTTCCGCCCATCCCCGCGACCACCGGCATAAAGAGCGCGAGCACCGGCACGGCCCGCAGCGCCTCCTCGAAGCCAGAGAGCGTGACTGCCACGAGCAGCCCGCCAAAGGCCGCGCCCATCAGCCATGGAAGCCTGGCACGAAAGGAGGTCCCAAACGTCTGGGTGTCTGTGATCGCCTCCCCTGCGCCAGCCATCTTTAAGATGTCTTCGGTCGCCTCTTCGCGGAGAACATCGACCACGTCGTCGACCGTGACCACGCCAAGCAACGCCCCCTGGGCGTCCACCACGGGCACGGAGACCACGTCATATCGACTGACGATGTGCGCGACATCTTCTTGGTCGGTGTCGACCGTTACGCTCACCAACGACGTTCGCATCACCTCACGCACCGGGAGGTCGGGGTTTCGGGTCACCAGCATCCGCAGGCTCGTCACGCCGACGAGGCGCTCGTCTTCATCCACCACGTAGACGTAAAAGACCTGATCGGGAAGCTCCTCTGTCTGCTGTACCGTCCGTAGCGCCTCCCCCACCGTCGCCTCATCGCGAACGGAGACCGTCTCTGGAGTCATCAGACCACCCGCGGTGGAAGGATCGTAGGTCAGTAGTTCCTCGACCTCTTCGAGGTCTTCTGGATTAAAGCGAGACAGCAGGTCGCGCAGTCGCTCAGGCTCCAACTGCTGGAGGATGTCCGTGATGTCATCGAGCTCAAGCTCCTCAAGGATCTCCGCCGCGTCGCCCGGGGCGATCCGCGCCACGATGCTTGCCGCCGACTCGAGCCGCATATGCTCGAGGACCGAGGGTCGGCGCCCGCCTCCGAGGGCGTGGAGCACCAGGTCCTGGGCCCCTGCGTCCATGATGTCCAGTTGGGCGGCGATTTGAACGTTGTCGAGATGCGCCAAGGCGCGGCTCAGCAGGCGCGGCTCTTCGAGCGCCACGCGTCCCAGTTCGTGCAGACGCCCTGTCCCCGCCATGGCCGCATCATACGCGGGTCGAGGCGCGCGTCCAATATGCGTGCGAGACCTCCCCAGAGGTGGGCGGGGCTACAGCGACTGGACGGACGCGGTGGATAAAAAGTCGCTCGCGAGCGCGAACAAGGTCACAAAAAGCACCAACAGCGCCATCGATGCGTACACCGCGAAGCTCGTTTGACGGACCTTGGGGACTGATGCGGTCCACCGGCCCACCGAGTCCTGGCGCCGCCGAAACGTTTTCGGAGCCCGCACCGGTCCGGGTGCAGGCACCGGATCTGCCAGGTGCTCGACGAGCCGGTCACCGTCGAGATCCAGCACCCGCGCGCAGCAGCGAACAAACCCGCGCACAAACACGCGCCCCGGAAGACCTTCTTCGCGGCCTTCCTCGATTAATTTCAACTGTGCGACGGAGATCTTTGTCTCGCTCGCGAGATCTGCAAGCCCCCACCCCAGCGCCCGACGCTGCACCCGAAGTTGGGCTCCGATGTATGGCAACCCCTCGTCCACCGGTGCCACGTGATCGACGCCGCCCATGTCCACATCCTCCTCACAGGCCCGCGCGTCGAAGTGACTCGACACGCCGACCGTGTAGTCCGCCGACACCTCCGCTCGTCGCAGCCCAAAGGGCCGATCGGCTAAAACGTCCTCTGCTGGCCCTGCACGCAAGAATATGGCGTCTTCATCGGTGAGTTCGTCAAACTCTTCGATCTCCTCAATCTCCTCAAACTCCTCGATCTCGATGCGCTCGCCCGTCCGTCGAGGACCCGATGCAAAAAAATCACCCGCTCCGCAACGAGTCAACGGAAGCTCCGCACCAGGCGTTTGCAACAGCTGCACCCCTTCTTTGGAAGCATGGGCCACGACTCCTATTTTGTCCCAGATCAAACGTGAACGGCAAGCCCCACCGCACGCGAGGGCGCCGCCCGAGCACACGCACCGCGACGAGATCACCTTCGGGTGTCGCGAGCGACGACGTCACCGACTCCGCGCGTCATGCAAGCCTCCGCGACGCAAGAGCGTGGTGCGGCCTGAATGCACTCCCGATACGCTGTTGCGGCGTCTCGGGATCTCCCCATGGACGCGTAGATATCGCCCTTCAACGCGAGGGCCTCTTGAATCGGACAGTTCTCGTCCATGACCACCGCGTCGAGGAGTTCTGCGGCGTCGTCCGCGAGTCCGTAGTCAAAGTAGACTTCCGCCAGCCGATAGCGGCTCACACAATGGCCCGGGTTCATCCGCACGGCCTCTCGGAGCTCGGATATCGCCTCCACCAGCTTCTCTTGCTGATAGTAGGCCCACCCCAAATTGGACAGCGCCGAGTAGCGTGCACCATAAAACTGCTCCCGGAGCGCCTCGCTCGCCTCCAGCACGGCCGTCTCGTAATCACCAAAGTACAAAGAGACCACCGACATAGAGTTTAACGCCCGACCTCGACCTGGGGAATCCTCGCCAAATGCCTCCACAGACCGGCGAAAGTACTCTCGGGACTCTCGGTGAAGCTCCGAGGCACGCTCGCGCTGCAGCTCGGCCGCGTCATCTTGCAAGCATAGCTGCCGCTCCACCGCGATCAGCATGTCCTTGCCCTCCACCAGAGAGATCAGCCCCTTGAGATAAAGAGAGTCTCCGTGCTCGCTGTCGATGGAGAGGGCACGATCAAGGTTCTGCTCGGCGTCGCTGTACATCCCAGTCTGAAACGATCCAAGCGCAACCTGGTAAAACTTGTCGGCCGATTCGGCGCTGCTCTCGGCGCTCTCACGCGCAGCAGAAGATGCGCACCCGGCGACGAGAGAGAGGGCGAGCAACGCGGGGCGACAACGAGACCACGCTCGCTTCGGCTCGAGAGAGTTCTGGGGGGTGCGAGGAGC
>JBDQGY010000132.1:0-12025 GCA_040265175.1 Nannocystaceae bacterium
CCCTGGCGCGGCGGGAATGGGAGGCGTTCGGGCGCTGGCATCCGCGGACGCGTGGGCCAACGCCGCCGGTGGACCCGGCGAGGAGCTCGGCGACCTGCTCGCGGTTCGTGTGGGCGATGTGCTGTTGCTCGAGTTGGCCGAGCGAGAGGTCGCAGGCGACTACATCGTCGAGGGGGTGGTGAGCCTCCGCGAGGGAGCCACTGATCGGAGGGTGGTGGTGGTTCGAGACGGCGATCGTGAGCGCTGCGTGGTCCTCGAGCCGGGGCGAGGTGTGGCGCTGGTGCTCGAGACACTCCACGATCATGGCTGGTCCGGCGAGCCCGCGAGATCCCTTCGGGTCGACGGTCAAAACTTTTCCTTGGAGCGACGGGGGCAGTCCAGCGCGGCGGGGGTGGGCGCCCACGGTCGACCGGCGCGATCGCGGGTGGCCACCTATGTATATCGAAGCCTCGACGGCGGGGTGCTGTGGCTCGAGCGGTGGGGGCACGACATCGTCGCGGCCCGTGGTCGCGAGGTGCCATCGCACGGGATTCGCAGGCTCCCAGGCTCTTAGGACCGATCTAGCTTTTCACCTGAACGCTGGGCGTGTAGTGCTCGCAGCGCGGCGGCGGCGGCGGATCGGACAGCGCACCAGGGCGCGGAGTTCGTCAAAATGGCGCGCTCGAAGCCGTCACTGCCTTGGGTTTGGTACAGGTCATGGATGGCCTCGTCGACCGCGGAGATGGTCTCGCAAAGTTCATGTCCGAGCAGGGAGCGCGCCGCGAGGGCGTCGAGGATCTTGGGGGGCGTCGCGGACGATTCAAATTGCAGGATGGCGGCGTGGCGCAGCATGCCCGCGTACGACCGCTGGCGCGCGGGGGGGGCGGCCAACATCTTCAAGCTCGCGGAGAGCGCGTCGAGGTCTCCACGAAGTCGCGCTGGCGCGCTTGGGAGGCTCGAATCAGCCACGATCGAGCTTTTGTCGGCCGCGCTCGTAGGCCATGCGGGCGAGGCGAGGGAAGCCTTCGGGGGTGGCGCGTTTGAGTCGCCAAAGCCATCGGCCGTCGTTCATGGGGACGATGGTGCTCTTGCCGGCCAAGGCCTGATCCACGGCGATTCTCGCGACATCGCCCGCTTGGACTTTGGAGCGCTTCATCATGCCGCGCGCGAGTTTTTTTTCTTTGTCTCGAAAGATGCCGCGCGCATCCTCGAGAATTTTCGTCTCGAAGAAAGTGGGGCACAAGGCGCTCACAGTGATGCCCTCCCGCGCGTACTCCGTGGACAAGGTCTCGCTGAGCGAGATGACCGCGGCTTTTGTCACGTTGTAGGGAGACATGCGGGGCGCGTTGAGTAAGCCCGCGGCGGAGGCGACGTTGAGGATGGCGCCTCCCCCTGCGGATCGCAGCTGCGGGACGAAGGCACGGCAGCCGTAGATGACCCCCCACAGATTGATCCCGACGATCCACTCCCAGTCGTCGAGAGAGATGTCCTCGAAGGGGCCACTGACCGCGACGCCAGCGTTGTTGGCGACAAAGTCGACCGGGCCGAGCGTCTCAAGTCCGTGCGCCGCGGCGCGCTCGAGAACCTCCATCTTTGAGACGTCACCCGCGAAGATCTCTGCCTTCACGCCATGACCTTCGACCTCCAGCTTGACGGCGGCGAGCGCCTCTTCTTGGATGTCGAGGAGCAGGAGGTCACAGCCGCGTGCGGCGAGTTCAACCGACAGGGCTCTGCCGAGCCCGCTCGCCGCGCCCGTGACCACTGCGCGCTTTGGAATTCGCGAGGACATGGACGGCAGCTTATCAGGGACCTGCGAGGGGGACGACCAGGCTGGTGTGCGGGGCACCGGTGGTCGAGGAGATCGAGAGGATCGGGCCGCCGTCCACGTTGGCCAACACCCCGAGGTGAAGGACCATCCCAGGGAGTTCGGCGGGGTCCACCGCGCTCAGCGCCTGACAGATCGCGGGGTCACCGCCGAGGTCAGGGTGGGCGACGACCACGCGCTTGGTCGGTAGCATGATTCGCCCCACGAGGTCGGCCTCGGGCGCCTCGTGCGGCACCTCAAGCTCCTCGTGATGGGCCAAAAACAGCAACTCGGGGGCGCCGCCGCTTGGGCCTGCGGTGAAGACATGCCACGCCCCGGGTCGGACGGCGACATGGGCCTGCGCCGGGAAGGGGGTGCCCGCGTGGGAGAGTTGTAGCCCCTGGAAACCTCCCGCGATCAAGGATGCGTCGGCGAGGGTGAGACGCCCCTCGAGGAAAAGATCTCCTAGATGCGAAAACTGCAGGCTCGGATCGGACCGTGGCATGACGAAGGGGGGCGCGGTGATTCCACCGCCCCGTCGTTGGAGGTGGCCAAAAACCCGTGCGGCGACGCTGTCACGATCCGCGCGGCTGCGCAACCGTTGGATGTGGCCCGGCGCGTAGGGGAGACGCCTGGCGGTGGTGGGTCGCGAATCGGGGCGCTGACGACTTCGCGTCGAACGGGTATCATGTCACCGTGATTCGAGGACGTTCGGCGTTGGAAGCGGCCGCGTTTTATTTGCGACGGCATCCAGAGGAGATCTATCGGTCGGTGATCGAGCTGGTGGGCATGCGCGCGAGCATCCCTGTGGCTGCCCTTCGCTGGTTGGCAGGGGAGGCGCTCGCTGGCGCGGCAGAGGACAACCAGGTCGTGATCGAAGCGGTACCGCCCGGTCTCCGAATCGGAGGGACCTTCGAGGCCATGAAGACGCGGCTTAACGCCAAGGCGACGATCTTTGTGGATCGGGTGCTCGTCGACGAGGCACACGCGCGGCTCGACCTCCGACTCGAGGACATCGACATTCAGGTGCTGTCGGAGACGAAGACGCAGATCGGCGCGTTGATTCGCTCGGGTGCGCTGGACGTCAGCCAGGTCGGGGATCTGCTGGCCGAGCTTCCGGACATGCCTGGATTCATCGTCGACGCGCACGGAAACCGGCTGAGCATCGACCTCATGCGTCATCCGACGCTGCGTGAGAACCCTCGACTTCAAGAGATCGTGGGGCTTGTGTCTTCGCTGGTGACAGTGCGCGCCCTGGAGACCGATCCCTCGCATGTCGGAGTTCGCTTTCGTCCGCTCCCGCGGGGCGTACTGGAGGCGGTGGAGCAGGTGGGTGACCACGTGATCGAGCCGGGTTTGCGTCTCGCTCGCGGAGCCCTGGGTCGCGTGAAGACGCCGGGCGTGTGGAACTCGATGTTGAGGCAGCTTGGCGGGGACTCACGACGTTCCCCGAGTTGATCTGCAAGCATGTAGGAGATACGTCCCGCGCTCAGAAATAGTTGAGTATCGAAGGTAGGAGAGGCATGGATTATGTTCGTTTCGTTCAAAGGTAATCTGATAGGGATCGGCAAGTGGCAGTGGAAGAATCTGATGATCTTCACCCTCGTATCGACGGTGGTGGTGGTCGTAGGGCGCTACGAGGGTCTCGACCACATCACGGTCGACAACCTCCCGGTGACCGTCATCGGCGCGGCCCTGGGAATTTTTGTCAGTTTCCGAACTAACGCGGGCTACGATCGCTGGTGGGAGGGGCGCAAGCTGTGGGGGCGTATGGTGAACGCGTCACGACATTTTTCAACGCAGGCCACCACCTACCTGAGAGGAGAGGCTGCCTCGGAGCGGGCGGGTGCGCTGGTGTACCGCCAGATCGCCTACGTCCATGCCCTGCGATGTGTCCTGCGCGATCAAGATCCGTGGGGAGATGAGGATTTCCTGCATTTTGTGGCGCGAGGGGAGCGCGCAGCGCTTGAGGGGCAATCGAGCATCACGCACGCGCTGCTCCAGCGTCATCAAGACGAGCTCACGGGCCTCGCGAATGAGGGCGCGCTGGACGAGCTTCGCTTGCAGTCCTTCGATCGCACGGTCCAAGAACTCCTGGCAATTCAAGGTGGCTGCGAGCGCATCAAAAACACGCCCTTCCCGGGGGGCTATGGCTACGTCGCTAGCCGTCTCGTGTGGCTGTACTCGGCGATGCTCCCCATCTGCATCATGGAAGAGATGGGCTGGCTCACCATCCCCACGACTGTGGTGGTGTGTACCGGGTTCTCGCTCATCGGTGAAGTTGGGCGAGTGTTGGAAGATCCATTCACGATGAATTGGCCCGCGCTGCCGCTCTCCGCGCTGTCGCGGACCATCCAAGTGAATTTGCAGCAGCGTCTTGGTGAGACGGAAGTCCCGCCCATGCTGCGACCCGATGAGCGCGGCGTGCTCATGTGAGCCGCAAGCGCGGCTACGGGAGCGGGTCTCGAGGCGCAGCGGGCGTGCGCCAATCCGGCGCGACGAGGCGGCGCTTGTTGTCGTGGCTTAGGCGGACGTCCGGGGCGTCGAGACCCTCTCGGTCCCAAAGCTGGCAGGTGACCTGCAGGTGTCGATTGTCGAGAGCCTCGCAGTAGTTGGTGAACTTACAGCGGCGGATCTCGTGCCCGTGGCCCGTGCGGATTTTCTCGAACCAGTCAGGATCGGCGAGGGACTGCCGCGCCGCACCGATGATGTCTGCGTCCTCGTCGCGCAAGATCTTCTCCGCCTGCTCGAAGCTGTGGATGCCCCCCGCCGTGACCACCGGGACGGTCAGCCCCCGCGCTCGTATGGTGCGGCGGATTTGGCCCGCGAGGGTCACGTTGCGTCCAAAGGGCCCGGTCGCATCGCTGTAGACCGTGGGCATGCACTCATATCCGCTCGGTCCGGTGTAGGGATACACCGCTTGCCCGACCTTCGGCATCTTCGCATCATCAAACTTACCGCCCTTGGAGACGCTGACAAAATCGAGGCCGCCGTCCGCCAACGTCGCCGCGATTTCACTCGCCTCTTCAAGCGCGGTGCCGCCGGCGATGACCTCGTCTCCGAGCATCCTACATCCGAGGGTGAACTTGGCCCCGACGGCGTCCCGCACCGCGGCGACCACCTCAAGAGGCAGGCGCAAGCGACCTCGCAAGGAGCCGCCGTAGCCGTCGCTACGCTGGTTGGTCTTGGAGAGGAAGCTCGCCATGGTGTAGGCGTGGGCGAAGTGTAGCTCTACACCGTCAAACCCAGCCTGTTGGGCCCGCACCGCGGCGTCTGCAAAGAGTCGCGGAAGCTGGCGAGGTAGGGCCTCGATGTGGGGGAGGTGAAGGTCGTCGACCTGCTCGCGGTATCCAAAGCGTAGATCACGGCGCGCGCGGGGCTCAAGGACCTCGTCTTGGACCGCGGCTGGCTGGGCGGCGAGGAAGGTGCGCAACTCCTCCTCCGGCGCGTTGGTCCAGGCCGGATCGGCGACGTGCCCGGCGAGGCGCGCGCGCTCCGTCGCGGTCGGTCGCCAAAAGCGGGCGAAGAACTTGTCGGGATCGGGCCTGCGTTTGACGGCCAAGAAGTCAATCAGCTGAATGAAGAGGCGGGTCTGTCCCCCGCTGGCACGCTCAACGTCTCGGCGAAGCGAGGTCAAGCCGGGGAGGAAAGAATCGCTGCCGATCCGGAGCAGCGGTCCACTCGCGATGTCGCGAATGCCCGTCGCCTCAACGACGAGGGCGCCGGGTTTGCCTTGGGCGAAGCGGGAATACCAGGCGCGAACATCCTCCGTGACCGCGCCGTCTTCGGTGGCGCGCCAGGGGACCATCGCGGGAACCCAGGTTCGACTCGTGAGTGAGACCGCGCCGACGTCGACAGGAGAGAAGAGTAAACTTGCTTTTGCGGTCGCGTGGTCGGGCCATCGAGTCTCCTCGACGGCGTGTTTTATCCGCTCAGGTGGCGTCCACACCACGACAGCGTACCAGGAGTGGCGGACCTGAGCACCCTAGGCGTGGAGTAAATCCGTTGTTCGCGTCAATTCCCGCGAGGTGTCTCGTTACAATCCTTGGTGCGCACGTGCAGACCGACTCGTGACGAGTTGGCTGGTTCGATCATGGAAGAACGGACCGGTCTGGGGTATCGTTTCGACGGAAGCGATGGCTCCAGACAGATTCGCATGAAAGATCTTCGCAGCATCGGCTCTTACATACTCCTCGCGGTGGCGTTGTTCGTCGGCTATCAAGGGTTTCAAAACTCTCGTCCGCAAGCTGATACAGAGGAGCTCTCGCGCTCTCACGCTTGCGATCTTGACAGCTCGTGCATCGTGGTCGGCGTGAAGAGTCACCGCCGTGGAAGCGACGAGAGCCGACCAACCAGCGTGCGAACGGACATCACGCAGCGTCGCTACGAGTGGGAGACGAGTCTTGGGAGCGTTGTCGTCACGTGCAAGCGCGCGAAGATATTTCTTGGGAGCTGGTCTTGCACGACGGAGAAGGGCAAGCTCTTTCAGAAGGCCACCTCGTCCCGCAAGTTCTAGTCGGTGACGACCCCGTGACCTTCGCCGTCCTCGTCTCGCGGGGCGCGTCGATTCAACTGACGCGCAGGCACGAGCAACAGGGCGTAGCATAGCCCGCCGATCCACAGCGTGGTCGAGATGCCCCACACCATCGTCGCGCCGAGGGCGAGGCTGCTCGCGCAGACACCAGTGGCGCCGTTGATGCCCCAAAGCCACGGACCGATGGAGTCGCTCCCACCGTGGGCGCGCGCGAGTCGCAGCCCGATAGGGAAACAAATGCCCATTCCTGCGCCAGGGAAGAAAACCAGCGAGAGGGCGGCGAGATTTCGCGTGAAGGCGCCGCCGTCGTCAAGCTCTGCGCCGACGACGTTGCTCGCGAGGATCGCGGCGACGATGGCGGTGACAGGGATGAGGGGAAAGAGCCAGCTGCTCTTGTCGTTGGCCTTGAGCTCGAAGCGCTCGCTGCTCAGGCTGCCGACACCTGCGCCCAGGATGATGCCGCCGAGTAGCACGGCGAGCGCGCGCACGGGATCACCGAGGAGAACATCGAGGCGGGACAACAGACCGATCTCCACGAACATAAAGCCCGTGCCGATGAGCGCGAAGTACAGGCCCGCGGCTCGCAGGCCCTGCGGTTGAGCCTGGGGGTTGTTGGACACGCGCGCCCGCAGGGCGAGCGGCGCGAAGATGCCTAGCGTGGCGAGGAAGAGCGACACGAGCGTGGCCCAGACGAGGGTCTGGGTCGCGTGGAGATTCCCGAGGATTGGGAGGTCCATGGATTCAAAATGATCGCGCTGCGCCAACCATGTGGAGGGCTTGAGCATCTGAAAAAAGAACGGACGATCGTCGGTGGGGGCGGTGAGGTCCAGGGATTGACTCGCGCTCCACGAGCGCAGCGCCGGAGCGTCTGGAAGGCTCCACATGGTCGCGAGGAGGCCGCCCGAAGGGGGTTTGCGCGGCGTCGCGATCATGTTGAATCCGAGCTGCACCGCGCCGGTTTGCATGGTGTCGAGGTCGCGATTGGAGAAAGGCCGGGGCGAGACGAGGAGGGTGGCGACCGCTTCATTTTGCAGCAGGATGAGGTGTGCCCGAGGATCCTTAACGCCGAGCTGATACAGGGTCTCGAACGCCAACACGAGCATGCGCGCGGTCTCTCCCGGCGCCGTCGGAAGGTACCAGCGTGAGACGGTGAAAATGCCATCTGGTTCGAGGCGGCCGAGAAACGTCTTCCACGCGTCCACGGTGTACAGCCCGCTCTCCGAGAGGCTGTAGGCGCCGGCGCCTGTGGAGGCCCACGTGTCGATCAACGACATCGCGATGACAGAGTAGCTGCGCGAGTCGTCTGTGAGGAATCGTCTCGCCTCGGCGGCGTGGAGTTCGACGCCTGGAATATCGAGGATCTCCCCTTCGGATCGCAGGGGTCCGCGGTGGAGCGCGACGATGTCTTTGTTGAGTTCGAGGCCGACGATGGGCTGATGTCCGGTTCGCGCAGCCGCGATAATGTCCCGTCCTCCGCCGACACCGATCACGGCGGTGGGACCCGTCGGTCGAAGACGATGGGCGAAGGAGCTGATGTCCCAATCGATCCACGCGTGTTTTTCGAGCTCGCTCCCCTCGGCCGTGAGGAACGTGGCCGCAGCACCATCGATGAGGATTTGGCGCTGTACGATCGGTGTAAAGAGCTCGGGAGGGGCATTGCGGCCCCTCGCCCAGACCATGGGAGGGATCGGGACAGCGTGGCTTACGGTGATTCGGGAGTGGGTGTTCCATCGGACAAAGGCGAAGGCCGCGGGGTCTTCACGCATGCCCTTGACCCAGCCAGGTCGCAGCGGAGGGACAGGGCTAAGGGCGTTGCCGATGGCGCAGAGGGTCAAGACTGCACAAAGGACCCAGGACGAGCGCGCCGGCACGCGCGCCGCACTGGAGAACAGGGCGGCAGCCGTGCTCCCGAGAACCGCCGCGATGATGGCACCCGTGGCGGCGTCCATATGATCGAGGAGCACGATCACCGCGGCGCATCCACAGGCGGCCCCGATAAGGTCCGCTCCGTACGCGCGCGAAGGAGGGAGAGGGGCGCGCGTGAGGGCGAGCGTGAGGGTGACTCCCGCGAAACCGAAGGGGACCGCGAGCAGGCCCCCCCACAAGACGAGTCCTGCGAGATCGACCGCGGACCGAACCGGCATGAGCGGGATAGACATCACCAGCCACAAGACGAGAGGGCTGCTGACCGAGAATCCTAGCGTCGCCCGCACCAACCGCTGATGGAGCGGACGGGTGCTGCTCCAAACGAACACCGCCACCGCGCCGGCCGTCATGCCCAGCATGGACAGCGAGATCACGAAAAAGGCGAGGTGATACCAAGCGACCACGCTGACGATGCGGGTCAGCAAGATCTCCAAGATGAGGGTCGCGCCCGCGAGCAAGAATATCCCGAGGTAGGCGAGGCCTGGGCGCATCGGCGGCGGCTGGGACAGGTCCTGAATAGAGTGGAAGGTACCCCAGGTTGCGGCCAAGAGGCGGCATCACCTGTCTCCATCCGCCCTGGGGTGCGAAAATCGCGGGTGCAGAGGAGTGAGGATGAGCCCGCCCAAGCCCGCTACGCGGGCTCGAGGGCTTCGAATTCGAAGGTGAGGACCCCGCCGTCCTTGGCGAGGTCGACATGGACCGAACCCCCGTGCTCGAGGGCGCCAAAGAGAAGCTCGTCGATGAGCTTGGACTTGATGTGCTCGTCGATGGCGCGGGCCATGGGGCGCGCGCCAAACTTCTTGTCGTAGCCTTCGAGCGCGATCCAGTCCCGCGCTGCGTCGGTGTAGGTGAGGCGGACATCTCGCTCGGCGAGTTGGATTTCAAGCTCGCGCATCATCTTGTCTGCCACCAGATTAATGACGGGCTGTGGGAGGTGCGCGAAGGTGATGGTCTTGTCGAGTCGATTGCGGAACTCTGGGCTGAACACACGCTCGAGCGCCTTGTTCGCGCCGGAGGTGTCCGATTCCTCGCCGGCTCCAAAGCCGAGCTTTCGCGTCGTCATCTCGAACGCTCCCGCGTTGCTCGTCATGATCAAGATGACGTTGCGGAAGTCGGTCTTGCGGCCGCTCGTGTCGGTGAGCGTCGCGTTGTCCATGATCTGCAAGAGCACCGAGAAGATATCCGGGTGGGCCTTCTCGATCTCATCGAGCAGTACGACCGAGTGCGGGCTTTTGGACACCGCGTCCGTGAGCAGTCCACCTTGATCGAAGCCCACGTAGCCGGGGGGCGCACCGATCAGTCGACTGACGCTGTGCTTCTCCATGTACTCGGACATGTCAAAGCGCAAGAAGGGCATCCCCATCAACCGTCCGAGCTGCTTGGCGAGCTCGGTCTTGCCGACCCCGGTGGGGCCTGCGAACAAGAAACAGCCGATGGGCTTGTCGGCGCGGGCGAGCCCGGCGCGGGCGCGCTTGATGGCGGCGGCGGCGGTGGAGACGGCGTCATCTTGCCCGAACACCACCTGCAGCAGCCCCTCTTCAAGATCTCTCAGGACGTGCTTGTCATCGGAAGACACCGTCTTTGCAGGGATCCGCGCCATGCGGGCGATCACCGTCTCCACGTCGGTGACGTCGATGATCACCGGGGCGACGTCATCCTCGGCGGGTCCCCCGGTCTCCACGAGCGCGGTGGCGTGCTCCCCCTTCGCTTGCTCTTCGAGTTCGGCCTCGCTCGGCTTCAAGGCTTTTGCGGTGGCCTGCTCGTCTTCGGTCGATGGATCGCCAGCATCGTCGTCGGTCTGGGAGGCGTCGTTCTCGTTGGACGCGGGTCCCTGGGCGCTTGGGGCGTCGCCGTTGGAATCAGGGGAGGGGAGGTCATCTTCACGCAGGCGTATCGCCGCGCCCGTCTCGTCGAGGACGTCGATGGCGCTGTCGGGGAGCCGGCGGTCTCGCAGGTGTTTGTGCGCGAGTCGAACGCACTGCTCGATAGCGGCGTGGGTGTACTCCACGGTGTGATGCTCTTCGTAGAGCGGTTTGAGCCCCTGCAGGATCATGATGGACTCTTCGATGGACGGCTCGATGACCTCGAGCTTTTGGAACCGTCGAGCCAGCGCGGGGTCCTTCTCAAATGAGGTCTTGAACTCTTTAAAGGTTGTGGCGCCGATGCAGCGCAGCTCGCCCGAGTTGAGCTTGGGTTTCAGGAGGTTGCTCGCGTCCATCGATCCCCCGGAGGTGGCGCCGGCTCCGACCACTGTGTGGATCTCGTCGATAAACAAAATCGCGTTCTCCTCCTCCAAAATCGCGTCGACGACCGCTTTGACCCGCTCTTCGAATTGGCCTCGAAACTTGGTCCCAGCGAGGAGTGAGCCCATGTCGAGGCCGTAGATCTTGGCGTCGGTCAACGCCGAGGGCACCTTCCCCTCGTGGATCCGCAGCGCGAGCCCCTCGACGATGGCCGTCTTTCCGACGCCAGGTTCGCCCACGAGCACGGGGTTGTTTTTGCGCCGGCGACAGAGGATTTGAACGGCGCGGGTGACCTCGTCATCACGGCCGACGAGCGTATCAATATTGCCTTTGGCGGCCTTCGCGAGCAGGTCGACGCAGTAGGCGGAGAGTGGATCGTCGGGCGCGGCGTCGTTGTCGTCGTCTGTCTCGACCCCCGGTGCTCGCTTGGGCGCGCCCTTTTGATTCTTGCCGATCCCGTGGGAGATGTACAAGGTGATGTCGCTACGTCGGATTTTCTGCTTGAGGAGCAGGTAGACAGCGAAGCTTTCGTCCTCCGCGAACAAGGAGACGAGAAGGTTCGCACCCGTGACCTCCGGCTTTCCTGCGCCCTGCACGTGCAGCACGGCGCGTTGGAGCACGCGGCCGACGGCGATGGTCTGGCGCACGTCCTCCTCGTCGGGGACTTGTGCCATGGTCTCGTCGAGGAAGGTCTCGAGGTCGTGGCGGAGGGCCTCGATGTCGGCGCCGCAACCGAGCAGCACCTGCTTGGCGCTCGGGTCGTCGATCAGAGCGTACAAGAGGTGCTCAAGGGTGATGAACTCATGTCGCCGTCTCCGAGTGTCCGTGATCGCGCGGTCGAGGCTTCGTTTTAATTCAGGACTCAGCATCGGGTTCCTCCTCTGGCTCAATGGTTGCGATGAGCGGGCTCTCGTTCTTGCGCGCGGCCATGTGCACCTGCGCGACTTTGGTTTCGGCGATCTCGTGGGTGAACACGCCGGCGACGCCGACGCCGTTGTTGTGGATGTGCAGCATGACCGCGGTGGCGCGGCTGGTCGTCATGTGAAAAACCGTTTCCAGCAGCCGCACGACAAAGTCCTGCGGCGTGTAGTCATCGTTGTGGATGAGCACGCGGTACATGCGCGGGCGGGTGATTTTTTTCTCGGTGCGCGAACGGAGCGCGACACCACGTTGGGGGTCATTTTCGAAGTCTTGGCTCATGCCGAGGGTCCAAGGAAAGTGTAGCCACCACCTGGTCAATTTTCATAGTTTGCGCACGATGCGGCGGGCGGACGGTGTTGCTTCGCAGAGGAAAACAGCTTAGACCCGCTGCGGGTGGATCTGACCGTGGACATCGCTGAGGATCTCACCGGCGTGAACCCCGCAGAATGGGACGCGCTGGATCATGGGTCCTCACCATTCACGGAGTTTGGGTTTTTGCGAGCCCTGGAGTCTTCGGGGTCTGTGGGGGGCGGGAGCGGCTGGCACGCTCGTTATGTCATCGCGCGATGTGCCGGCGAGGTGGTCGGGGCGATCCCGGCGTATCTCAAGGCGCACAGC